>JBCBZH010000335.1:0-3900 GCA_039815415.1 Bacteroidota bacterium
GCAAGGAATGCACTGGCCGACTCTGGGTGCAGCCCGACTCAGGTCCACGCGCTGGGTTGCTCGTCACGTCATAGTCAACCAGCATCGCCTCGTACCATGCGGCGCCAGCCCACCACGGTTGGCCGAGGTGTTTGGTCCAGAACGACGCGGCGTTCTGGCGGCCCCGGTTGGACATGAACCCCGTCGAGGCCAGCTCACGCATCGACGCGTCTACCAGCGGCAGTCCCGTCCGTCCCTCGCGCCACGCGGTGAACAGGCCCTCGTCGAGGCGGTCCGGCATCCCGTCCACACCCTTCGGGCCAGACGGCCAGAACAGGCGGTCGCCGTGCTTGGCGCCATAGAGGCGGAAGAAGTCGCGCCAGAGCAGCTCGAAGGTGAGCCAGTAGGTGCTTCGGTTCTTCGTTCGCTCGGCCTCGTAGCGTGTAACCTCGGCCTGGACGCGCCGAGGGGAGAGGCACCCGTGCGCCAGCCACGGCGACAGCTTCGAGGAGTCGTCGGGGTTGAGCATCCCGTTCCGCGTCTCCTTGTAGACCTTGAGCCGGTCGCGTTCCCAGATGTAGGTGTCGAGACGCTCCAGCCCCGCTGTCTCGCCACCGTGAATTCGGAATCCGAGTCGATTGTCAGGCTCGCGCGGGTCCAGGCCAAGGTTGGCCACCGACGCCGGGATGTCTCCTGGCTCGATGCCCTCGGGCGGCGGAGGAAGCGTCTCGGGTGTAGGAAGTGGCGGTACGTACGTCCCAGCCGCTCCTTTCTCGACGGCTTTCCGGAACTGGGTAAAGACATCGGAAACGTCGTCGATGTCGAACGGAAGAGCGGCGATGTCGACGAGCGTGTGGCCCCAGACCGATCTCCAGTCGATCGCGCTCTCGGGAAGCGCACTCCGGACGCCCTCCTCCACATCGGTTTCCTCCTGCATCGGCTCTGCGTGGACATGAAGGGTCGAGGCCCCGGCCTGTTGGGCCAGGGGGGGAAGCACGTCCTCAGGCCGTCCGCGCCGGACAATGAGATCCCCACCGAGTGCCTGCATCCGTCCGCGAAGGTCGCGGAGAGACTCGAGAACGAACGCCGTCCGGTATCCCTCTGTCTTGCGGAAGCCCCAAGCCGTCTCGTCGGTGTGTCGAGGGTCGAGGCAGTAGACGGCCAGAAGAGTCCCATCGGGGCCAGCGGCCTCGAGGGCCTCTGTTAGCGCGGCATGGTCGTGGAGGCGGAGGTCGTTGCGAAGCCAGAGGAGAGCAGTAGGCATGAGCAAGAGAGCATTGGAAAGGTCTCAACGGGGTCCGTATGCCCTGCGATCCTGGTGCCCTGGCGTCGTTCCGCCCATGGGTACCCCGACGCCGTCTTCTGACGAACAGGCGCGGTTCAAGCCCAAGCCGCCGGATGTTCCAGTTCGGGCTCCTTCCTGGGTGGCGAATTCTTCAGAGTTGTGTGCCTATTCCCTCAGACACCCCATGCCCTACTTCGACATGCGACTCGTTCTCGTTCTTGGCCTGATTGGCCTCTCTGCCTGTGTCACCTCTCGCCAGCCCGACGCGAATCTCACTCCGGTCGGAACCGTCCTCGACTATGAGGTCGTGACGATGACGGGGCAGCGCTACCCGTTTGTTGTCACGGTCACGCAGAACGATGCTGACGGGAGAGCCTTTTCCTACAACCTCGGCGATGGAGTGCAGGTCGGGACCGTCTTCATGACACCTGAGGCGATGGGGGCGGCGCCCAACGGAATGCTCAACCAATTTGGAAGCGAGGCGTATCGCCTCACCGACCGGACCTCCGTCTGGATGGCGCGCTCCGACGTGCGCCGCCTCAACGCGGGCACGGATCTCCAGGTCAATCTGGAGGTGGCCACTCCGGTGTTCTCGTCCCAAGGCTGCTCAGGCACCTTTGCATTTGCCAGCTCGACGGGAGAGGCCTCAGCGTCGGTATGTATGTACGCGGGTGAGGGAGGAGAACAGATCACCGTGCTGAATCAGGAGGCCAATCCTCTCATCATGGACATGGGCACAGGAGCCTTCCGGGTTACACTCCAGCGGATCCGCTAGGAGAGAGCGACTCATTCACGGGATAGAGTGGATGCAAACAGGTGGCGAACCTCGTCGGGCTGGCGAGAGTTGGCGCGTCGCACGTTCGCCAGCTCGTTCGATGGATCTCTCCCTTGCCGACCTCTCGCCCCGCAACCGTTACAAGCTCCTCAGCGCACTGGTGGTGCCGCGCCCCATCGCCTGGGTGACAACGCTCAACGCCGATGGAAGCGTCAACGCGGCCCCGTTCAGCTTCTTCAACCTCATGGGCAATCGCCCGCCAGTGGTCGCCCTCGGCCCGGACGACCGCCCCGACGGGACACCCAAAGACACGCCGCGCAACATCCGCCAGCGCGGCGCTTTCGTCATCAACGTGGTGAACGAAGCCGTGGCTGCCGCCATGCACGCCAGCTCGGCGCTCTACCCGCCAGAGGTGAGTGAGGTGGACACCCTTGAGCTGGCGACGGTCCCGATGCCGGGCACCGACGTGCCGCGTCTCGCCGACGCTCCGGCGGCGATGGCCTGCCGCGAGCACACGACGATGCAGATCGGGGAGACGCGCGTGGTGTTGGGGCAGGTGGAGCAGCTGTTCGTCCGCGACGAGCTGGTGGATGCCGAGCGCTGGCGCATTGACCAGGAGGCGCTGCGTCCGGTAGGGCGCCTGGGCGGCGGGCTCTACACACGCACGCGAGACCACCTCGATCTGGGGCCGAGGCCGAGGGTGGACGCCAGCTCGTAGGGTAAAGACACCCTCATGACATGCACAGGGGTGTGTTGTAATTTGAGGCTAGAATTACAATCGCTATCGTGTCTAGTGAAATGACTACAACGCCTGCTGAAACCGGTCGCTATCGCCATTTCGGATCGGGCGCGGAGGCCTATCGCGCGTTCGTGCCGGCTCCGCTACCACCAGTTCTCGACCTCACAGAGGCCGATCACGATCTGATGGAACGAGCCAACCGGGCTCTCGGGCGGCTGGACGGCATTGCCACCTTGCTCCCCGACCGCGACCTTTTTCTGTATCTCTACGTTCGCAAAGAGGCCGTCCTCTCGTCCCAAATCGAGGGCACGCAGTCGTCGCTGACCGACCTTCTTCAGCACGAGGACGGTGCAGCTCCTGGTGTCCCTCTCGACGATGTCCGCGAGGTCTCGAACTACGTCGCGGCGCTGGATCACGGACTGAAGCGGCTACGGGGGGGCTTCCCACTCTCGCTCCGGCTGATCCGCGAGATCCACGGAGTGCTTCTCCAGGGCGGACGAGGCGCAAACAACACGCCGGGTGAGTTCCGGAGGTCGCCCGTCTGGATCGGTGGGGCACGGCCCTGGACGGCTACGTTCGTTCCGCCTCCGCCCGACGAACTGGCGGCCTGCCTGGATGCTTTTGAGCGATACCTCCATCAGCCCGGCGTGCCGATTCTCATCAAGGCGGCTCTGTCCCATGTTCAGTTCGAGACCATCCACCCGTTTCTCGATGGCAACGGACGTGTCGGGCGGCTCCTGATAACGTTTCTCCTTTGTGCCGAGGACGTCCTGAGCGACCCGCTGCTTTACCTCTCTCTCTTCTTCAAGACGCACCGGAGTGAGTACTATGAGCGACTCCAGCGCGTCCGCACGCACGGAGAGTGGCGGGAATGGCTCCAGTATTTCCTGAGAGGCGTGCAAGAGACCTCAAAGCAGGCCGTGGATACCGCGCGCGACATTCTGGATCTGTTCGAGCGCGACCGACAGGTGATTCGGGATGGCGTGGGGCGGTCGTCGGGCTCCGTGCTCCAGGTTCAGGAGGTGATGCAGCGTCGTCCGTTGGTTACGATTACGGAAGCGGCCTCCCAGAGCGGATTGACGTATGCCACTGTCCGGTCCGCGATGGAGACCCTGGAGCGGC
>JBCBZH010000248.1:0-6669 GCA_039815415.1 Bacteroidota bacterium
CTTCAAGAGGCACGCGCTGCCGCACTCGCCGCCGCACGGGCGAAGTCGGACTTCCTCGCGACGATGAGCCATGAGATCCGAACGCCCATGAATGGCGTCATCGGCATGACTGGCTTGCTGATGGACACAGACCTGGACGAAGAGCAGCTCGACTTCGTCGAGACCATCCGGACATCTGGCGATGCGCTTCTCGCCATCATCAATGACATCCTGGACTTCTCCAAGATCGAGGCCGGGAAGATTGATCTCGAGCACCAGCCCTTCGAGGTCCATATGGTGGTGGAAGAGGCCCTTGATCTGCTCGCGGCTCGGGCCGATGAGAAGGGTGTCCACCTCGCGTACTTCCTCGGTCACGACGATCAGGCGGTGCCCCGTGCTGTCCGAGGGGATATCACGCGTGTTCGACAGGTCCTGATCAATCTGGTCTCGAACGCGGTCAAGTTCACCGAGCGCGGAGAAGTGGTCGTGGACGTGAGCTACGTCGATGGGCATCTCGCATTCGCCGTCAGCGATACCGGCATCGGGATCACAGAAGAACAGCAGAGCAAGCTGTTCGAAGCATTCACCCAGGCAGATGCCTCCACGACACGAAAGTTTGGTGGCACGGGCCTCGGGCTGGCGATCTCGAACAAGCTGGCAGGCCTGATGGAAGGCACCCTCACGGTAGAGTCCGAGGCGAACGTGGGCTCCACGTTTACGCTCCGGTTCCCAGCGGAGCCGGTTGAGATGCCGATGCCACCGCGTGAGGCGGAGCTTCGCGGGCGCCGGGTGCTGGTGGTGGATGACAACATGACCAACCGCCGAATGGTCCAGCTTCAGCTCAACCGTGTCGGTGTAGAGGTGTCGCTGGCTGCGAGCGGTCCGGAGGCTCTCCATGCTGTTCAGGACTCGCTCCGCTTCCGCAAGCCCTACGAGGCGGTCATTCTGGACTACCACATGCCAGGCATGGACGGCGTGGAGGTGGCCTGGTCGCTGAGAGAGACCTGTGCCCAGACGGGCTGGCGTCCGGCATTGCTGATGCTCAGCTCCCTATCGGATCGCCCAGACCGCGCCGAGAATCTGTTCGATGCATGGCTTGCCAAGCCGACGAAGCAAGCGGCTCTTCGCCGGGCAATTGCTCGTGCCCTGGGTGCGACGGAAGACGAGGTCCAGGCAGAGGAAGATCCTGAAGAGGCAGAGCCTGTCGTCGCTCGGCGTGTGCTCCTAGCCGAGGACAACGCGGTCAACCAACGCGTTGCCGTGCGGTTGCTGGAACGCTTCGGGTTGTCGCCCGATGTCGCGTCAGATGGAGAGCAGGCCGTCGCGATGGCGGTGGCGGCTGCAGAAGTCGGGCAGCCGTATGAACTCGTCTTTATGGACATCCAGATGCCGCGCCTCGATGGATATGAGGCCACAGCGCGGATTCAAGCGGAGGTGTCCCCTGTGCCCCACATCATCGCGATGACGGCGAATGCGATGGAAGGAGACCGAGAAGCATGTCTCGCGGCGGGCCTCGACGACTACGTGCCCAAGCCAGTCCGTCCCGAGGCCATTGGGGAGGCGCTAGAGCGCGCTGAAGCAGCCATTGGTGCGTCTCCTGAGGAGCCGACAATGCTGGTGCGGAACCAGAAGCGGGCCGAAGACGGGAAACCGAAGACGGAGGAGGCGGATCCCATCGCCAGCTCGTAGCCGACCGCCATCGCCAGCCTGCTGGGCCTGGGGTCTCGAGCTGGATTCCGTCGGTGCTCAGGCGGCGCGGTGGATGGGGCGGACGGCCCGTGCCACCGTCAGGACATCGGCGAGAACGCCCGCAGCCGTGACGGCAGGACCTGCGCCGGGCCCCTGGACCACGAGGGGCGAGAGGGCGTAGCGGTCGGTCGTGATCTCGATCAGGTTGTCGGTGCCGCGCAGACCACCGAGCGGGGAGTCGGCGGGGACGGCCTCGACACCCACGCCGAGTCGCCAGCTCGCTGTGCCGTTGGACCCGTCACGTTCGATGCGACCCACGTACCGAAGCCGGAGACCCTGGGCCGTGGCGGCTTCGGCGCGCTCGGCCCAGGCCGCATCGGCCTCCGCCAGCGCGTCGGTGACGAGGGTGAGGGGCACATCGCGGGCAGCGTCCGGGACGAGACTGTCAACCGCAACATCGGAGCGCTCCACGCGAAGCCCGGCGGTGCGGGCCAGGATGAGAAGCTTGCGCGCCACGTCCTCTCCCGAGAGGTCATCGCGCGGGTCGGGCTCGGCGTATCCCTGCTCCACGGCCGACCGCACCGCGACCGAGAAGGGCGTGCCGCGCTCGAGCTGGTGAAACAGGTACGTCATCGTCCCGGAGACGACGCCTCGCACGGATCGCAGTCGGTCGCCGGTGTCAATCAGGTCCGTCACGGTTCGGATCACAGGCAGCCCAGCGCCGACCGTTGTCTCGTAGCGGTAGTGCGCCCGCGTGCCGTCGCCGAGCTGGCGGAGGCGGTCGAAGAGGTCCTGCGAGCGTGTGTTCGCCAGCTTGCTGGGGGTGACCACGCTGATGCCTGCCGCGAGCAGGTGCTCGGTGTAATCGGCCACATCGCCCGCACCCGTGGCGTCCACGAACAGCGTGCGACGCGTTGTGGCATGGGCCTCGAGCTGGCGGAGGAGGACCGGCCAATCGGTGGAGGTGCTGGTTGCCAGCGCGTCGAGGAGGGCGCCGGGCGCCAGCCCGTTGGGGGCGAACACGGATCCGCTACGGGTGGCGGCGCCGATGAGTCGGAGCGGTGACCGGTCAGGGGGGAGCGCTCGGATCTGAGCGAGCAGGGCACGCCCGACACCGCCGACACCGGCGACGAAGACATCAAGCTGAGGAGACAAAAGGGACATCATGGTCGGGAAAGCGTCAGGAGGTCAGGCGGGGACTGGTGGAAGAAATCCGGTTTCGCGGAGGAAGGGCTGGAGCAGGGCGTCCATCGCCTCGAAGTCCACGAGGAAGGCGTCGTGGCCGAAGGGCGACACCAGCTCGACGTAGCGCCCGTTGGGGAGCAGGTCCGCGAGCTGGCGGCTCTCCTCGGGCGGGTAGAGCAGGTCCGATGAGATGCCGACGCAGAGGGCATCGGTCTTCAAGCGCCCGAGCGCCGTCGCGGCGTCCTCGCGGCCTCGTCCTCGGCCCACATCGTGGTCGTCCATCGCCTCGGTAAGCCGGACGTAGGCTCCGGCGTCGAAGCGGTTCGCCAGCTTGTCGCCCTGATAGCGGAGGTAGCTCTCGACGGCATACTTGGGATCCGTGGGATCGATGCGTGGCTCATGGCGCTCGCGACCGAAGCGCTCGCGGAAGAGCGCGGGGCTGCGGTAGAGCATCATGCCGAAGGCGCGGGCGGCCGCCAGCCCATCGGACGGTGGAGCATCCGGGGAGTAGTCGCCGCTGAGCCAGCAGGCGTCGGAGCGAATGGCAAGGCGGTGGGCCTCTCCGACGCCAATCTGCCACGCGCCGTGTGCGGGGCCCATGCCGACGAGCACAAGGCGCCGGACGCGGTCGGGCCCAGCTTCGCGATCCACCAGCGCCAGCTCGAGGGCCTGCATCCCGCCCATCGAAGCGCCCGTGGCGAGCTGCACCTGACGCACACCCAGGTGGTTCAGCAGCCGCGTGTGCAGGCGGGCCTGATCGCGAATGGTGATACGCGGGAAGCGGCTTCCAAGGCGGTGCCCTCCAGCATCTAGCGTATTCGGCCCTGTGGTGCCGTAGCAGGATCCGAGCGCGTTGGCGCAGATCACGAAGTGCCGTTCGGGATCCGCGATGCGCCCCGGTCCCACCACGCCCGGCCACCAGCTCGCTGCATCCGAGTCGCCCGTCAGCGCGTGGCAGATGACGATCGCATTGTCGGCGGCCTCGTTCAGCGTGCCCCACGTTTGGTACGCGACGGTCACGTCCGGCAGGCGGTCGCCGCGCTCGGTGGTGAAGCGGGGGATGTGAAAGGTATTGAGGTCAGGCATAAGAGAGAGTCCAGGGCGGGAATCGAACCCGCGAGTAGCGGTTTTGCAGACCGCCGCGTTAGCCACTTCGCCACCTGGACGAGAGGCGTAGGGGCGGAGCGCACTCCGCCCCCACGGGCTGGCGAGAGGTCAGGCAGCGACGAGAGTCTTGACGAACGCCTGCTCGAAGTCGGCCAGGATGTCGTCGATGTGCTCGGTGCCGACCGACACGCGGATCAGCTCGGGCCTCACCCCTGAAGCGCGCTGCTCTTCGTCCGAGAGCTGCTGGTGCGTCGTGCTGGCGGGGTGGATGACGAGTGTCTTGGCATCGCCTACGTTGGCGAGGTGGCTCGCCAGCTCGACGCCCTCAATGAACGCCTGCCCGGCCTCCTGGCCGCCCCGGATGCCGAAGCTCAGCACACTCCCGAAGGCGCCCTCGGTGAACTGGGACGCTGCGAGCTGGTGACTCGGGTGGTCCTCCAGCGACGGGTGCCACACCCACTCGACGGCGTCGTGGTCGTTCAGCCAGGCCGCCAGCGCGTTGGCATTGGTGGCGTGGCGCTCGCCGCGCAGCGAGAGCGTCTCGACGCCCTGAAGGAGCTGGAAGGCGTTGAAGGGCGAGAGCGCAGGTCCCAGATCGCGCAGCCCTTCTACACGGGCCCGGATGATGAACGCGATGTTGCCGAGGTCGCTCTCGGGGTTGAACACGTCGGTGAATACCAACCCGTGGTAGCCCTCGTTGGGCTCCGTGAAGAGTGGGAAGCGGCCATTGCGCCAGTCGAAGCGCCCGGCGTCCACGATGATGCCACCGATGGACGTTCCGTGGCCGCCGATCCACTTCGTGGCCGAGTGCGTCACGATGTCGGCGCCGTGCTCGATGGGCCGGACCACATAGCCGCCCTGGCCGAACGTGTTGTCCACCACGAGAGGCACGCCGACGCTGTGGGCGGCCTCGGAGAGCGCGCCGAAGTTGGGCACCGACAGGTCTGGGTTGCCGAGCGTCTCGGTGAAGAAGGCCCGCGTGTTCTCGTCCGCCAGCGCGACGAACGCCTCGGGCGATTCGTCCTCCACAAACCGCGTCTCGATGCCGAGCCGCTTCAGCGCCACCTTCAGCAGGTTGTAGGTGCCGCCGTAGAGCTTCGAACTGGCGACGATGTTGTCCCCGGCCCGGGCCAGCGTGGCGAAGGTGACCGTGTGGGCCGCCTGACCGGACGCGACGGCCAGTGCAGCGACGCCGCCCTCGAGGGCGGCGATCCGCTTCTCGAACACGTCCGTCGTTGGGTTCATAATTCGGGTGTAGATGTTCCCGAACTCCTGAAGCCCGAACAGCTTGGCGGCGTGCGCGGCGTCGTTGAAGGTGTAGGAGGTGGTCTGGTAGATGGGGACTGCGCGGGCGTTGGTGGCGGGATCCGGCTGCTGCCCGGCGTGGAGCTGCAGCGTGTCGAAGTGAAGGGAGCGGTCGCTCATTGGAGGGTGTGGATGTCGCCGGACGGGAGGTCATGAAAAAACCCCTCCGGCCGACGGGCTGGAGGGGTTGAAGCGGTGAGATGCCGGATTCGCTACCGGCGCTCAGGGCGCGACCTCTCCAGACCCGTGCGGGCCATCATCATGCACATCATCATCCCCATACAGCGCATGGCGGCGTCGGGGCGGCTGATGAGATTCGGAGAGGTCACGAGATGCGGGAGTGTCGCGGGGCCCAAGATAGGCGAGTGGCCGCGCCGCGCAAGGGTCAAGCCTACACGAAGCGCTTCCAAGTTGGGAAATCGACGTTTCTGACACCATAAGGACACCCGCGAGGGCACAGTCACGTGGTGCTCACACCGCGTTTCGAGCTCGCGATCAGCCTATCCGAGAAGCCACGGAAGGAGCACACCCGCTGTCCAGAACCCGAGGAATGTGCCAAGCGCCGTCCCCAGAGAGCCGACGAGCACGGCAGGGAGCACGAGGTCGTCACGCCCGAGGCTGCGCGCCAGCGCGAGCGCGGATGTGCCGCCGCCTACGTTCGCCTGAGACGTGACCGCCGCGATGGCGACATCCACCTTGAACAGCCGCGCCGCGCCGAATACGATCAAGCCGTGGACGGCCACAGCCACGGACGTGAACGCGAGCAGCGTCAGCCCGAGGCTGCCCAACCCTTTCAGCGCCGCGACATCGCAGTAGGCGCCCACCACGGCCAGGAAGAGGTAGACGGCGACCATCCCGAGCACGCGCGGTCCCCGTAGCCGCGACACCGCCGGGATCTGGGCAAACACGAGCGCCAGCGCGGTCAGAATCAGGATGGAGGGCACGTTCAGCCCGGTCGTCGCCAGCGCGCTCGAGGCCCAGTTGGAGACCCACAGGCTGCCGAGGCCGAGGGCCAGCGCCAGCCCGAGGTCGAGTGGGTGCAGCGTCTCGGTGTCGTCCTCGATGCCGAGCAGAGGTCCGGCCGTCAGCTCGAGGCTGGGTTCATCGCCCGAGCTGGCGGCAGCAGACTCTGTCGAGCTGGCGGAGGTGCGTGTCCAGATTGGAAGCAGAAGTCGGGGCAACGCCAGCGTCGCCATGATCCAGACGGTCGTGACGATGTTGTCCACAGCGACCGCGCCTGCGAAGAGTGGCCCATCGGTCATCACTTCGTAGCTGAGAGCCACGGCATTGAAGTTGACGCTTCCGCCGGTGTAGGTGCCCGCGAACATCCCGCCCAACGCGTTGTAGAGCGGCCCGATGGTCTCCGGGCCTCGCACCACCGCCATGCCGATCACGATGCCGAGA
>JBCBZH010000127.1:0-11532 GCA_039815415.1 Bacteroidota bacterium
AACGACTTCGAGATCCGCTTCACCGACACCGGCAGCCTCGGCTACTTCCGCTTCCAGGGCTACGACGTCATCCGCGTGCCTTATGAGATCTGGGATATCGGCCCCGTCGCGCCTGGCGAGGCCAATGATCCCGCAGACGATGTGCGACTCATCCCAGTGCTCTTCGCCGACAGCGGCGGAACCTGCGACTTTCAGTACGGCGAGATCGCGGAGGAAGCCACGCTCGGCCACCCGGCCACGGATCGGATCTATGCCTACTACCCATCGACGAGCTATGCAGACTTCGACGCAGCGGTTGCCGACTCGGTTGCCGCAGCCCCGGACGGGTGCTACAGGTCCCTGGAAAGTCTGAACGCGTTTACGACGGGCACGCGCCCGATCCAACGACAGGTGTTCGCGTCCCCGTCGGATATCTCCACACTGCCAGGGACGGGCACGGTGATCCGCATCTACACGACGGACCCGCCGCCGGTGTCGGAGGAGGCCTCGCCCCAAGCTGGCGCTCTACGCTTGGGCACGCCCTACCCGAACCCCACCACCCGCTCGCTGACGGTCCCCTACACGTTGGTCCGTCCGAGTGCGGTCGAGCTGGCGGTCTACGATGTGCTCGGCCGAAGAGTGGTCGAGTTGGTGAGCACTCGCCAGCCCGAGGGATCGCACACGACGACGCTGGACGCGAGCGCGCTGGCGCCGGGCGTGTACGTCATTCGGCTTCGAGCTGGCGACGAGACCCGCACGACCCGCGTTACAGTGGTGCGATGAGACGGCTTGTGCTCCTGTTCGCCAGCGCGCTGATGTCCGCTTCCACGGCCGCGCAGACGCCCGGCTCGTGTGAGGTCGGCACGGCGCAAGCGTTTCTGGATGTCTCCGATGTCCAAGCAAGCCTCTTCAACAACGGGGCGTTGTTCTTCGGCGGCTCCACCACATCTGGCGATGGCTACCTCGTCCCGAAGGTCTCCGGCAACTCCCCCATCTTCGCTGCGGGCATCTGGCTCAGCGGCACCGTCAACGACGACCTCCGCGTCTCGGCCGCACGCTACGGCGGCTATCTGTTTCGCCCTGGACCGCTCAATGCCGATGGCACACCACCCGACCCCTTCGACTGCTCTCCGTTCGACCAGATCTACCTCGTCTCCACGTACGACGTGGCCATCTACGACGAGACTGGAGTCGCCAGCTCGGGCCTCGCCGGGTGGCCCGTAGGACTGGGAGCACCGGCCATCGACGCTGATGGAGAACCGATCCAGGCTACGAACCGAGACCAGACCCTCAATCTGGCAGCGGGCGAACGGCCCATGCTCTCGGGCACACAGACGGCGTTCTGGGTGATGAATGACGTCGGAGCCCCCCGCTTGGACAGACACACCGACCCGCTCAGCGTGGAGGTGCAGGTGACGGCATTCGTGACCGTGGACGACGTCCCGGCAGGCGCACGAGACGCGTCGTTCTACCGCTTCCGCATTCTCAACCGGAGCGCAAACACGATCGAGAACGCGCGGTGGAGCTTCTTCACGGACCCCGACCTCGGCGATGCGGGCGATGACTATGTGGGCGTGGACACGACGCGCAGCCTGTCGTTCGTCTACAACGACTCGAACGAGGACGGCAACTATGGCTCGCCCCCGCCAGCGGTGGGCTACGATGTGCTGAACCTCGAGCTGGCGGCGGGGCACACGTTCATCGGGGGTGGCCCCGACGGAACCTCCGACCCAGGCACGGCAGAGGAGTATTCCAACTACATGCAGGGCCTCTGGGGCAACGGGACGCCGATCTACGAGTTCGGAAATGGCTTCGATCAGCCGGGCAACCCCACCACCACCTTCTTCGCCGCCGGAGACCCGGTCACGGAGTCGTTCTACAGCGAGGTGAATGTCGATGGCAACGGCACGGATGCCCCCCAGGGGGACCGGCGATACGTGGCTACGGCAGCCCTCGGCGACCTCGCACCGGGAGACACGGCGACGGTGGACCTCGCCGTGCTCTACGGCCTGGGCACTGACAACCTCGACTCGATCACCGAGCTGCGGGCGGTCAGTGACCGCGTGCAGGCTGCCTACGACGACGGATCGCTGTTCCGCGCGACCGAGGCCACACCCCTTCTCGGTGTGCCCGAGCTCCTGGGGCCTAGTGAGGCCTCGACGTTTATCGAGGAAGCACCGATCACGCTCTCGTGGACTCCCGTTCCAGACGCGGAGGTCTACCGGGTCGAGCAGAGCGCCAGCCCGATGTTCGAGGACGCCTGGATCCAGTGGGTAGACTCAACCTCGGCGCGGGGTGCTCTCGGGGTCAACGACACCACGACGTACCACTGGCGGGTGCGCGCCGAGAGTCCAACCCGACGAGGTCCGTTCTCAATCGTGCGAACGTACACGTCGTACGTCTATTGGTATATCGCTGACGTTCTGCGGCTGGAGGACGGGACCCCGGCCTATGTGGAAGTCTCCGGTCCGGGTGGCGCCAACCCCTGCGTCGAGAGCGCCCGGAGCCGAGACGGATGCGATGAGGTCTTTGGCAATCTGGTCTACCAGTCGTTCAACTCGACCGCTGAGTTCTATCTGAGCGAGCGAGGAACCGGCTCTATCGCCACCATCGGAACGTATGCGCCCAACGATTTCGAGATCCGCTTCACCGATACGGGGAGCCTCGGCTTCTTCCGCTTCCAGGAGGGTAACGTCGTCCGGTTGCCCTTCGAGATCTGGGACATTGGCGCCGTGGCCCCCGGTACCCCAAACGATCCGGCAGATGATGTTCAGATGATCCCGGTTCTGTTCGCGGACAACCAGGGCGCGTGCGCGTTTAACGTCGATGAGATCCCAGATGGACAGGGGACAACGGAAGGCTACGTGGAAACCGACCGCATCTACGCGTACTACCCCTCATCGTCTTACGCAGATTTCGAGGCGGAATACAGCGCAGCGGTCGAGGCGTCTCCGAGCGGCTGTTTCACCCCGCCCGACGATCCGAGTCCGTTCACGATGGGCATTCGTCCAATCCAGCGCCAGGTCTTCGGCTCGTCATCAGATGCGCCCACCCTTCCGGCGACGGGCACAACGATCCGGTTCTACACCACGAATCCCCGTCCTGTCGCGGAGGAGACCTCACCACGCGCTAGCGACCTCACGCTCGGCCCCGCCTACCCCAATCCCACCGCCAGCTCGTTGACCGTTCCCTACACGCTGGCCCAATCAAGCGTTGTCGAACTGGCGCTCTACGACGTGCTCGGCCGGAGAGTCGCCGAGTTGGCGAATGCTCGCCAGCCCGAGGGCGCGCACGAGGCGACGCTGGACGCCAGCCCGTTGGCGCCGGGTGTGTACGTGATCCGGCTTCGGGCTGGCGACGAGACGCGGACGGCGCGCCTCACCGTCGTGCGCTGATACGAAACGCCACCGTCTGCCCGTATACTCCGGCAGCACTCGGCCCCGCCGGGTGACTCTACACAACAGGGACCTCCCTGCTTGCCAGCCCGTCCGATGGGAGACCGTCGGGCGGGTTGTTTTTTGGCCTCGCAGTCCGGTGCCCCCCGTGCCGTTGAAGGCCCGAGCCCGGACGGCGTGTACGGGCCCAGACGGCACCTCGAGCTGGCGAACCCTAGCACTTCCTGACCTCTGGTCACGAGACCCGAGTTACTCAGGGTCGGGTTGATTTCTCGGTGCGAAGCGGCGCTGCGCGTCTGCGGACGACACGGGGCCGCCGTGCCCGAGGTAGAACCGCGTCACCCCACGCCGAAGCAGGGCCGGCACAACGCCTTCGGCCTGCTCGGCATTCGCATGGAAGTAGTGGCGATGCGGTGTGTTGGCATCCATCCGTCCCCCGAACACCCCTCCGCGAAACAGGTCGCCTACGATGGCTTCGCCGCCATCGAGAAGCACCACCAACGAGCCCTCTGTGTGCCCGGGCGTCAGCACGGCCTCGCCCGAGACGCCGTAGGCACGCAGATCGAGAGACGTGCGGCCCGGCGCCTCCGCCAGCTCGAGTGTCGGCGTGACCGCGGGAAACTGCTTCGGGACGAACGGCTGAATCATCCGGGCTTCGAAGCCCTGGGCCTTGAGCCGTCCACCATCGCCCGCCGTCAGCAGCGGGCGGTCGGCAGCGCCTGCGAGCAGGGGCGCCCCGGAACGCGCGACGGCCGCCGCTGCCGCTCCTGCATGGTCCGCGTGACCGTGGGTGACGATGATGAGAGCAAGGTCCTCCCAGGCGACATCGTAGGCGGCCAGAGCTTCGCCGAGCGCCTCCTCATCACCGGGAGATCCGGGATCGACCAAGATGGGCCGCTCGCCCAGAATGAGGTAGGCGTTGGACCACGAGAGCGGAATGGTGACGACCACGCTGTCGGGCTGGCGAACCAGGCCGGGGCCCGAGGCGCACGCAGCCACAAAGATCACCAGCCCGAGGGCAGCGCCCGCGAGGAGACGTCGGGATCGAGACATGTCGAAAAGAGGGTGTGCCGCCAACATGCGGCCCTCTCCCCTGCCCCGACGTTCACCCAGGTGAAGAACCGCGCCCGGCCATCCGCGCCCGAATCCGGCTCAGCGACTGCGGTCGAACGCCCAGGTACGACGCGATCCGGTGCTGGGGCACCTGCTGGATGAGATTGGGGTGGGCCGCCATCAGTTTGAGGTAGCGTTCCTCGGCACTGTCGAGATAGAACGAGGTCAGGCGCTGATGCGCCGCCAGAAACAGCCGCTCCGCGATGAAGCGCCCGATCCGCTCTCCGGCCTCGACGCGTGCATACGTCTCCATTAGGCTTTCGTGCGACAGCACAGACAACCGGCAATCCGTGATGGCGTCGATGTTCATGGCGGACGGCGCCCCCGTCAGCACGCTCTCGTAGTCGGTCACGAACTGGCCATCGGTTCCGAAGTAGGCCGTCTGCTCATCCCCATCGTCCAGGAGGTACACCCGCAACACACCCTCCAAGATGAACGCGATCTCCGTGCAGCGATCTCCTTCGCGAAGTAGATGCTCGCCTTTTGCCAGCTCGACTCGGGCGAACTGCTCGGCCAACCATGCGCGCTCGTCTGGCGAGAGCGGCGCGAGGGCCTCGATGTAGCCGATTGGATTGACGGGGGACGGGGTCATCGACGCAAGATGCGGCCAGAGAGAGGCATCGCCCATAGGTTTCGGCTCACCGTCCTCGCCTCCATGCGCTGGCTTCTCCTCAGCATCGGCCTCCTCTGGGGCTGTGCATCGGCTCCTCCTCCCGTGCCTTCTCCTGCCCTCGGGCTGGCGTGGACGGCGGTAGACTCCCTCCGCCAGCCCGGCGTCGAGGTCTGGGCGGGGCGCTCCGACGCCTTCCCGCTTCGCACGTGGGCGGTCCGCCTGGACGACGTGCCGCTGCGCGTGCTGCTCGCCGCCGACACCACCGACAGGCGCGACGGCCCCACCACGTTCGCCCAGCGCACCGGCGCCTGCGTGGTCCTTAACGGCGGCTACTTCTCGATGGCAACCGGCGAGGTCGTCGGGCTGGCGACGGTTGATGGCGAGATTCTCTCTCCCGCCACCTCGGAGGTCGAGCGCGACAACGTGCGCTATCCGGTGACGCGAGGGGCTGTCGGGATTGGCCCACGCGGCGTAGAGATCGAGTGGGCCGGAGAACCCATGACCCGATGCGAGGCGCCATCGGACAACCGTCCGGGTCGGCCTGGCACCGCGACATCGTGCTCGGCGTGGCCCGTGTCGGAGGCGATCAGCGCAGGCCCGATGCTTCTCCGCAACGGACGCCCCACGAAGAGCGCCGATGCCGAGGCGTTCTTCGGCACGGGCATCCCCCAGCGCAACCCACGCTCGGCGATTGGCGTCGACTCCGACGGGCGTGTGTGGCTGGTGGTGGTGGACGGTCGCCAGCCCGACAGCCGGGGGGTGACGCTTCCCGAGTTGGCGGCTCTGATGGCGGCGCTCGGCGCCCGGGATGCGCTCAACCTCGACGGCGGCGGGTCCTCGGCGATGGTGGTGCGCTCCGGCGAAGCGCTGGTGCGCCTCAACCGCCCGACGGGATACGACGTGGAGCGCGAAGTCGCCACGGCCCTCGGCGCGTTCTGCGACGGCACTTGACGCGAACCGTCCGGTCCGCGCCGCTACCTTCTGCTGTCCTCTCTCCCCGATGATGCAGACCGACCTCGACCTCACGCCGCCCCCCTCCGATGAGGACACCGGCGACACCCGCCGCAAGCTCTACGTCGCCGTCGCAGGCAACATCGGCGCAGGCAAGAGCACACTCACCCAGATCCTGGCCGACACCTTCAACTGGACGCCCTACTTCGAGCGGGTCGATGACAACCCGTATCTCTCGGACTTCTACGGCGACATGAAGCGATGGAGCTTCAACCTGCAGGTCTTCTTCCTGTCCAGCCGCTTCAAGCACCAGAAGGAGATCGAGGCTACGGAGGGCGCCGTGGTGCAGGACCGGTCGATCTACGAGGACGTCGAGATCTTCGCGCGCAACCTCCACGACATGGGCCTGATGGCGGGCCGCGACTACGAGAACTACGTCGATCTGTTCTCGATCATGACCAGCTACCTCCGTCCGCCAGACCTGCTCGTCTACCTGCGCGCTTCCGTCCCCACGCTCGTGCGCCACATCCAGGCCCGAGGCCGCGAGTTCGAGTCGTCCATCCGCATCGACTACCTGGAGTCGCTGAGCGAGCTCTACGAGGACTGGATCGACCGCTATCCGTACCCCAAGATGGTGGTCGAGACCGACAACCTCGACTTCGTCAATGAGGAGGCGGACCGCTACGAGATCCTGAGCCGCGTCGAGAGCCGCCTGTTCGGCCTCTTCCCTGTCGAGTAGAGATGCCGCGCGCCTCCCCCAGAATGTCCCCACTCCTAGGCTGATCGGTAGATGTGTCCACGCGGAGATCGGTTTCTGGGCGGAAAGTCACTCTTCTGAGTCATCCCCGCAAAGGCGCTGACAAGGGTAGGTACCAGCTGGTTGGGCTGTTTTGAGGCTACTTGTCCCCTTTTCTAGTCATCCCCGCGCAGGCGGGGACCCATGCAACGGTAGCGCGAAGCTCCAACGCCGTATGGATTCCCGCCTGCGCGGGAATGACGGCCTTGAGGAGGGAAGCGATGGCAGGACTCGCCAGCTCGAGGCCAGTTCACATGGCCGCCTGAAACGTGAATCCCTCCCCTGGTCAGCTCTGTCAGGGAATGCAGAAGTGAGCCTCTCCTTCAAACGCTCGAGGCTCCGCCCACGCCTGCGACGCCTCCTCGGGCTGGCGATCCTCGCCCTCCTCGCCAGCTCGACGCACGCGCAGGACTCAACAGCCATCGTCCTCGAAACCCCGCCCGACTCGCTCGCAGCGGCCTCTCTACGGAACCCCGTTCTGCCCCTCGGCCCAGAGCCGGGCCGCTCGGCCAGCCCAACGCCAGCTCTCACGGCTGCACTGGACCCCACCGAGCTGCTGGCTGACACACCCGGTGCCTTCCTCTACCGCCTCAGCGCCCCTGGCCGCGCCAGCCTCTCCTTGGACGGGCTGGCGACCGGCACCCCCGCTCTCTTCCTGGACGGGCGCCCCTTCGACGACCTCTTTACCGGCTCGCCGAGACTGGACCTGCTGCCCTCCGAGGCCGTCGGCCCGCTCCAGCTGTCCGACACGCGCCTGGGCCACCCCATCGCCATCGAAGCCACCACGCGTCCGTTCCGGGTTGCGCTCCCCGTGACGGAGCTGCGGTATTTCGGCGGTCAGCAAGGCGTCCAGTACGCCAGCGGGACGCACGCCCAGACGCGCCAGCCCCCTGCGTTTCTCCGAGGCGGTAGCGACGCCAGCCGCCTCACCGTCACCGCGCACGTCGCCTCGCGCGCAGGCAACGGGCTGGTGGGCTCCGGTGGTTCCACCGATGGCGCCCGCGAGCGCCACTCCCATGCTCTGGCCCGCGCGCTCCTGACTCGCCCCGGCATCTCATTCGAAGCGGGCGCGCTCTACACCGACCAGACCGACGGTGCTCACCGTGGCTTCACCACCAACATCTTTGATCCGCTCCGCGCGTCGTCGCTGGACCGGTCGGCCACACGCCAGACGTTCCGAACAGATCTCTGGCTGACGAGCTGGCTACCGCTCCTGCCGTCCGACCCAACAGAGATCAGTGTGGCGTGGACCTCGCAGCGATGGCGCTACGTCCAGACTGTAGGCGACACCCTGGCCGCAACGGCAAACCGGCTCGCGCTGCATGGTCGCCAGCGCGTTGAGATCGGTCCCGCCCAGCTCTACCTTCGGGCGGGTGGAATGTGGACCCCTATCGCCGACACGTCCGCGCTCTTCCAGGCCGGGAACCGCCCCACCGCCTACGCCTCGATCCTCGACTCTCTCCGCATCGGGCCTCTCGAGCTGGCGATTCAGGCGGGCGTCCGAGTTGCCGAGCCTCAGACCGTTCCGTCACTGGCCATCCGAGCGGGACGTGGCACAGCGTCTCTCGGCCTCCGCTGGACAGGAGGCGAGACCGGGCGCGTATGGGACGGCGGGCTGGCGGGTCACATCGTGAATGAGGCCACCAGCGCGTCCGGGCGCACCCTGGCAGCGGATGCCGAGTGGGGGGGGCAGCGGGGCGTCTGGCACATGCAGGTTCGCGCGTTCACCCACCACCGCACCGATGCCCGATGGCTGGTCTCCCGCGGCGACACCACGTACGCCATCCAGAGCGTGCCGACCGCCGACCGCATGGGCGCCACAGCAGCCTTGTCCTGGCGCGACGAGGTGGCTCGCGGTGTGTACGTCCGCAGCTCCGTCACCGCCACGCGTGCCCTCAACCTAGGGACGTCCGCCCTTCGCCAGCTCGAGGCCGAATCTCTCCCGGCCCTCTGGGGACGCCTTCGCCTCGGCCTTCGAGCCACCAACCTCGGCAATGGCGTTGCCGATCTCGACCTCGCGCTGGTTGCACACGGATGGAGTGCGTTCCGTGGCCTCGTCGCGGTGCCCGCCACAGGCCAGATGGCCCTCCCAGACCCCACGACTCTCCTGGGCAGCGAGTTGCCTGCACGGGGAACCCTTGGCGCCGAAGCCACGGTCACCTTCGGCGCTCGCGCCTCTGTCTTCCTCCGGTACGACAACGCGCTGGCGACCCGTCTCTACGATGGCGCACGTGTGGTCCAGGGCGAGCCGATTCCCGCCACGGCCCTCCGCTTCGGTGTGTTCTGGGCGCTGCTGGACTGAGGGTTCGGGAAACGGTGTTGCGACCGCCAGCTCGAGGCATGGCGAAACGCGCTCATTTCAGCCGGAGTGCCCTATTCCCTGGTTCCTGCTTCCTCGTGCCTCACAGTCCGAAATGCTTGCGCACGGCCGTCTGCGCAGCCTGAACCGACCGGAGGGACTCCTTGAGCAGGTTCTGCTGGCTCTTGTTGAGCGTCTCGGGGTCGAGTTGGTCGGTGAGCTGGTCACCGACTTCTGCAGCCTGCATCTGACTGCGAAGCCGGAGCCCCAGCAGCGTAGTGTAGGCCGGCAGCAACGCTGATGCCTGGCGGGCCAGCACATGATCCGACTCCGCGACGGCACGCAACCGGTCAAACGTGTTGGAGGACGACACCTCGCCGAGGTCCAGGGCCATCGCCCGTGCGAGATGGACAATGGGAAGCAGCACGCGTCGGAAGAGATCGATCCCCGTAACGCCATCCACCTCATCGACCTCGAACCGGCTAAAGGTGGAGAGCGGAAGCTCCACGATGGTCCCCCGCCGGGCGAGGATGGCCGAGAGCCGCGCGTTGGGCAGCCGCTTGCGAATGGTCCGGTGGATCAGGTCCACCAGGGACTCCTCGCCATAGATGGACCGTACGTCGAAGCATAACGCGGCGCGGCTCGTCGCCTCGGCGTCCGCTCCCTCCGTCCATGTGGCGTAGGCGGCCACCCAAGCCGACACGGGCTGGCGAAACGAAGCGTGGCTGGCCGACACGTTGTTCTCTGGCTCGGCATATCCGCATGTCCGAAAGGCCTCCACGGCCCGCGTCGCCAGCGTCTCGTAGAACGCCGCCGTGGGCGCCTCCGTGCCAGGCGCCGGATCGGCATACACCAGCCCGTTGTCCTGCCACCCCCGAAGCACCGATTCCTGCCGCCCGGCAGCGCCAAAGGCCAACCAGGCCCACTGGCCCTCCGGCGGAGCGGCCTCGCCAGCTTCCTCCCGCACCTCGCGCTCCACCAACTCGAGAACGCGTTGTTTGAGCTGGTCGTCCACTTCGCTCACCACATCAAGCAAATCCTCTGAGTGGACCCCCTGATGATAGAGGCGGTACAGACGCCGATTGGAGTCCGACCGCAGCGCCGCCAGCTCGGCAATAGAGCGCCCACGTTCGATCCGCTCCGTGGTCGCGACTGGATCGAGGCCACGATACTGGCTGATGTCTTCAGATGTCAGCAAGCCTCGAAGCGTACCCGTTTCGGGGTCCACCACGATGACGCGGCGAATCCGATACCGCATCATCGCGCGGACGGCATCGAACAGACGCTCGTGGGTCCCGATGAGTGCGACTTCCCATGCTGCTCTCCGCCTACCCCTTTTTGAGAGAACGAGCCCCCTAATTTTGATTCAACACAATAAAGAACACGACAAGGAGCACACACCAAAAAACAGCTTTCGGGGTGAGCAGGCTCCTCGAAGAGAGGGTTCAGTGGCACACAGTGCGAGCATGGAGACCAAAACAATGGACAGAACTCAATGACACGTCACAACAGCTCCGAGGCGAATACAAAAGAAAAACATCACAACAGTCCTAAACATAAACAAACAAAGGACGTAGGAACAAGAGCAGGAGACACAGGAAGTGACGAAACAGAAACGGTGGGACGGGGGCTGTACGGCAACGAACGCGGTGGGTGGGGAGGAGAAGAGGAAGGGAAATTCACCTCATGATCATCTCCGGCGGAGAGGTGGAAAACGATGCCGTGATACGGCGGTCTACCTTGCAATCCCGCACCAGGATACGACGAAAAGACAAGCGGCCAGCAGCAAGCGGCGAGTTGCCCGCGACAGGTTGCTCGCGTAACATGCGACCGCACCCCTGTGTATTGGGGTACCTGGCGCCTCGCGGTCATGCTTGCCGCGTGTGGACCCCCCAACGCCAGTAAGACACCATCTCGGACCGGCAATCTCGAACAGATCTTTATACAATGAGCAAGGGCGGCACCGAATGATAGGTTAAGCAGTGTGTCCGAAGGGATGAGAGGAAGATACAGGGCATGAGAGGAGGGAGCACACGAGAGATGTTGGGTGGCAACATAATGCTGCTCTTTCGAACGTCTACTGTTTGAACAAAAAGTCAACATCACAAGATGGCACACAGCCAGCGTATAAGCACTAGGGATGCCCCACGAAGCGAGGGTTCATGCAAAAAGCAAGACAGTCTAGTGGTAGAGAAAATGTTATTGCAGTGCGTGGATGTACCTGTTGCCCGGCAACCGCGGGATCTCCGGTCCTGACGGCGGATTCATGCGGGGTCGGGAGCTCCAGGTGCGGTCACATGACACGCCTAACGCCCTCTTTCCGCTGGCCATTTGCCTGTTCTTTCTCGGTGCGGGCCTGCGGAGAGATCCACCGTGTCTTGGCATG
>JBCBZH010000254.1:0-6414 GCA_039815415.1 Bacteroidota bacterium
AAAGCCCAAAGCCCAAAGCCAGTGCCCTCCGTCAACAACGCGTTCTACGACCACCTCGGGGAGACCTGGTATGAGGGCGACGATCACGCCATCGCACTGCTGCGTGCCGAGATGCCACTCAAGGTGGGGTTCGTGTTTGAGCAGATGACGGCTCATGACATCGAGCCCGGCGCACGGATTCTGGATGTCGCCTGTGGCGGCGGGCTGGTGACCTTCCCCCTCGCCGAGGCGGGGTACAGTGTTCACGGCGTCGATCTTTCTGAGGGCTCCATCGAGGCCGCCCGTGGCCGCACTCCCGCCAACTCGACGGCCACCTTTGCCGTTGGCGACGCCTATGCGCTGGAGGCCGAGGATGCCTCGTTCGACGTGGTGCTGCTGCTCGATATGTTGGAGCACGTCGAACGCCCCGCTGACGTGTTAGCGGAGGCCGCACGCGTGGTGCGCCCCGGCGGGCTGGTGATGTTCAACACCTTCAACTCGACGCCTCTCGCGTGGCTGCTGGCGGTTCACGGCTTCAAGTTCATCGTGCGCGACGCACCGGAGCACATCCACGTGTTCGACTTGTTCATCGCTCCGAGCGTGCTCGCCGAGATGGGGGCAGACGCCGGGCTCCAGATGGACGTGGTTCGAGGAGTGCGGCCTGCTCTAGGAAAGCCGTTCTGGTGGTCGCTCCGCCATCGGCGCATCCACCCGGACTTTCAGTTCCGCTTCACCGCTAGCCCGGCGGTCGGCTACATGGGGTGCCTGGTCCGGGAACCGGCCACTCGAGCTGGCGAATTTGCCGAGCAGGCCTAAACGCCGAGCGCAGCGCGTGTGCGTTCAATCTGGGCGATGTGGGCGAGGTCATGCCCAGCCAGCAGCGTCACGATATCTCGGACGCTCTCCTCGCCCCGCTCGCTGTGGATGCCCACCCGCGCCAACTCGTCGTTGGACAGCACGGAAAGCCAGCGGAGTGTGCGCGTGCGCTGTGCGCGGAAGTCCCTCAGACTGTCGGCGAGCGTGCCTGAGTCGTAGTGGAGCCGTTCGGTCCAGACCTCTTGGTCGAAGCCCGGAATCGCCGGGCGCTCCTCCGCGACGATGAGTCGCATCCGGTACCCGTAGACCATCTCACAGTCTGAGAGATGATGGAGGATCTGAAGTACCGACCACTCACCAGCATCCGGCTGGCGATGCGCGTCGGTCTCATCCAATCCCGCGACGGCGTTCGTCAGCGCGTCGGGAGCAGCGGCCAGCAGAGGCATTGGGTCGCGGTCGCCCACACGGGCCTGGATGGCCTCCACGTAGGCTCGCGCGGTCTCGGCAGAGTACCGGGGAGGGCGCGCGAACGAGCTGGTGTCCGTCATCGGTTCTGGTCGTCTGGGAGACGGGGGATGGCATCGCTAGCTTCGCCTTCCACCAGCGGGCCGCACACGGCGTCCAGAGCCTCACGAGCCGGGCGAAGCTCAAGCTGGACGGCTTGGACATCGACCGAGACCTCAGTCCAGCGGTCAGACCACTGCTGGCTCTCACTGGGCGGGTAGTAGCGGAAGATCGACTGGCCCTCCCGAACCGGGCCCTCGAACAGCCCTGTCTCCTCCGCCTCAAATCCCGCAGTGAGCGGCGTCATGACCGAGTAGCCATTGCGAAGCGAGCGCGCGAGCAGCGTGGAGCAGTCCGTCCGGAGGCGGTAGATGACATGCGCGTCCACCGTGCGTTCGGGGCCTCCCCCAAAGGTCGTCGCCAGCGCGTTGCATCCCGGCAGCACCATTGAGCTGGCGAGAAGGAGAACAAGAGGGATATGGGATATGGAATGGAGGGATGAGTGGCCCCAATCCCAGATCCCGAACCCCCAAGTCCTCTCGTCAAACATGCCGCTCCGCGTGGTACGAGCTACGCACCAGCGGGCCGCTCTCCACGTGCTCGATGCCGAGCGCCTCGCCCTGCTCTTTGTACCACGCGAACACATCTGGGTGGACGAACTCCTCCACGGGCAGGTGGTGGCGTGTGGGCTGCAGGTACTGGCCGATGGTCATCACGTCCACGCCGTGCGCGGCGAAGTCGGCCATCAGCTCGACGACCTCCTCCTTCGTTTCGCCCAGCCCGACCATGATGCCGGACTTGGTGCGGAGGTCGTACTCGGTCTTGGCCATCTGGATGACATCGAGCGAGCGCTGATAGTCGGCCTGGGGACGGACGCGGCGGTAGAGGCGTGGGACCGTCTCGACGTTGTGGTTGAGCACCTCGGGGCGGGCGTCGAACACCGTCTCGAGTGCTGGGCGCAGGCCGCGCATGTCTGGGATCAGCACCTCGATGGTCTGGCCCTGCGCATGGACCAGCCGAATGGTCTCCGCGAAGATGGGTGCGCCGCCGTCCTCGCGGTCGTCCCGGTTGATGGAGGTCACCACGACGTGCTGGAGGCCCATCAGGCGTGCGGCCTCGGCCACGCGTCGGGGCTCGTCCCAGTCCAGATCTTTCTGCTCGGGGCGGCCCGTGAGCACGGCGCAGAACGAACAGCCGCGCGTGCACACGTTGCCCAGGATCATGAACGTGGCCGTGCCCGCGCTCCAGCACTCGCCCATGTTGGGGCATCGAGCTGAGGAACAGACTGTGTGCAGATCGTACTCCTCGATGGTCTTCTGGACGTTGCGGAACGTCTCGCCGTAGGGAAGCTTGGCGCGGAGCCATTTGGGGCGCCCGCCGGGCCGGTTGGCGACCTGCGGCTTCTGGACGACCGGCAGCTCGAGGGCGAAACCATCGCCTTCCGATGCAGGCGTCTCCGCCAGCTCGGGCGCGGTCGCCTTGAGCTGGACCTGGCCGGGGAGGCGGGGGGGAGAGGGAGTGGCAGAGTCGGCCATCGGGCTGGCGCCATGGGCTGGCGCATTGAGTGGACGAGAAGGTACGGACGGCGCAAACGCGCTCTGGCCGTCAGCCGTCCCCAGACGCGCCGGGTTCATCAGGGTTTCCCCTGTGGGCGAGCCTATCTTCTCGCCGTGTTCTGCGCAGCGTGTTGCGTGCGGAGTGGTTCCGCGCCGTGACCCTGTCCACGCTCGATCGACACGCGTCCCCACGACACACAGCACACACCCCGTATGCAGATCCTCGATTCCACAAAAGCGCTTCCAGCCGCTCACGACGTCCGCGACATCATCGACCGCCGGATGCTGGCCGACGGGTACCCGATGGTCCTCGATATGAAGGGCAGTCATGGGCCGATGCTCCGCGACGCCCTCACAGGCCGTGAATACGTAGACCTCTTCACGTTCTACGCCTCCAACCCGCTCGGCATGAACCACGCCGGGCTGGCGGGAGACTCGGAGGACGCCATCGCCTTCCGGGAGCGCCTGATGGACGCCGCGCTCAACAAGGTGGCGAACTCGGACGTCTACACGCCACACCTCGCGCGCGTCGTCCAGACCTTCGAGCGCGTCGGAATTCCAGCAGAGCTGCCCCACGCATTCTTCGTATCCGGTGGCGCGCTGGCGGTCGAGAACGCTCTCAAGGCGGCCTTCGACTGGAAGATTCGGAAGAACATGGCCGCTGGGAAGGGCGAGACGGGCGGCACCATGGCGATGCACTTCAAGGAGGCATTCCACGGCCGTAGCGGCTACACCATGTCGCTCACCAACACCGACCCGAACAAGGTCGCCCACTACCCGAAGTTCGACTGGCCGCGCATCCTCAACCCGAAGATCCGGGGCGGAAACGTGGAGGAGCGGGAGGCAGAGGCCATCCGCCAGGCGGAGCAGGCGTTTGCGGACCACCCGGGCGAGATCGCATGCATCATCCTCGAGCCGATCCAGGGCGAAGGCGGCGACAACCACTTCCGGTTGGAGTTCTTCCGCGAGCTGCGTCGCCTGGCCGACGAGTACGAGGCCATGCTCATCTTCGACGAGGTCCAGACGGGCGTCGGGCTGACGGGCAATTTCTGGGCGTGGCAGGGCATTGGTGTCACGCCGGACATCATCGCGTTCGGCAAGAAGACGCAGGTGTGCGGCATCCTCGCCGGTCCGCGCATCGACGAGGTGGAGGACAACGTCTTCCAGAAGTCGAGCCGCATCAACTCTACGTGGGGCGGCAACCTCGTGGACATGGTCCGCTTCGACCGCATCCTGGAAGTCATCGAGTCGGAGGACCTCGTGGGCAACGCTGCGCGCCTGCACGATCCGCTGATGAGCCGCCTTCGCCAGCTCGAGGCGCGGTACGATGGCGTGACGGATTCCCGAGGCATGGGTCTGATGTGTGCCTTCGACCTTCCGGACAAGGCAACCCGCAACGCCGTGGTGAGCGCTGCCTTCGAAGAGGGGGCCATCATGCTGGGCTGCGGCCCGCGCACCATCCGGTTCCGCCCGGCGCTGACGGTCACGGAGGCCGACCTCACAATGGGGCTCGACATCCTCGACACCGCACTGGCGAAGGTGCTGGAGGCGTAACACAACACCGCCTCCCTGGTGCGCCAAGCGCTTTCGGGGAGGCGGTACCCTGTACAGACAGCCGTACGAGACTAGAGGCGATGGGAGATCGTCTCTGAAAGGTGACGTGAGCTCGTCTACGAGCTGGCGGTGTGAAAAGCCTGGGCTCTCACGCGTGCGCCGAGGTGTCGTGAATGTCCTGGAACAGAGTCGCGCGCCGTTCCCACGCGACGAGCGCGTAGGCTCCCGCGAAGATGGCTCCGAAAAGCAACGCGCTGAGTCCGAGGATGAATACAGCTGCCATGACGACAGAAGAGGTCTGAGAACTTTATACTCCGCACAGCCTTCATCTGTTGCCTGAGGATGTCTTGAGGACGGGTTAAGGAATGATGTCCAAGGGACGTAGGGCCTCCTCAGCTGTTGTTCTCAGGGACTGGGTCTTCGTCTTCGTCCAGGAAAGGGACCCGGCTGGGCGCGTAGGCCGTGTGCGTGTTGGTGTCGTACGTGCAGCCTGCCGCCAACACATGCACCTTCAGCCCGATCAGCGTTACGGGCTCGCCAGAGCGCACGGAGTCCATCGAGGTGTAGCTGAGATCTGTGGGATCCACCACGGTCACCGTTCCATTTCCGATCACCTCGAATGTGTTGTCGCCCATCAGCACCAGACCGGTATCCTCGTCGATGCCCACGCCAGTGGCAAAGGGGTTGTAGCTGACGGCTGTGAGGAGGCGGCCGAGACGGTCGCGCTGCCGGAAGTGCTGGTCGATGATGAGGCGGTTCGTCAGCCCGAGGCCCGGTGCCAGCACGACGCCCTCCGTCGTAGGCGTCGGGCCGGTAGGTCCGGTGGCGATCATGTGCTCGGGCATTACCGCCGCACCCGCCGACGTGCCTGCCACAACCACACCAGCCGCGTTCTGGCGGCGGATGGCCTGGGCCAGCGGCGTGCCGCCGAGGATGGTGGAGAGGCGAAGCTGGTTGCCGCCCGTCATGAAAATGCCCGTCGAGTCGCGCACGGCATCGACCACTTCCGGGACGCGAGCGTGCTCCCGCTCGGAGATGTTGAGCACCTTGACGCTCGTTGCGCCGAGGTCTTTGAACAGCTTGGCGTAGCGCTCGCCGGTGTCAGGAAGCTCGGACGCGGTTGGGATGACAGCCACCCGGGCATCCGGACCGCCCGCCAGCTCGAGCACGCGCGTGAGGATGGCACGGGTGCCGGTTTTGGCCTCGGCGCCGCCGATGGGGATGACGGCGCCGCGCGGCGAATCAACAGAGGGGGAGGGCATAAACGGGTGGGGGACGTAAGCGTGGTGGGATAACAGACGCGCACAGACACCGTGAGGGGCGCCCTAGAGAAGGGAGGCGTTACGAGCTGGCGGCCTCGAACGTGCCGCGCACGACCGGAGCACCGCGACGGATGTGCCAGCGGCCCTGCGCCATCACATCGGACGGGCGACCGTCGGCGTCCAGAACCACGAGATCGGCGTCGTGGCCGACGGCGATCTCTCCCTTCCCGTGTAGGCGCAGCAACCGAGCTGGCGTGCGCGTGAAAGGCTGCAGCGCCAGCTCGAGCGGGACGCCCCGGCGCAGCAGATCGGCGAGTAGGTCCGCCAGCGCGGCGGACGTGGCGAAGCCCATCCGTACCAGCTCGCCCTGGGCGTCGAACTCGGGCAGGCAGCCGCCGCCATCGGAGGAGGCGGTGACGCGCTCCGTGAGTCCGGCGTCGAAAGCGCGGACGAGGGCGTCGGCGGCGAGCACCTCATCGCTTGTAGCGAACTCGGGTGGGAAGGCTGTTACGTCCACGGTCACGCCCTGCTCAATGAGTGCGAACGCCTCATCCAGAAGCGCTCCACGCCGGTTGACGTGCGTGGGATGGAGCGTTCGCGGTGGGATCTCGGTCGTGTCCACGAGCTGGCGAACCATCTCCAGGCCCCGTCTGCCGTCTCCGAGGTGAAGGTGAAGCACGCCCGCCTTGCCGGTCATCAGGCCGCCCACGTGGCAGTCGGCCGCCAGCCGCGCCAGCTCGTCG
>JBCBZH010000163.1:0-9607 GCA_039815415.1 Bacteroidota bacterium
CCCATCGCCATTGAGGTCTCCCACGGCGACGCCATAGGTGTCAGCAGGCTCATCCTCCAGGTCCAGGCGCTCGAACGTCCCCGTCCCATCGTTGACATACACCGCGTTGGACTGACGCGTGTTGCCTTCCACCAGATCGATGTCTCCGTCACCGTCGAGGTCGGCAACCGCCAGTGCGTAGGTCCTCCCATCGGCGGCGCCAAAGGTGGACGCGCGTGCAAAGCCGCCCAATCCGTCTCCGGCGTAGACGGCATTCTCGCCTCCGATAACGCCGAGCACGACATCCATCGCGCCATCGCCATCCACATCGGCCACAGCCACGCGGCGCGTGTCGCCCACACTGTCTGGCAGGTCGTGTTCCTCGAATCCGCCCTGCCCGTCTCCGAATGCGACGACGCTCGCCTGCCCATCGCGACGGGCGAACGCGAGGTCCATGTGTCCGTCGCCGTTGAGATCCGCCGCCGCCACAGAGATGGAGCGGCCTTCCGGGTTTCCAATCGGCTGCCCCGCTGAAAACCCACCCGCACCGTCCCCGAGGAAGAGCAGATCCGGGTCTCCACGACGCGCAATGACGAGATCCGGCGTGCCATCGGCATCGAGATCCGCGAGCACGGCGCCCCGCGCAGAGCCTCCACTCCCCTCCAGCAATGCTCCGGCCGTGAAGGTCGCCAGCCCGTCGTTGAGGAACACCTGCGCCGGGAGCAGATCCCGCACTACAACCCCATCCAGATCGCCGTCGCCATCAAGATCGCCGAGCGACACGGTGTAGCTGGGCCCCATGCCGGTCCCTAGAGGCCGAGCCTCCATCAAGCGACCGCGCGCAGTGTGCAGGAACACGAAGTCCGGCTGCGCCCAGTGCCGCCCATTCGCCAGAGCGACATCCAGGTCTCCATCCCCGTCCAGGTCGCCGAGTTGCACGTCGGCACTGAGATGCTCCGCGAGGTCGAACCAGAGGAACGGCGTGGTCTGAAACGGCTGTGCGTGCGCGGTGGCCGCCGAGAGCACGAGACACACGAGGAGATAGCGCATGGCGGGTCGGAGTTGGGAGCACCAAGATCGCCTCGAGAGGGCGAGCGTCAGGCCCCACTCACCACAGAGGCGAGCTGGCGGAGTCCCCGCTGCAGCCCTCGCTCATCGACGCCTGCATAGCCGAGGATCATCCCAGACGCGGACCGCTCCGCGACGAGATAGCACGGAGACAACGGCGGTACGTGGAGCCCGGCCTGCCCGGCCCGCTCCGACAGCTCGCGATCCGACACGCCATCCGCCAGACGCGCGCACACGTGTAGCCCCGTCTCGGACGGCCCCAGCTCGACGACGCCCTCGAGGTGCTCCTCGACCGAGGCCAGCAGCACGTCCCGTCGGGTTCTGTAGAGCTCTCGCGTGCGTCGCAGGTGGGCCGCGAAGTGCCCCAGCTCGAGGAAGGCCGCCGCCGAAGCCTGCACCAGCCCCGAAGGCTGCCCTCCCACAACCTCGATGCCTCGCTCAGCGACCTCCACCAGAGACTCCGGGAGCACCACATAGGCCAGGCGGAGGCCCGGAAACAGGGCCTTGTTGAACGTGCCTACGTAGATCACCCGCCCGTCGCGGTCGAAGCTTTGGAGCGGAGGCAGCGGTCGCCCCACGTGGCGGAACTCGCTGTCGTAGTCGTCTTCTACAATCCAGGCGTCGGCATCACGCGCCCACTCCAGCAGCTCGACGCGCCGCTCGGCCGAGAGCGTCACGCCGGTCGGATACTGGTGCGACGGAGTGACGTACGCGAGGCGGGCATCGGGAGCCATCGCCAGCCCGTCGGCAACCACCAGCCCCTCTGCATCCACCGGAACGGGGACAAGCCGGGTGCCGCTCGCCTGGAAAACCGCACGCGCGCCGAGATACCCTGGCTCCTCCATCCAGACGGTATCTCCAGCGTCCAGCAACAGAGTGGAGAGGAACCCGAGCGCCTGCTGCGTGCTCGCGAGGATCAGCAATCGCTCGGGGCTGCACTGAACCCGCCGGGTCCGCGCGAGGTGGTCGGCGAGTTCACGTCGCAGGGTCGGATCCCCCAGCAGCGGCACGGACCGCAGCAGGTCGCGCCCCCGGTCGTAGACCCTGTCTACCAGCACCTGATTCCAGAGGGCTACCGGAAACGCCTCCTCGTTCGGATGGCAGGCCACGAACCCGGCCGGGAGCACAGGATCATCCCGGAACCCTCGAATCGTGCCCAGTCGTCGCCCGACCTCGGAGAGCTGCTGAGGCGCCACGCCTGCTCCCTCGAGCCGGCGGAGGGGCGTCGGGCGCGTCGGCAGCAAGTCCACCACGTACGTCCCTGACCCGCGCCGCCGCTCCACAAACCCGCCCGACACCAGCTCGTCGTACGCCAGCTCGATGGTGGTACGGGACACCCCGAGGTCGCCAGCCAGCACCCGCGAGGCCGGCAGGCGGTCCCCTGCGGCGAGGTGCTCGTCCAGGATCAGGTTGCGGATGTGATCCCGGATGCGGAGATAGAGCGGAAGCACGGGATCCGCGCCCGGCTCCGCGAGCACCAGCTCGATGATGGACGGACGTGCGCGGTCGGCCATACTACCCGAGCAGAGCTGCGATGGCCGCCGTCCCCAGATGGGCTCCCATGTGCGCGAGGATGGCGGACTCGAGCCCCCATCGCCAGTAGAGCCATCCGGCCAGGATGCCAAACGCGCCGTTCCCCAGCACGATGTAGGCCACCACGGAGGGCGTCACCGTTTCCACCATGGCCGAGACAATGGGCAGATGCCCCAGGCCGAACAACAGCGCGGACACGAGGATGGCCCCGACCACCTGCCACCCTGCAGGACGATCTCCGTGTCGTCCTGAGACCCGCCAGAGGAGCGCTACCAGCGCCGTCATCACGCCCCAGCGAACCAGCACTTCCTCGGTGATGCCTCCGTAGAGCACGCGCATCGCCAGCGAGGGCTGGACGCGCTCGCCCACCGCGGCAATCTCCGCTGGGGCCAGGGCTCCCACGCCCACCAGTAGCGCCGTCCCCGCCAGCCCGCCGAGGAGGCCGGGGACCCACTGCGGGCGAAGCGCAGGGCCAACGGGCTGGCGACGGGCAAGCGCCTCAGCCGCAGGCGCCTTCAGACCCACGCGGGGCGCCAGCACGGCACCGCCCCAGGCCGCAAGCCCGACCATCGCTGTCGTCTGCACTATCGATGCCGCGTAGACCCACCACGGCTCGTCCGGGACCTCCACACCCGCGACAGCGGCCAACGTCTCAGGAATACCCAGCGTCGCTGCAATTAAACCTGGGATCGCCGCACCCATGAGAATCAGCACCAATCGGAGCGTCGGTGGGCGAGTGTCGGTCATCGAGCGAACCAGTAACTGAACTTGACGAGGAAGACGTTCTGGCCGGGGTCGGTGAACAGATCGGTCACGTCACGCTGGCGAAAGACACCGTCCTCGACAAGGTAGCCGGAGCGTTGCTGCTGCCAGACGAAGAAGAACGTGGAGCCTGGGCGGTATTCCCAACGCAGAACGGCGTTGCCCTGGAGCGCGCGAAACGTGAAGTCGTTGTCGCCAACGGTGAAGGCCTCTCCCCCATCGCCTGGGTCGATGGTGATGGTGCCATCTGGGTTCTCCGTGGCGGTGCCCTTGTCGACGCCGTAGACCGGGAGTGCCATTGCCAACGGCCGGTCGACCTCGCGATAGTCCGTGTACTGCCCGGTCGAGACGAGAGGCCGGAGGTAGAGCTGCAGAGACACATTCGGGGAGAACGTCCAATCGAGGCGGGTTTCTAGCGATGCGTCGATGCGGTTGATGCGCCCGAACACGTAGCGCCGCCCGAACGTGGCTGTCGCCGCCGGATCGTCGAAGGCGGTCACGTACTGGTAGGGGGATACGGTGTGGGTCACGGACGGCCCAAGGGACAGCGACAGGCTCGGCGCGGGGCGCCCCGACAGGGTCAGCCCGCCTCCGAAGAAGCCGCCGCCGATCTCATCTGTAGCTCCGTGCACAAACGCATTGGCCTGAACCGGCTTTCGCGCGTCCGAGTTGACGAACAGCGCCATCGTCATCCCAGCTGGATCGGTCCAGAGTGGCCCACCTCGCGTGATCCGGTCATTGACCGTTCGGATGTTGGCAAACCCAGACAGCCGACCGCTCCAGAAGTTGTCGAACTCCGCTCCGAGCCCCCACCCAATGAAAGAGTGGGTGCGGTCCCAACCCATGCTGTACCCGAGCGATCCGAAGAGGTTGGCCGTCCAGCGCCGGAGAGGCTCGGCAGGCTCTGTCTCGTCGTAAAAGACAGAGGCTCCGATGTAGTTCTGATCGGCGCGCGTCTGGAAGCCGAGAGCGTTGGACTCGAATCCCGGAGACGTGTAGGCCGCGCTGATGGATCCACGCCAGTGCTCTCCGGTCACCTTCGAGAGCGCCAGCTCGGCCGTGGTGCCTGTCAGGAAGGTGAGAGAGGAGTCCACTGCAAGATGATCTGCGTCCGCGCGATGGTAGAGACGGCGGAAGGCCGTCTGCTGGATCAGGAGTGCGTCCTCGCTTCCAGACACAAGGCTGCCCGACGCCAGCCCGCTGATGATCCAGGCATCGGAGAGCGGGTGCTCGCCATCCACACCCACCACCAGCTCCTGCCCCGGGAGCAGATCCGCCAGCGCGTCGTCACGTACGCGGCTCACGGACGTCACCAGCCCGCCCACCTGCGTGTCTCCAACCCGTCCCCGGACCCGCGACACGAAGTAGTTGGAGATTGGCTCGATGAGTGCTCGGTCCTCGAGCTGGCGTGCACCGTCTGCTCCAAGCACCGCGAACTGCCCAAACTCCGGGGCTGTGACCGCATCCAGCATCCCCACGGTGAAGGCTCCTACCCGCCCGGTCATCTTGGCTGCCCCGAGGATGGTCGTTTGTGCAGGCTGGGCGCTGTAGACCGAGCCGGTTTCTCCCGCCAGCGCGTAGGCCGATCCGGGCACAAAGCGGCTGCGTTGCGGACTGCGTCCGATCCGCCGAGTGTATAGGAACAGCGGCCGGTTGTTGTTGAAGTAGGCCCGGGTCCGGCCGTAGTTGAACACATCCAGGCCTTCGACGAAGAAGGGGCGGCGCTCCGGGAAAAACAGCTCGTAGGCCGTCAGGTTGATCTGGGCAGGGTCGGCTTCGACTTGCCCAAAGTCCGGGTTGATGGTGCCGGTCAAGCGGAGATCGCTTGTCAGCCCCACCTTGAAGTCCACGCCCACCGACGGGCTGGCGTCGGTGGCCTGATAAAACGGATTCGCCTCCTCTCCCGGCGCCCGTGTCACCGTTCCGGCGACGTATGGCTGGACCTCAACGGCACGTGGAGCCCTCAGAGCCCCTGGGATCTGCAAGCTTCCGAATCGGCTTACGGTGCCGAACGTCCCTGGGAGGAGGGGCGCCCAGTAGGTCGTCTCACCTGTTCGGAAGTGCAGGCGTGCGAACTGGATGCCCCAGGTGTGAGGGCCCTCTCCTCCTGCGAACCGAAGCTGGGAAAGCGGGATCTCGAACTCTGCCGTCCACCCCGCATCGCTGCGGCTCGTAGCCACGTCCCAGACGGCGTCCCACGAATCGTCCTGCCGAATGTCATCGTAGAGGAGCAGATCCCGCTTCACGCCTGCGGGCGTCACGCGGAAAGCGAAGGCGGTGAGGTCGTCATTGTAGGAATCGAGCAGAACCGTCGCAGCGTCGGTGTTCTGGTCCACGTCGCGGCGATCCAGACGAGCGTCGATGGCGTCGGGCTGGCGATCGTAGAGCCGCATTCCAACGTACACCGAAGCCGCCCCCACTAGCACGCGGGCCTCCGTCCGCTCCGTCGCCTCGGCTCCGGCCTGCGGGTCGAACTGGATGAAACCTGTCGCGACCGGGGCGGTGCTCCACGCCGGCTCGTCCAAGCGGCCATCCAGTCGTATGTCGTCCCCTTCCACGCGGACGGCATCGAGAGCATACGTGGCACTAGGCGAGTCGCCTGAAGCCGTGGACTGGGCTCGAGCTGGCGAACTGAGAAGGACAAACACACTGAGTACGGCGGCGACACGCATCCTCGGGACCGGCGATGGAGAGTAGCCCCAAGCTGGCCACCTACCCCTCCGGTCCCTAGATCCGCTTCCGTCCGAACCCTCAGACCACCTCAGCCGTCCGGTCCGCCTTCAGCCGCCGGATCACGAGCAGGTGCCCCAGCAGGGCTGCCATCACCAGCACCGAGGGCAGCCAGATCAGTGGAATCGTCGTCACGGCAGCGGTAGAGGGCTCGAGCTGCTGGAACGGAGTCGGCAATGACAGGGCTGCTGTCCCTACCACAACCGCGAGCAGCACCAGCCCGAGACCATTCCAAAGCGCCACCAACCTTGCGCTCCCGCTGCCTCGCCACAACATCACCGCCAACGCCGCCGCCAGCAGGCCCGTGACGATGTCGTAGTTCCACCCGGCGTATGTGACCTGCACCGGGAGCACGTCCTCTACATAGAGCCGGTGCAACACCAGCTCGAGCGGCACCCGGAACGCCTGCACGCCGACGAGGGCCGCCAAGGGTAGCCCCGACGCAAGGCGAGCGCCAATCGGCGAGAAGGCGAAGGCCACTGTGCCCGCGGTCAGGGCGACCAGAAGGATGGGAGCTCGCGGGGGGAGCGCGTCGAAGTTGGACAGGACGCCGGAGCGAGCCAGCCCCGCGGTGATGCCTAGCCACACCACCAGCCCGATGGCCGTGCCGAGCACTCTGCGGAGACGTTGATCGGCGGCGAGGTCGCGCGAGGTCCATCCCACGCCGACCAGTAGCGCCAGACAGACGAACGCGACGAGTGTGAGGAAGACCGCCTGTGTAGGTGCAGACATCGGGGATCGACGGATAGCTTGCCCGACAAGCTCGCGCACCAGCCCGCGAGCGGCTTGTCCCCCGACGCCGCAGACTTGACTATCCGCGCCACCCATGCTCGTCCCCGCCTCCACCCTCCAGGCTGCTCTCAAAGGCCTCGCCGCCGTCGGCGTCTCTCGGGACGCCCTACTCGACGCCTCGGGCCTGAGTACCGACCAGCTCGAGGCTCCGTTTGCCATGGTCCCAGTGACAGCCATCGAGCAGGTCTGGGCTCGAGCTGGCGAGCTAGACTCGCGGTCTGAGCTGGTGATCCGAGCGGGCCAGGCCCTGCCCCTCGGGTCCATGCGGCTGCTCGATACACTTGCGGTCTCGGCGCCTACGCTCGATGCCGCCCTCTCCGACGCCGTCCGCTTTTTTCGCTTCGCGACGGTCACGCTTCTCCTGTCGGTTGACAAACCAGACCGACGCTCGCTGGCCGATGTCCGCATTGTGATCCGAACGGCGCCGCCGTTCCCGCGTCTGCCCATCGGCGAAGCGTGGGCCCTGTCGGTGGTGCTGAGCCGTCTTCGGGCTGGCGTGGCCGACTTCGAGCTGACCGCGGCATCCGTCGCCCCTCCCATTGGCCGAGATGTCGATGGCTGTGCGGACGCGCTGGGAATCACTCCCACGGCCCTGTCGATTAGCGAAGAGCATTCCACCGCGTCGTTCCCCGCTCGCCAGCTCGACGCTCCCGTCCGTACGGCAGACCCGGCGTTGTACGCTCTGATCTCCTCGACGGCTGACCAGATCATCGACGATGCATACGGGCGGTCCCCGCTCACGTACGCCATCCGCTGCGCGTTGCCGGAGTTGCTAACGCTCGGGCACTTCAACGTCCAGCACGTGGCCTCTCGGCTTGGACTGTCCGCGCGGTCGCTCCAGCGCCATCTCGCGGCCGAGGACACCTCGTTCCGCGAGGTGTTGGATGCCCACCGGAGAGACACCGCCAAACGCCGTCTCGCCAGCTCGCCCCTCCCGCTCAGCGAGATCGCTGCCGAGATCGGGTACGCGGACCAGGCCGTGTTCAGCCGAGCCTTTCAGCGCTGGGAGGGCATGACACCCTCTGCCTGGCGCAAGGCTCACGCCGCCTGACTTACGCTGGGAAGCCGTCGGACGCCCGGATGCGCTCGAGCTGGTGACGGTGGTGCCCCGCGTGGGATTCCACGAAGCGAAGCGTATCCAGGAGGGTCATCGGTCCAGCCATCGGGTGCGCGAACACGGCGCGGCCCTGAGCGCTGTCCGCATGAGTTGCCACCAGCGCATGCCAGTCGGCCCCGACAGAGCCCAGGCCGTCGCGAGCGTCCTCGTAGGCCATGCCCTGTGGTTGAAGAAATGGCGGCGTCTGCGCTTTCTGGTCGGAGTTCATGAACGAGATCACGCCCTCGACGGCGTTGGGCGAGGGGGCTCCCAGATCCGCTCCTGCCGACCGCTGAATGGACCCTAGAATCCCACGCTCGGCGGTCAGCAGATGCTCGGCCACCTGCTCCACAGACCAGTCTGTGTCTGAGGGCGAGAACGTGCGCTGCTCAGGAGCAAAGGCATCGAGGTCCGCGAGGATGGAGGCGCGGGTGGCGTCGAGCGCGGCGAGGGCGTCGGAGAGGGTCATGGTGTCGGGGGATGTGGAGGACGCATCCAACCTCTCACCGGCCCTGCCCCACGCCTTGGACCCGGGCGCCAATCGTTTGACGATCCGCGCCACCCCGTGTCATCGCCAGCTCGAGGCGGCTACCGGGCCACCACGAGGCGACGCATCGCCTGGACCTCGCCCGCCTGCATCACGACCATGTAGAGGCCACCGGGCAACGCGCTGGCGTCCACCTCGAGCCGATGCATTCCCGCGAGCTGACGCCCCTCAGACAGCGTGGCGACCGTGCGCCCGAGCATGTCCACCACGCGCACGGACAACGGCCCGGGAGCGGAAAGGGTGGCCTCAACGTGGGCGACGTGACTCGCCGGGTTGGGCCAAATCGAGCTGAGGGTGGTCTCTGCAATCGCTTCGTCCGGCGTGTCCGTGGACGCCAGCTCGAAGGTTGCCGTTAAGCTGGCCGTGCCCGTGAGCACGACTGAGACCGTGTCCGCTCCTGCCTCAACGTGTCCACTCCATCCTGAGAAGACATAACCCTCCTCTGGAACGGCGACAAGACGGATGGGGACCCCCCGAAAGAAGACCGCATCGAATGGAGACGCGACGGTGCCGACAGCAAGCGGTACACCTTCAGCCTGAATATGGCCTGGTCCCTCTACGCCAATCTTGAGAAGGGCCGATCCGGGCACCTCCGAGAAATACCGGTTGACAAACCCACGCATCTGAGCTGGCCGGTCGCGGGCAAAGTCGCGCATGATCTGGACCTGCGATTCCCAACTCGACCCGAAGGACGCCGATCGCGGCCAGCGCGTGGTGTGCCGCGGCATCTCCAGCGCGATCACCGCCTGCATGCTGTCGATCAGACCGATGGTTTGAGCTGGCGCGAACGTCGTGTTGATGTGCGCCGCCATGCGCTGGATGAAGGCATGTCGGAAGCCGTCGTTCTCAAGCAGCGTGCGAAAGAGGTACGTGGACCACGGCGGGTTGGGCCAATCGGGTCCGTTGGTGGCCGTCGCCAGCTCGAGGGTGTTGCTGGTGGCACGCCCTTCTCCGTTGCCCCCAAACCCAAAGTCGAGATCGAAGAACATCCACCTCCAGCGGCCTTCTGGGGTCCTGGGCCGCCAGAGTTTCATGTTGTTGGCCGGCCAATCGGCATTGGCGCTGTAGATCTCGGCCACGAGGTAGCTGAGGTACTGGTC
>JBCBZH010000025.1:0-25745 GCA_039815415.1 Bacteroidota bacterium
CCGAGGCCCTTGCGGAGGTCGTCGGTGACCTTGTTGCCGGCCACGGCCACGACCGCCGTGTGGCGGATGGTCTTGTCCTCGAAGATGGCGATGTCCGTGGTGCCGCCGCCGATGTCCACCAGCACGACGCCGATCTCGCGCTCGTCCGGGTGGAGGACGGCGTGCGAGCTGGCGAGCGGTTCCAGCACGATGTCATCCACAGCGTAGCCCGCTTTCTCGATGCAGCGGTAGACGTTCTTGGCTGCGCTGACGAGGCCTGTGATGATGTGGACGTTGGTCTCGAGACGGACGCCGCTCATTCCAACCGGGTCGGCCACGCCGTCCTGGCCGTCCACAATGAACTCCTGCGGGAGCACATGCAGGATCTCGCGGTCGGCAGGCATGGCGACGTGCTTGGTGTCCTCCAGCAAGCGCTGGACGTCCTCGCGGTCGATCTCGCCGCCGGAGACGGTGATGACGCCTCGGCTCTGGAAGCTCTGGATGTGGTCGCCTGCGATGCCAACCACCACGCTCCGCGTCTCGACGCCCGCCGAACGCTCAGCCTCGGAGATGGCTTTCTTGATGGCATCGACGGTCTTGTCGATGTTGACGACGACGCCGCGGTTGAGCCCTTCGGACGCGGCGACGCCCACGCCGCGCACGTTGATGCGCCCGAGATCGTCCTCGGAGGCGACGACGGCGCAGATCTTGGTCGTTCCGATGTCTACGCCGACGACGAAGCGCTCGGATTCAGGAGTGTGAGAGGTCATGGCAGGGAGAGGATTGGGGAAGCGTGATGAGAACAGTGGAAAGGCCGCCAGCTGGCGAAGAACTATGGGCTGGCAGGAACCGTGGAGGCGAGGACGGTGGACGCAGGCAGGTCGGCCTCCTTTGTGACGACCTGCCCCCCGAAGCGGAGATCGACGGCCTCGATGGGGGCGTCGGGGCGGGGGAGGACGGCTTGGTGCCAGAAGGCATGCAAGCGGCGGAGTTGATCGGCCTGGCCGGTTCGCCCGAGGCGGACAGGGAGCGTCGCGCGGCTGCTCGTGGGGGTCGTCCAGAGCGTGGTACGGCTCGGGGTCCACACGATCTCGCTGATGAGGGCGTCGGTCTCGGCGTCCGCGCTGGCTAGGGCGGCCAGAAGTTCGCGGAGTGACCTCGAGGGGACGGGCTGCGTCGGGTGGTAGTCGGGGAGTGCGCCGCGCAGAACGGGCACGTCGGCGAGGGCCTGGCGGCGCATAGGCATCGCGTAGCCACTGGCGTCGAGGAAATGGGCCGGTCGGCCATCAGCACCAAGCACGAGGGCGGCGGGCTGGCGTTCTTCCACGCGGACGCGCAGCGTGCCGGTCGGCAGGCGCCGGATGTGAGCCTTGCGGACCCACGGGTGGCGCTCGGCGCGGTCGGCCATCAGTGCTGGATCGAGGCCGAACAGCGCGACCGAGTCGGGCGTCGCCCGCACCAGCCGGATCACGTCCTCGTCCTGGGCCTGCACGTTGCCAATCACTGCAACCTGCTTGATCGGAAGCGTCCGCTGCCACATCCAGGCAGCCACCAGTCCGAGCGCCAGCGCGACGAACGCGAGGCGCACGGCGAGGCGAGCCAGCTTCTGCCGGGTCGTGCGAACGGGAGCCTTTTTGGTGGTCTTGCCCATCAGGCTGCGGTGGAGGGTTCGGTGTCCGATGAGGACATCAGCTCGTCGAGGAAGGCCTGGCCGTAGCGCCAGATGTCGCCCGCGCCCATCGTTACCACGAGGTCGCCGGGCTGGACGATCTCGCGGAGCGCCGTCGGTAGGTCGGTCTTCTGCTCGATGTAGTGCACGTCGCGGTGGCCGTAGTCTCGGGCGCGGTCAGCCACCATCTGGCCGTCGATGCCCTCAATGGGCGCCTCGCGGGCCGGATACACGTCTGTGACCACCAGCACGTTGGCGTCGTAGAAGGCGTGCGCGAACTCGTCGGCGAGGTCGCGTGTGCGGCTGTAGAGGTGTGGCTGGAAGACAGCCACCACGCGCCGCGCAGGCCAGCCTCGAGCGGCTGCCTCGAGCGTGGCTTCCACCTCCGTTGGATGGTGCGCATAGTCGTCCACGACGACCACGGTGTCGCCGTCGTACTCCGCCTCGCCCTTGATCTGGAAGCGGCGCTGGACGCCCGTGTACTGCGCCAGCCCGGCGGCGATGGTCGGGAAGTCGATCCCCAGCTCGAGGCCGACAGCCACCGCTGCCATCGCGTTGCGGACATTGTGGAGACCGGGCGCGTGGAGCACAACGCCGCCCAGCCGCTCGGTGCCCTCGAACACATCGAAGCAGGTGGTCGCCTCGAGCTGCTCGATGTTCTCGGCGCGCAGCGTGGCCTGGCGGCTGGTTCCGTAGGTGATGACCGGCCGCGTGATCCGGCCCAGCACCGAGCGCACGTTGGCATCGTCCAGGCAGAGGATGGCTGCGCCGAAGAACGGGACCTTGTTGGCGTACTCGACGAACGCGTCCTTGATGTCGTCGAGGTCCTCGTAGATGTCGAGGTGATCGGCCTCGATGTTGGTCACGACCGCCACGATGGGCGTCAGCCGGAGGAAGGTGCGATCGTACTCATCGGCCTCGATCACGATCAGGTCGCCCTTTCCGGCGACCGCATTGGAGCCGAACTCAGCCACCTTGCCGCCGACGATGATCGTCGGGTCGAAGTCAGCGGCCTTCGCCACCAGCCCAACCATCGTCGTCGTCGTCGTCTTGCCGTGCGTGCCTGCGATGCCGACGCCACGCTTGGCGCGCATCAGCTCGCCCAGCATCTCAGCCCGCTTGATAATCGGAATCAGGCGGCGGCGGGCCTCAACGGTCTCCGGATTCTCGTCCGGCCTAACAGCAGAGGAGTAGACGACCACGTCTGCATCGGCAACGTTCTCGGCAGAATGGCCCTCATGGATCGTTGCTCCGAGGTCCTCGAGGTGGGCAGTGACGTCGCTCTTGCGAATGTCCGACCCCGTGATCTGGAAGCCACGCCGGATCAGCACCTCGGCGATCGACGACATGCCAATGCCGCCGATGCCCACCATGTGGACATGGCGCACGCGTCCCATCTCGCCCTGCTTCCGGCGGTCCGCCATCGGAATGGGTGTGATGGTGCTCATGATGCCGGGCTCAGGGCAATGACGGCTTCGGCGATGGTGCGAGCCGCGTTGGGACGGGCTTCCGCCCGAGCGGCCTCTTGCATGTCGAGGAGCTGCGCGTTGTTGGTGAGCAACGTGGAGACCACGTCGGCGAAGCGTGTCGCCAGCTCGCTCTCGGGCAGTACGATGGCGGCATCGCCGAGAGCAAGGGCGTTCTGCGTCTGGTGGTCCGCCGTCACGTTCGGGCTGGGGACCAGCACCGACGGTGTGCCGGTGACCGCCAGCTCGGAGCACGTGATGGCGCCCGAGCGGCAGACGGCAAGGTCGGCGGCGGCGTAGGCGAGGTCCATCCGGTTGAGGTACGGCAGCAGCCGGACCCGCTCATGGTCGATGCGCGGCGCCAGCTCGTCGTAGTAGCGCTTGCCCGCGGCCCAGAGGATATGGGCCGTCGGGCTGGCGAGGATCGGTTCCAGCGCGCTGGACACGGCGTCGTTAATGGGGCGAGCGCCGAGCGACCCGCCAAAGGCGAGCAGCACACGGGCGTCGTCGGGGAAGCCGAAGTGAGCGAGCGCCTCGGCGCGGTCAGCCTCCACTAGGTCCTGGCGGACTGGGTTGCCTGCGACGGTCGTGTCTTGCGAGAAGGCGCTCTGGGCGGCATCGAAGGCGACGAACACGCGGTCGGCGCGTCCGGCCAGTAACTTGTTGGTGGCGCCTGCAATCGCGTTCTGCTCCTGCAGCACCAGCTTGCGCCCGCGCAATGCCCCTGCCAGCCCGACCGGCCCGCTTGCGTAGCCGCCGGTGCCCACCACGACGTCGGGGTCGAAGGAGCCGATCAAACGCCAGCTCTCGCCCAGCCCCTTCGCCAGCTTGAAGGGGAATGACAGGTTGCGCTTGAGCGAGCTGGCGGACAGGCCGCGCTGGAAGCCACTCACGGTGATCGCATGGATCGGGTAGCCCGCCTTCGGAACGGCCTCCCACTCCATCCGGTCGCGCGTGCCCGCAAACGCCACCGCCGCGCCGGGCCGGAGCGCGCGAAGCGCATCGGCGATGGCGATGGCCGGGTAGACGTGCCCACCCGTTCCGCCGCACGCAAACAGCACGCGCGGCGTCCCCACTGCCGGAGTGGCAGCGGGCGCATCGAGCTGGCGGGTGGCGGTGACAGTCACGACGGCTTGACGTGGCGGGAGATGTTGAGCAGGATGCCGACCATGGCGCCGGTCGCGAGCAGCGACGTGCCGCCGTAGCTGATGAAGGGCATCGCCAGCCCGGTGACGGGCAGCAGCCCACAGGCCACGGCGGCGTTGACGAATCCGTAGAGAGCGACGGCCACAGTCAGCCCGGTGGCGAGGAACAGCCCGAGTGGATCTGGAGCATCCTTGGCGATTCTGAGGAAGCCGCGGATCAGGAACCACGCGAAGATGAGAAGCACCACGGTCGCGCCGATCAGCCCGTATTCCTCGGCGATGATGGCGAGGATGAAGTCGTTGTAGGCCGCCGGGAGGAAGTCGCGCTGGATGCTCTTGCCGGAACCGACGCCCACCAGCCCGCCCATCGCGAACGCGATCCGCGCCTGGTCCGCCTGGTAGCCCTCATCCTGCGCGTTGAAGACCTGGGCCTCCTCTGTATTGGAGAAGATGGACGTGCCGAGGTAGGCCTCGAGGCGCGCCGCGCGTTGGGGGCTGGAGGCCAGGAATCCGAAGGCCAGCACGCCGCCGATGACAGCCAGCGTCGTGAGGTGCAGCAGCCGCACACGGCCCACGAACATCATGACGCCCACAGTTCCACCGACGACCGCCGCCGTGGAGAGGTCCTCCATGCCGATGAGAAGGATCGTGGGGACGATCCACACCAGCAGCGGCACCAGCCCGCGCCCGAGGTCGTCGATGTAGTCCTGCTTTCGGGCCAGCAGCACGGCCACGTGCAGGATCAGCGCCACCTTGGCGAAGTCGGAGGGCTGGAAGGTGATCGGCCCGATGGACAGCCAGCGCTGGGCACCGTTGGTCACCACGCCCATCACCTGCACGGCCACCAGCAGCCCGATGGAGAGCGCCAGCGCGAGCTTCGAGATCTTCGCCAGCTTCCGGTAGTCGAGCATCGAGAGCGCGCCCGCCACGCCCAGCGCCAGCCCGACACGCAGCACGTGCCGCAGCAGGAAGCGCTCCGTGTCGCCGTCGGCTTTGGTTTCAGCCAGGAAGCCCACCGCGCTGTACACCGCCACCACGCCGATGGCGGACAGCATGAACACCGTCCACATCACGACGCGGTCGGAGGGGGTGCGGAGTGCTTTGGTTGCAGCCTTTGCCACGGAGCGGAAGCGTTGAGTGAGGCGCCAGCTGGCTTGCGCCGACCTTGCGGTTCGAGCTGGCGAAACGGGGTTGGGTTAGAGAGCGTGGACGAGGCGTTTGAAGGTGTCGCCGCGGTGCTCGTAGTTGTCGAACATGTCGAAGGAGGCGCAGGCGGGGCTGAGGAGCACCGTGTCGCCGGGCTCAGCGAGGAGCTGGGCGTACTGGATGGCCTCCTCCATGGTCTCTGCGCGGACCGTGCGCTCAGCGTGCGGTCCCAGCTCCGTCGCCACCGTGTCGGCGCCTTCCCCGATGGCGACGATCCCGGACACGGTTTCCTCAATGAGGCGCTTGAGCGGGCCATAGTCGTTGCCCTTGTCTTTGCCGCCTGCGATGAGCACCACACGGCCCTCCCGGTCGGCGAAGGACTCGAGGGCATACCAGACGGCGTTCACGTTGGTCGCCTTGGAATCGTTGACGAAGGTGACACCGCCGACGGTGCGGACAGTCTCGAGACGGTGCGGGACGCCCTCGAAGGACGTCATGCTCTCGCGGACCACATCGCTCCGGATCTCCATCGCACGCGCCACGACGGCGGACGCGAGGGAGTTGTAGAGGTTGTGCCGCCCGCGAAGCGCGAGATCGGAGCTGGGCATGAGATTGTCGTGCGTCACGGAGGAAGGAGGCTCGGATGAGGGGGCCGAGGGAAGGGACAGGACGAGCTGGTTGCCGCGGACGAATCCGCCAGTCGCCAGCTCGCGCTCGAGAGAAAAGGGCAGGAGGGTCATACCGCTCGAGCTGGCGGATTCAGCAGCGGTGCGGACGCGTTCATCGTCCGCGTTGTAGACCAGCACGTCACCCGCGCGCTGGTTCTCGAAAAGGCGAAACTTGGCTGCTGCGTAGGCCTCCACATCGCCGCCGTAGCGGTCGAGGTGGTCTGGCGTCACATTCAGCTCCACGGCCACACGAGGCCGGAACGTGTCGATGTGGTCGAGCTGGAACGAGGACACTTCGAGGAGGGCGACGGTGTCTTCGTCCATGTCCTCCACCACATCCGAGAACGCCAGCCCGATGTTGCCCGCCGTCACATGCTTCCGCTCTGCGGTTGTAAAGATGTGGTCGAGCAACGCGGTGGCAGTGGTCTTGCCGTTGGATCCCGTGACTGCCACGATGGGGCCGTCGCAGAACCAGCTCGCCGCTTCGATCTCGCTCACGACGGGAATGCTTCTCGCCAGCGCGTCCTGGACGAGAGGTGCCGAGGTCGGCACGCCGGGACTGACCACCAGCACGTCGGCGTCGAGGGCACGGTCGGTGTGGCCGCCAAACTCGTAGCTGATCTGGGCCGCCTCGAGCTGGCGCTCCACGCCGTCTGGTGCGGCGTTGCGGTCGGTGAGGAAGACCTGGGCGCCTTTCCCAGCGAGCAGGCGCGCCGCCGCCAGTCCGGAGCGCGCTGCGCCCACCACCGTCACACGTGCGCCGGGCACGCGCTGGCGCCAGTCCTGTGCGGTCCGCTGATCCGTGGTCATGGCCTCGGTCATCGGATGCGGAACAGGAACAGGGTCAGAATGGCCATCAGCGCGGTCACGATCCAGAACCGAATCACGATCTTGGACTCGTGGGTGCCCTTCGCCTCGTAGTGGTGGTGCAGCGGCGCCATGCGGAAGACGCGCCGCCCCTCGCCGTACTTCTTACGCGTGTACTTGAAGTAGCTCGTCTGGATGATGACGGACAGCGTCTCCGCGAAGAAGATGGCGCCCACCAGCGGCAGGTACAGCTCCTTCTTGATCAGGATGGCCAGCGTCCCGATGGCGGCCCCGAGAGCCAGGCTGCCCGTGTCGCCCATGAAGACCTGTGCTGGGTGGCCGTTGTACCACAGGAAGCCGAAGCACGCTGCGCTGAGGGCGGCGCCGAAGATCACCAGCTCGCTGGATCCCGGCAGGAACACATCGTTGACGAACTCGGCCAGGTTGGCGTTGCCCGTGATGAAGGCCATGACCGTGATGGCGAGCACCGAGAACGCTGCGATGCCTGCCGCCAGCCCGTCGAGCCCATCGGTCAGGTTGACCGCGTTGGACACGCCCGTCAGGATGAAGGTGATGATGGGGATGAAGAGGACCCAGCCCCAGTCGCGCCCGCCCCAGTCAGGGAGGATGTCGTAGTCGATCAGCCCGTTGGGCACGAACGGCAGGCTGGTGACGGTGTCCAGCGGGGCGTCACGGAGCAGCAAGATCAGAACCGAGACAATCACGCCGAGCGAGAGTTGACCGGCCAGCTTGACTTTCGGGGCGATCCCGTCTTTGTCCTTCTTGATGACCTTGATGTAGTCATCGGCGAAGCCGACCGCGCCCATCCAGCCGGTCGCCACCAGCGCAATCCAGACGTACGGGTTGGTGAGGTCCGCCCAGAGGAGAACGGCTGAGAACAGCGACAGGAGCAGGATGACGCCGCCCATCGTGGGTGTGCCCGCCTTGTGCGTGTGGCTGACCACGCCGGCATCCTCGCCTTCACGAATGACTTCGCCGAGCTGCTTCCGCTGCAGCGCCCGGATGATCTTCTTGCCTGCGAACAGCGCTACGAGCAGAGCCGTGCCCGAAGCCAGTCCGGCGCGGACCGTCGAGAACTGGAAGACCTGGAAGCCGGGGGGCTGGTAGGTGGCCTCGAGCCATGTAAAGAGGTGGTACAGCATCAGGCGCCCCTCGTCGTAAGCGTGAGAGGGGCCACAGGGGACGGTGTGGTGCGTCGTACGTCGTCCTCCAGAGTGTGCGTGAACTGCAGGTAGGGGTCGGGCGAAGAGTCGGCGAGAGCTAGAGCCTTCGAGTCTGGTACCCTCCGCTTGTATGGGCGCACCCCGAGGATGAAATCAGAACACGCCAAACGCACCTCGGAATAGGTCTGCTTGAGCTGGCGATAACGACGTTTCATGCCTTTACCCCGCGCGTGGAAAACGCGTCCCGAAGCGCTTCGCGGTCGTCGAAGTCCCGCTTCGTGTTGCCGACGATCTGATAGGTCTCGTGGCCCTTTCCGGCGACCACCACTACGTCGCCAGCCCGAGCATTCGCGGCCGCGTACGCGATGGCGAGCTGGCGGTCCGCGATGCGCGTCGCGGCGTCGGGCTGGCGAAGGCCAGCCACCACGTCGTCCAGGATGGCTTCCGGGTCTTCGGTGCGAGGGTTGTCGCTCGTGCAGACCACATGGGTGGCGTGGGCCTCAGCGACGGCGGCCATCTTCGGGCGCTTGCCCGCGTCCCGGTCGCCGCCGCAGCCAAACACGGCCCAGAGGTCGTTGCCCTCGGGGACGATCTCGGCGGCGGTCGCCAGCACGTTGTCCAGCGCATCGGGCGTGTGGGCGTAGTCCACCACACCGAGCACGCCATCGTCAGAGTGGACGGTCTCGAAGCGGCCCGGCACGCCGGGCGCGGTCGCTAGCGCGTCGAGGATCGAGCTGGCGTCGTGGCCGAGGGCGCGGCCCACGGCGTAAGCCGCAGCCAGGTTGAGGGCGTTGAAGCGGCCCGCGAGCTGGAACGTCCGCTCGTGGCCGTCGAGGCGAAGGCGGAGGCCGGTCACAGCGTTGTCCAGCACCTCCACGCGAACGTCGGCACCCTCTGAAGTGCCAAAGGTGACGATCCGCGCGCTGCTGTCGGCGGTCATCTCGCCCCACGCCGGGTCATCGGCATTGACGATGGCCGTCGCGCTGGCGTCGAGGCGGTCAAACAGGCTCTTCTTCGCGTTGCGGTAGTGCTCGAAGGTGGGGTGGAAGTCGAGGTGGTCCTGCGTCAGGTTGGTAAAGACCGCTACGTTGAATCCGAGCGTGCGAACCCGATCCAACGCCAGCCCGTGGCTCGACACCTCAATCGCCACAGTGGAGCATCCGCTATCCACGCACGCGCGCAGGAACCTCTGGAGGTCGGGCGACTCAGGTGTTGTGAAGGCCGTCGCGTAGCGCTCCGTGCCGATACGGTTCTCGACGGTGCCCACCAGTCCGGCTGTCTCGCTGAGCTGGGTCAACAGGTGGTGAATTAGGAAGACGGTGGTTGTTTTCCCGTTTGTGCCGGTGACACCGAGGAGGGCGAGCTGGCGACCGGGTTGGTCGAAGAACGCATTCGCGACCTCCGCGAGCGCGGCTCTCGTATCCGTGGTGGGAACGAAAGCCGCGCCGCGAAGGCGCTCACCCTTCCCCAAGGGTACCGGGATCGATGCGGCCGTCCACCACCCGTCCGAGACGAGCGCGGCGGCGGCGCCCTGTGCGAGCGCGGCATCGATGAACGTGTGGCCGTCACGGCCGTGGTGCGTGTCGGCAGACAGGGCGCCGAAGAGGGCGCCGGGCGTCGCCTGCCGACTGTCGTTGACGACGTCTGTGATTTCGACATCGACCCACTCGGCATCGAGCGGGCTGGCGAGTAGGCCCGCGGCCTCGACGGTCGCCGCCAGCGCGCCGAGCTGCTTCGGCTCGACCGCGACAGCGGGGATCTGGTCGTGCAGCGCGCTCATGCGTCCGGGGCCCCAGCAGGGCGGCAGGTGAGCGTGACCGTTCCGGGGAGCGCTGCCCTCGGGCTGGTGGACTGCTCGCGGACGATGCCGGTGCCGACAACGCGGGGCTCGACGCCCATCGAGCGGAGCCATGCGACAGCCTGACGCACACTGCGGCCGCGCAGGTCTGGCATCCGCCGAGCTTCGCCTTCATCGGACGCCGCCACCGGATCGAGCCGGACGGGCATGTCCAGGCGCACGGTGTCGCCGGGCGTCAGGTCGCGGAGATCAACGGGCGCCCAGGCGGCGTCTTTGGCGAGGCGCACGGGGAAGCCTTCTGCGCGGAGGTGGTTCTGAGCGATCACGCCGGGCATCCGGCGGACACGGGGCACGCGCGCCGCGCCGCGCTCGGGGACCTCTCCAGCTGGCGACACGCGTTCCGCGATGGTCGGGAAGGTGCCGATCCAGCGGCGGGCCACGGCGCCAAAGACAGGTGCCGCGACGGTTCCACCGTACGACCCGTTGCGCGGCTCGTCCATCACGATCACCAGCACGACCTCTGGGTTCTCCGCAGGGAACATGCCAGCGAAGCTGGCCCGGTAAGCGCCCGTATACCCGCCATTCCTTGCCTTGCGGGCTGTCCCCGTCTTACCCGCTACGCGCAAACCCTCTACACGCGCCCGTGGACCCGTACCGCCTGTCTCGACAGTCTTTTCGAAGTACGGCATCAGGATCTCTGCCGTCCGAGGGCTGAAGGCACGGCGGACCGAGTCCGTGCGAGCCGTCCAGACTGTTTGGCCTGTGGAGGCATCCCGTCGCTCAGCGACGAGGTGAGGACGGACCACCTTGCCGCCGTTCGCGAGTGCCGCATAGGCGACGGCAATCTGGAGCGGGGTCACTTCTACGGCGTAGCCGCGGCTCATCGAGTTGAGCGTCATCGAGCCCCAGGCCTCCGGGCGGCGGAGCGAGCCCTGCACCTCGCCGGGCAGGTCGATCGCCGTTGGCTGGCCGAAGCCGAGCAAGCGAGCCATGTTGTAGAACTCCGCGTCGCCGATCCGCTCCGCAGCCAGCGCCATGGCGATGTTGGACGACTTCGGGATGGCATCCCCAAAGGACAGCGTGCCGTAGGCGTGGCTGTCACGGATGGTGCGGCCGTGGAAGACCTTCCACCCAGCACCGGTTTCTAGGGAGTCGGTGACGTTGATGCGCCCGCTCTCCACGCCTGCGATGGCGGTCACCATCTTGAACGTGGAGCCTGGCTCGAGGCGGTCCACGACGGCATGGTTACGCCGCGCAGCCGTGGTGAAGTCGCCCGGCCGGTTGGGGTCGTAGGTGGGTACGTTCGCCAGCGCGAGGATGGCGCCAGTGCGCGGGTCGAGCGCCACCGCCGTGCCCCACGTCGCACCTGCGGCCTGTACGCCCCGTGCGAGCTCCTCCTCGAGGATGGACTGGCGAACGAGGTCAAGCGTCAGGACAAGGTCCTCGCCGTTCTGCGGCTCAACGCGAGTGCCGCCGACGCTCGCACGTTGGATGCGACGCCGGTCCATCTGGACCGCCATGCGCCCCGCTTCGCCTCGAAGGTTCTGATCGAACAGGGCCTCGAGCCCAGCGAGTCCCTTCAGGTCTCGATTGACGTGGCCGAGGACGTGTGCCGCCAGTGAGCCGTAGTTGTAGCGCCGGGCATAGGATCCCTTGATGAGCAGCCCCGGGAAGTCAGCAGCATCCAGCTCTTCTTTCGAGGTCTCGTCAAGAGATCGCACCAGCACCACGTACTGGCGGCTGGCACGGTCGCGCACGCGGCGGCTGTAGTAGTCGGCCCCCTTGCCCGTCTGCCGACCGAGCGTGGCGTACAGCTCGCCAGCTCGTTCATCGAAGCCCCGAGCGGTGGGGTCGGCAGCGATCTCGTACCGGGCAGTGTTGACCACCAGGGCGCGGCCTCGGCGGTCGAGAATGGCACCCCGTTGCGCCGGGAGGTCGATCAGGTTCTGCGCTTGCCGCTCACCCCGCTCCCGCAGCTCGGCCCCATCCTCCAGGTGAATCCGAACCATCTGAAGCACCACGAGCGCTGGGAGGACCAGAAGGCCCACCAGCACGACGTAGAGCCGAGTCAAGATGGTGTGTCGGGGAGTCACGGGAGCGGCTTAGAGGTGCGTCGTCGGTTTAGTTGTCTGCTACCACGACCGTCGGGCCGTAGGCGACGCTCTCTTCGAGGCCAAGCGCAGCGGCGCGGGGCATGACCGCCTCAGGGCTGGTCATGCGGTCCACGTCGCCTTGGAGGCGTTGGTGGGTGAGGCGGAGCCGCTCGTTCTCTTTCCGTGCGTCCTGCAGTTCGTCGAGGGTGGCTCGGGTGCCGTAGACGTGATTGACGAAAGCGACCACGGCAACAAAGGCGAACAGGGCCAGCAGGCCAGTCTTGAGGCTCGGAACCGCGTCGAGGGGGCGAAGGCCTTTCTTGGAGAGGGTCTTCTTCTTTGAAGCCTTCTTGCGCGAGCTGGCGCTCTTCTTGGTGCGGCCGCCCTTGTCGAGGTCTTTCCAACCCGGCATTGCGCCCGCTTTGCGCGCAGCGAGGCGCGACGACGGACGAGGCCGCGACGAGCTGGTGCTCTTCTTCTTCGCCCCGCTCTTCTTGCGAGGCTTGGTGGCTGTGGTGGGCATGACCGACTGAGGGAGAGAGGAGCGAGGTCCGGTGGCGAGGGCGGGCGGCCGGAGGCACGAGCGTGCCTGGATGGGCCGCGCGACCCGCTCACGCTTCCGGATGTCGCTCGGAGGGTCCGGGGGGAGACAGGTGTTTCTGGGCGATGCGGAGGCGCGCACTGCGCGCGCGAGGGTTCTGGGTGATCTCGGCCTCGTCGGCGACGATGGCCTTGCGGGTGACAGGCACCCACGGAGTCAGTGGGTTGCCATAGAGGTCTTTCTCGACCGTAGCCGAGAAGCGGCCCGTGCGGAGGAACTGTTTGGCGCGGCGGTCCTCGAGGCTGTGGTAGGCGATCACCGCCAGGCGGCCGCCGGGTGCCAGCACGTCGAGTGCAGCGGGGAGCACGTCCTCGAGCACGTCCATCTCACGGTTGACGGCGATGCGAAGCGCCTGGAAGACGCGGGCCAGCGCCTTGGTCTCCTCGCGGTTCGGGACCGACTGGCGCACGGCCTTCGTCAGCTCGCCGGTGGTCTCAGGAGCGGCCTCTTTCACCGCGCGCGCGATCGCACGCGAGCGGCGCTCCTCGCCGTACTGGTAGATGACGTCCGCCAGCGCGTCGGCCGAGAGCCGGGCGATGAGGTCGCGGGCGCTCTCGCCGGTGGTTGGGTCCATCCGCATGTCCAGCGGGCCGGAGGCGGAGAAGGCGAAGCCGCGTTCGGCGGCGTCGAGCTGGTGGCTGCTCACGCCGAGGTCCAGCAAGATGCCTGCGATGGGCCGGTCCACGTCGGCCATGAGCTGGCGGAGGTCGCCGAAGTTGCCCTTGACGGCGCGGAAGCGTCCAGCGGCCTCTTCTGCAGAGAGGCGCGCGCGCGCGGTGGCGAGAGCCTCGTCGTCCTGGTCAATGCCGATCACCAGCGAGGTCTCGCTGAGGGCATCGAGCAGCGCGGCGCTGTGGCCGCCGCCGCCGAGGGTGCCATCCACGTAGACCCCATCCCGGTCCGTCACCAGTCCGTCGAGGACGGCACTGGCGAGGACCGGGGCATGGTAGGCCGTCGCGTATGCAAGCGCATCTCGCGCGGCCGTGGGTGTCGTCCGGGTCTCCGCTCGCAGGGAGGTGCGGCCCGACGCCCGATCCCCCGGGGGGATGGAATCGCGGCGCGGGCGGCGGGAGCGGGACATGACGACGGGGGGCATGGCAAGTGGCATCAGGCAGGCGTTCCTCCCATGACGTTCTTTGCGAGGTCGGCGTAGGAGAGAGTCTCCTGCGCTTGCTCGTGGCGGTCATTGACCTCGGGCGACCAGACCTCGAGGCGATCGTAGGCGCCGATGATGCGGGCCTTGGAGCCAGGCTCCAGCCCGGCAAACGCCGCGAGCTGTTTGGGGAGCGCGATGCGTCCCTGGGTGTCCATCGTCACCTCATCGGCCCAGCGCGACAGACGACGGATGAACTCGCGGTCTTCCTGGTCGAAGTTGTTCAGGCCTGCGAGGCCCGCTTCGATCTCTGATTCCCAGTAATCGAGGGGAAAGAGAGCGATATACTGTTCCTCGCCTCGGGTCGCGACAAAGGTCTCTTTGGCGTCGGCGCTGAGGGACCTGCGCATCTTCGCAGGCACGGGCATTCTGCCCTTGCCGTCGATGGTGTTTTCCGCTTGTCCTTTGAAGCCGGCCACGGCCGGGAGAGGGTTGAGCAGTGGAGCCGCCAGGCTGAGGGGAGGATTCCCCACTTTTCCCCACTGCCCTCGCAAGGTAGGCGGATCGCTCAAAAACGCCCGAAAATGCCCGTTTTTGTGGATAAGTACGAGGCGTCGGCGAAGGTCTTGGAGGCGCTGAGGGGCGAGAATCCAAGAAGTAGAAAATCTGTTCACCATACATGTGGCTGGGTGAAAGTATTTTCACCTATATGGTGGTGTGGATAACGCGGGGTCCAGGCCCGGTTTCTCCCCCTATCTCCCACCTTTCCCCACCCTCCTCTCCCATTCCCCACGCGCTCCCCACCGCTCCCATGCGCGACCGTCTTACTGAACGGCAGAACCAGGTCTACGAGTTCCTCCGCTCCTACATCCGTACCAACGGAAAGCCGCCGACCATCAAGGAGATCGGAGCGCAGCTTGGCATCAAGTCGACCAATGGCGTCCACAAGATGATCGTCGCGCTGGAGAAGAAGGGGTACATCCGTCGGGCGCGGCACGAGGCCCGGGGCATCTCGCTCATCGGCGGTGAGCACGATCCGTTCTCGGACGAGGGCGACGTACCGGGCGTCGCGTTGCTGAAGATGAAAGAAGGCGCCGGTCGCCGGGCGCGGTCGCTGACCTCCGAGACGGCAGAGTATCCATTGCCTCGGTCTCGGCAGCAACTCCTCGTTGACCCCAAGCTGCTTCCCGAAGACATTGAGATGGAGGCGCTGCTCATCGTCACCGCCGGGGATGATGGCATGAGCCAGATCGGTATCTGGAAGGGTGACGTGCTGGTGGTGGAAGAGATGGACCCGTTCAGTGTGCCGCCGCAGGCGCTTGTAGCGGTGCTGCTCTACGACCGCCTCGTCGTTCGTCGCTTCGAGGTCGCCGACCGCAGGCTCCACTTCCGCTCGCCCGACCGGACCTACACCGACGAGTCCGCCGACCCGGACGACACGGACTATTTCGTGATCGGCCAGGTGCTGGCCGTGATGCGCAAGCTCGCGTAGCGCTGCCTTCGCCAGCTCGATGGCCTCGAGCTGGCGAACGGGTGGTCAGCCGCCCAGCCAGCCCAGCATCGCCGCGCAGCCAAGGCCCGCGTAGATGCCGAGCACGTAGCCCGCAATCGCCATCAGCAGCCCGACAGGCGCCATCGCGGGGTGATAGACACTCGCGACGATGGGAGCTGACGCGGGGCCACCGATGTTCGCCATCGACCCGGTGGCGACGAAGAACAGCGGGGCCTTCAGCAGCTTCGCGGCGCCGAACATGAGGGCGATGTGGATTGTCAGCCAGACCACGCCGGTCACCACCAGCAGGGGCGCATCGAGGACGGCGCCGAGGTCGCCCTGTGCGCCGATGGACGTGAGCAGGAGGTAGAGCGCCACATAACCGATCCGGCTGGCCCCATCGACTTCCAGATTCCGCATCCGGGTAAACGAGAGCGCCAGCCCGGCGGTGACGGCGATGAGCACGGCCCAGGTGCTGTTCGAGATGATGGTCGGGTCGCCGAGCTTGGGGAGCAGGCCGCCGAGAACCCGGGAGAGCACCGCCGCGCCAATTCCCAGGCCGATGATGATGGCGCCGGTGTCGATGCCGATGGGGCGCCGCGTGGTGTCGATCTCCTTGAGGGTGGCGTTGACGCGGTCCATCGCTGAGGTGTCCGCGCCCACCCAGGCGTTGAAGCGGTCTTGGTACTTGGCGAGGAACAGGAGCACGGCCATCCAGCCGTAGCCGACGACGGTGTCCACGACGATCACCGGCCCGAGATCGCGCAGCTCGACGCTCTCCTGAATGGCGACCATGTTAGCGGTGCCACCAATCCAGCTTCCGCTGAGCGCCGCCATCTGCTTCCACGTATCCGGTCCCTCCACAAACTGCCCGACGGCCAGGAACGCAATGGGGGCGCCGATGACGATGCCGAACGTACCCACCAGCAGCATGATGAGCGCGAGGCGGCCCAGGCTCGCAATCGCCTTCAGGTCGATGGTGAGCATCAGCAGGAACAGCGCCATCGGCAGCAGCACCGTGCTGAAGGTGGTGTAGGCCGGGTTGATGTACTCTGCCGAGCTGGCGGTTTCGGGGACGTACGGCTGCGTCACGCCGAACGTGGTCAGCAGCATCGGCACGAAGTAGGCCCAGATCACCGGCGGGATGATCTCAAAGAGCTTCTTCAGGGCCGGAACTCTCGCCAGCGCGAAGACGGCCGCCAGAACGGCGGTGAGCAGGGCCGCGGTGTGGAGCGGGTCGGTGACGAGCGCGGCGGGGCCTTCCATGCGGGCGGGGGCAGTGTGCCGCGAAGATAGACGGACGCCTGGAACCCTCAGCTCGAGCTGGCGAGTCGACGTCTGCCAGCTCGAGCGTCAGACGGTGTCTACTCAGTCTCGCACACCGGATCGTCCACGTCGGGCTGGTCCCACGGCACCGTGCGTACGGGGTCGCGCTCCCCCAGAGCCGCCACTCCTCAATGCTCGGTGGTGGGCACGTCGCGGTCTCTTTCAGGCTGGCCCGACACCGGGAGAGCGACACTCATCCAAGCGAGAACGCAGATCGAGAGGCATCGCATGGTCAGGTGACGAGCTGGCAACAGAGGCGAGTGAAAGTCTACGCCACTGCACCGGAACGCTGACTGCCCCTTGCGATCCTACAGAGGGGCAGCCGATCTAACAGATCAGGGGGAAAGCCCAAATGGACTCACAGGTTGCCCGAATCGCAGGCTGGAGGAGGCGAGTACGTTCTGCTCGGTGCCTCCGGGCTGTGGGTGTTGATGGGGCCCGGTTTGCTCCACCCGACCGCGTTCCTCGAACGAACCCTGAAGCGATACGACACACCACTATCCAGGCGAGTCGCCTCGCCGCCATCAAGGGGCTTGTACTCGGTGATCTCCGCGACCCGACCCCGACCTTGGTAAGCGAGGTACCAGGGACTATCGCTCGGGTTGGCGGATGGTCGCACCTCGACGCGATACTCCTCGATGGCGGCTCCCCCAGGTTGCGCCGAGTCTCCCCAGCACAGACTGAGAGAGCCGGCCCCTCGCCCCGTCATGTGCGACCGGCCTGGACGCGTTGGGATGGCATACACAGGCAGGGGATTCAAGCAACTGCTTCGTTCAATGGCATTGCTTCCATAGCCATCGTCCAAGGCACCCGTCCACGATTGCGTTCGACTCCCGGGCTCGTACAGGTTGTAGATGTTGGCGTCCGTTACCTGCGCGAACTGAAACAGGTCCATAGGCCCGTGGAAGTTTGAGTGCGGCCCCCAGCCATCGACGATGTACCAGCCGGGTGAAATGTTGGAGGCAGAGGGACCACTGCTCGGCGTGCGCGGCGGGTCTGGCATCCGGGCAACCACCCAGACGTGATCCCGATTGGTGAAGCCGAGCAGCTTCGCCTCGAAGCCGCCGAATCGGGGCTCCTTGCAGAGAAGCGTCATGGCGACGGACGAGATTTCTTGGCAGTTGCCCACTAGCGCGTCGGTCCCGAGGACGTCTTGGCCCATCGTGTGATGCGTCAGAAACTCGGCCAACATGAACTGGAACAGCGAGTCGCTTTGAGTGAGGCCCTTGATGCTTGCGATGTCCGGGTGGCCAGCGCCGAGCTGCTCGATCTTCCAGTCCTTCACCATTTGGAAATCATTCGCACGATAGCTCTCGAGGAAGTCATCCTGAGCATCGCTGGCCTGGTAATTCTGAAGCTGCCAATCGGTGCAGCGGTCGTCTAGAAGATCCTGGTTGTCGAACGTCCCAGCGAGGTTGTTCGACTTGAACCGAGCGCGCAGATACTCGCTAAGGTCGCGTACCCAGGACCTGAGCCGAGGGGCAAAGGGATCGCCGATCATCGGGTCTACATCCGCTAGGTGCAGCTCGGGTAGCGCGACACTCGAGTCCGTTCCAATCCACTGCGCTGTGGCTGTGTTCGTTGTGCCCAGTGTGAGCAGACCAAGCACCACGGTAACGAATCCAATCTTCAGCTGTGGGATCAAACGGAGCATGGCATTCCTCTGATAGAGATGGGACTATCCCTGAATGTGCATGGTGTGCCCATGAGGGCTCATCCGCTGTCCCCTGCCAGCGGGCTGACGCTGAGCTGCGGGTCGACCTGACGACCGGCACCCTCCCCGTGCGTAGGCTAGGCGGCTCGCCCTCCGCCAGCTCGTGAACGTCCGCCTTGTCTTGTTCCTCGGCCTCCTTACGGTAGGAGCAGACTGCGCAGCACAGACCGTGAAGCCCACCGAGGGGCGGTTTCGAGCTGGCGATGACCTCCGCTGGGCCGCCCCCGACTGGGACGACAGAGACTGGGAGCGCCGGGGTCTCCTCGACACGCCGGACACCACCGCTGTGCTCTGGGGGCGCTTCCGTCTCCAGCTCGACGGCTCCACAGAAGCGCCGGGACTGCTCGTCGCGGGGGCCGCTGCACGGGAGGTCTACTGGGACGGCGTGCTTCTCGGACGTACGGGCCAGGTGGGAACGGATCGCGAGAGCGAAGTCGCCGGGCCGCTCGATGCCGTGTTTGCCCTCCCGGACTCGCTCGCCACGCCGGGCGACCACGTCATCGCCATCCGGTTCTCCACGTTCCGTCGCCCGCCCCGCGCTTCCGGGCTGCTGCTCAACATCCAGGTCCTCGATCTGAAAGCTGCGGCCACGACGCTGCCGTGGACGTTCCTGGCACCGCTGGTCTTTTTGGGCGGGTTTCTGCTCATCGCTCTCTACTACGGCGTTCTCTACGCGTCCGACCGAACACGAACGCCGTATCTGCTCACATCGCTGCTATGCCTCGTGGTCGCTGGGCTGCTGGTTGCCGAGAGCTGGCGGAGCGTGGTGGGGTATCCGTACGACCTCCACGGGGTCCGGCTGGCGCTCATCAACGGGCTGACGTGGGCCGTGGGCGTGCTGATGGCGGCTACGTTTGCCGTCCAGTTTGCGGTGCCGCGAGGACGGTGGATCGTGGCTGGACTCGGCCTCGTAGCGGCCATCGTTCTGCTCGCCACGTCCGATCATGAGACGGGCACGTTCGCTGTGTTCGCCCTCGCGCTGGCGGTGGCGCTCGGCCTGACCGGCCGAGCGGTGATGCGTCGCCAGCCGGGCGCCGCGCTGGCACTCGGCGGGGTGCTCATCTGTGCGCTGTCGCTGCTTGCAGCCGGGCGCGACTTCATGGAAGGTGCCTTCTTCCCGGCATTCGGTGCCCTGTTGGCCGGGCTCCTCACGTCGCTGGGCCTCCAGACACGCGACCAGTGGCGACGTCACGAGGCCGCACTGGCGGCGGCGGCCCGCCTCGAGGCCGAGCTACTGAAGAAGCATCTCCAGCCGCACTTCCTGATGAACTCGCTGGCGTCGGTGATCGAATGGGTGGAGCGGGACCCGTCGCAGGGCGTGCAGGCGCTCGAAGCCCTTGCGGACGAGCTTCGGGCTCTAGGCGAGGTCTCGGGCGAGACCACGATTCCGATGCGTCGCGAGCTGGCGCTCTGCCGCTCCCACCTCCGCGTGATGAGCTTCCGCCATGACGTTCAGCTCGAGCTGGACGCTGAGGGCGTCGATCCGTCCCGCCCCATCCCGCCCGCCGTGATCCACACGTTGATCGAGAACGCCGTCACGCACAATGCCTACGCGTCGGGGTCGGTCACGCTCACCTTACATGAGGAGGTGCAGGAGGGTCGACGACGTCTCACGCTTCGGACGCCTCTCGCCAGCTCGACGGCTACTGTAGGGCCTGAGGGCGGCGGCCTCCGCTACGTCCGGGCACGGCTAGAGGAGGCGATGCCTGGGCAGTGGGCGCTGGCCTCCTCCGTAGAGGACGACGCGTGGGTCACACGGATCGATCTTCCGGCATGATGCGCGTTCTGATTGTTGAGGATGAGCGGGTGCTGGCCCAGCGGCTGGCGCGGCTGCTGCGCGAGGCTGCCGAAGACGATCCCCTGCAGATCGAGATGTGTGCCACGCTGGAGGCCGCCAGCGCGAGGCTGGCCGACGGCCGCGTGGACGTGCTCTTTCTTGATCTCAACCTGAATGGCCAGGACGGCTTCGACCTGCTCACCGACACGACCGCCAGCCCGTTTCATACCGTCGTGGTGTCGGCGCACACCGACCGCGCGCTGGAAGCCTTCGAGGTGGGTGTGCTGGACTTCGTGGGCAAGCCCTTCAACGCCGCGCGCATCCTGAAAACAATGGTCCGCCTGCGCGGCGCCCGCGCCGACCACCCAGCGTCGTCGCTCGCGGTGCGGTCGGCGGGCCGCATCGAGCTGGTGCCTGTGGCCGATGTCGCCTACGTCCAGGCAGCGGGTTCCTACTCCGAGCTGGTGCTCCGTGATGGCACCGTCCGTCCCCACAGCAAGACCCTTGACCGCCTCCTGGATGTGCTTCCGTCCACGTTCGAGCGCGTCCACCGCTCGTATCTGGTTCGCCTCGACGAGATCGCGCAGATCAAGGTGCGCAAGGGCAGTCGCTACGCTGCTGTGCTGGCATCGGGTGAAGAGATCCCCGTCGGCCGGACCCGCGTGGAGGCCCTTCGTGAGCGCTTGATCCTGCTGTGAGGCCGAGCCCTCGAAACACATCGAGCTGGCGAAAGCCATTGAACTGGGGTGACCCGGCCCAGTCTGTCATCCTGAGCGGAGTCCCGCAGGGACGCAGCCGAAGGATCTCAGGATCGCACGACGGGACACCAGCTCGAGATGGTGCCGTGGTCAGTCGGCTTTCATAGAGCCGTCATTCTAGCAGGTGAGAATCCACGGCAGATGGAGTACCGTGTGTCAGCACCATTGCCCATTCACCCTGGCACCTGATTCTGGGGAACGCCTTACCGGGTCTTGAGACTTTGCACTACCCCAGTTCTTATCGAAGAGCGATAAGCTATGGTAGATGCTAATGTTTGCCTACCTGGTAGAGGTGAAGTGATGAAAGGATACATCAGCCTCCTGGTTCTCTTCTTGGTGCCCGCATTCATGCTGACGTCAGGCACTGCTTTGGCACAAGAAAATGAACCGTTGATCAATGGGTCAGTCACCCACGGTGGTTTCGGCGGCCCGGTCGTCAAGGTGTCTTCTATCAACGGTGATCTCGGTCTGTTCGTGGGTGGCCGTGGAGGGTGGATCCTCAACTTCAAGCCCAATCACGCCTTCGTGATAGGTGGAGGAGGATATACTCTGGTATCCGATGTTGAGATCAATGATGCGATGGCATCAGGTGGCCCAGTTGACCTGGACCTGAGCTATGGGGGACTTGAAGTGGAGTATGTCAATAGAACCAGAGAGGTGGTTCATTTCTCTGCCCAAGTTCTGATCGGTCAGGGTGTTGCTGAATCCAGCAAGGAGATTCGGAATGGGGGGGACCAAGATGAAGGCGGCTTCGTCGTCGTGGAGCCTGGGGTCAACGCCCTTCTGAAAGTCACGGATTACTTCAGGATTGGAGTGGGGGGCAGCTACCGGCTCATCAGCGGTACCGACCTGGATGGACTGAGCGACTCGGAGCTAAGTGGAGCCTCTGCCGTGTTGACCTTGAAGTTTGGCTCGTTCTAACGACACGGTTATCCGTGGTATCCGTGGCGAACTCGGTCCTATAGTCAGCACATAGGCATGGTCGGAGGTGTGGTGAGCTACGAGGAGTCAGCGCGTCAGCGACTAGGCGTAGTGTCGGGGCCTGTCTGTTGTCGAGGATGTCGAACATGGGGGCTTGTCCACATCGTTGGAGCCTTTGCGCGGGATGCAGCCATAGCGCACAGGGGAGGTACACACGTGGCCGGTACCTATCTCGGTATGAATCCACGTGGCGAGGTAGCAACGAGTGAGCCGTTCACGGCGCGGAGGTGTCGTTCACCCCCCAGCCCGTATCAAGGCGCTGCCCGCGCCGTTGGACGCGGACCCCTGCACCGATCCCCACCCATGCGCCTTGCTCTCCTTGCCCTCGCCCTCGTCGCCAGCTCGTGTTCCTCGGCACAGCCGACCCCGGCCGCCAGCTCGACGGATCTGCCCGACGGCCTCGAAGCGCTCATTGACCAGATCGCACAGGAGGAGCTGGAGGCGTCGCACCAGCCCGGCATCGCCATCGTGCTGGTGAAGGACGGGCAGACGCTTCTCAAAAAGGGCTACGGGCTGGCGAATGTGGAGACCGGGACGCCCGTGGACCCCGACCGGACGCTGTTCCGCATCGGATCCGTATCGAAGGCCCTCACTGGGCTGGCGTTGACCGCGCTCGTGGACCAAGGGCGCGTGAGCTACGAGGACGACGTGGCGCAGTACGTGGACGGTATCCGCAACGTCGGCGGCTTTGAGGAGCCCGTGACGGTCTGGAACCTGCTCACGCACACGGGCGGCTTCGACCAGATCGGCGGCAGCGATCGTCAGATTCGCCAGCTCGATCTGGGGCTCGACGCCCGCCTGGCGCTCCGCCCAAGCCTCGGGGAGTACCTCGCCGATGGGAAGCTGCGCCGAGTGAACGCACCCGGCGAGCGCTTCCGTTACGACACGTTCGGCATCACGCTGGCCGGGCACATCGTGGGCGAGGCCACCGGGCAGAGCTACGCGGAGGCCATGCGCGAGGTGCTGTTCGAGCCCATCGGCATGACGCGCTCGTTTGTGGAGGCGCCAGCGGCCGCCCGAGGCGACCTCGCTCTCGGGTACGGCTGGGTGGAGGGGGAGTATGTGCCGCAGCCCTACGAGGTCTACGTCACCACACCCGCTGCGTCCATTGATGCAACGCCCGCCGACATGGGACGGCTCCTCGAAGTGCTGACCGGCGGTGGCGCCAACGCACACGGGCGCCTGTTCAGCCCGGAGCGGGCCGAGGCCGTGCTGGCGTCCCAGTTTCAACCCCATCCCCGGTTCACTGGCGCCACGCACGGCTTCTGGGAGATGTCCGAGATGGACCTGCCCGGTCCGCCTCCGGGGCCTCAGGTGCGCACGGTGGGGCATGGTGGCAGCATGCTCGGCTACGCCACCTCGTTCAACGTCTTCACCGAGGCCAACGTTGGGCTGCTGGTGGTGACCAACCGCAACTTCGAGGCGGGCGGGGGGCCGGACCGCGTGCGCGGCCGTGTGGCTGAGGCAGTGATGAATGCCTACTACCCAGCGATTCCTGCGCGCGATCTGCCGGAAGCCGTGTCGGTTGGAGAGCGCGACCTGAGCGCGTATGCCGGGTACTTCGTCGATGGCGTCCACTGCCGGACTTGCACCGAGGCGGAGTACCAGCAGGGCGCCTGGCGGCCTCGCAGTCCGCGCCACGTGACGGTCACTGACGAGGGCCTCCAGCTCGAGGACGCCCGCTACCTGCCCACCGCCGACCCCGACGTATTCGTGCACGCCGAGGGCCTCCACGAGCTGCTGTTCGGTCGAGCTGGCGATGGGCGCGTGGACTTCCTCGTGTTCTCGTACAGCCCCTACACCTACGACCGCGTCCCGGACGATCAGGCCACGGACCTCGAAGCATCAGAGGCCGCGTTTCAAGCGGTGCAGTCGGGGCTCAACGAGGCCGCCGAACTGGCGGACGCTGGGGATACCAATGCGGCCGTCGAGCTGGCGACTTCAAGCCTTCGAGTAGGACTCGACGCGGGTGTACTCAACGAGGCCACCATCAACAGCATCGGCTATCAGTTCCTCGGTGGGGACGAGTTGGCGCTGGCTCTCGCGGTGTTCCAGTTCAACGTGGACGCATTCCCAGAGTCATGGAACGCCCACGATAGCCTCGGCGAGGCGCTGGCAGAAGCGGAGCGTACCGAAGAGGCGATTGCGGCCTACGAGCGGTCGCTGGAGCTGAACCCGGAGAGCGAGACGGGCCGGGAGGCGCTGGAGCGGTTACGGGACGAATAAGACCCGCGAACTAAACCTTCTTGCCATTGCGAGCGCAGCGTGGCAACCTCGCCACCGAACGCGCTGAGAGGTGAGATCCCCATGTCGCTGGGTCCGCGAGCGGCCCCTGTGCGCCTCGCGATGACAGCCGGGGGGTGTTCGGCGCTACATCGTTCGCCAGCTCGAGGGGCGCCGTTCGGGCTGGCGGAGGGCGTCGCGTGTGCACCGTGGCGCGTGCGGTGAGGGGGCGTGGAGGGCGTATCGGCTTGTTCCGATGGCGCCAGAGGCCCAGGAGTCGATCCGCTTCTGGATCCTTCGCTCCAGAGTGACAGGGGGCACCATGAACCCCACGGAGCGCGATCCCGGGGTGCCGTAACTTTCGCGTAATCATCTGGCTCCTCATGCGCACCCGTTCGGTCCCCGGCTTCCGGAGGCGATCTCGGACTGGCCTCCTCGTGGCGTCCGGCATCGGCTTCCTGCTCCTGGCGTTGCTTTTTGCGCCGGTGGAGCTGCCAGACCGTGTCGCGAGTGTCGGGCGTGTGCTCCCGGTGCAAGAGTGGATCCTGATGCGGACCGAGAGCGGCGCCGTGACCGCGACGCTCCGTAACCACCGGACAGGCGAGGTGCGGACGACGTTTGCAGCGGAGCCAGCCCGTGGGGATGCGGTTCAGTTCGAGCTGGGGCCAGCAGCGTCTCAGGAGACGGTTGAGGCAGGCGATGTGGTGGGCATGCTCGCTTCAGGAGAATCGGCCCTTCGGCTGTCAGAGGTGCGGGGGCAGATTGAGCAGGCTCAGGCCGAACTCCGCCTGAGCGGTGCAGGTCGCAAGGAGGAAGTGGTGGAGACCGCTCGGCAGGAGGTTCGGCGAGCGGAAGCGGAGGTCACACGCATGGAGGCGGAGGTCGATGAGGCAGAGGCCGCCAGGGCACAAGCCGAGACGGTGGCGGCGAGACAACGAGAGTTGTTTGCTGCAGACGTGACCTCGCAAGCAGCGCTGGATGAGGCGGAGAGCACTCTCCGTGTCGCCGAGGCCGCTGTGGAGACGGCTCAGGCACGGGCACAGGCCGCCCGAGTCCGCGTGCAGGCCGCCGAGTCGCGCGTGCGGGCCGAGCAGGCTGGCGAGCGCCCTGAAGAGGCCGACGTGGTGCGGGCGCGAATCCGCGCCCTAGAGCGGGAAGGAGAGTCCCTCGCGCGGCGCGAGCAGATGAGCACACTGGTTGCCCCAATCTCAGGCCGCGTCCACCGCGTGTTCTCGCCCGATACCCTTCTTCTGGTGGCCGATGTCTCACAGTACCACGTCCTGCTGCCGGTTCGGTGGGCGGACCGAAACCGGGTTCAGGTTGGCACACGCGTGATCCTTGATGCGGGCCCTCGTGAGGGCACGCTCGCCCGGATCGTGGATGTTCGCGAGGCCGCGGTCCCGCAGGCCGGGCAGGCGTACCTCGTGGCAACGGCGGAGGTGACGCAGGGCGCGGACCACCTCGTTCCGGGGTTGCTCGTCCCGGCTGCCATTGAGGCCCAGTCGAAGACGCCGCTGGATCACGTTCGGTCCGCCCTGGGCGACCTGTTCCGCTGGTGATGCGGAGCGAGCTGAAGTACCTCGTCCGCGAGGCGGACCGTGAGCGACTCCTGTCCCTCATCTCACCGTTCGTCCAGCCCGACCCCCATGCGTCTCCTCGGGAGGATGGCCGAGTCGGCTATACCGTCCGCAGCATCTACTTCGACACACCCGGTCTGCGGGACTGGGCCGAGAAAGAGTCTGGCGATCAGGTTCGGCGCAAGCTTCGAGTCCGGGGGTACGATGCGAACGACTCCAGCCCCGTCGTGCTGGAGATCAAGCGGAAG
>JBCBZH010000317.1:0-4343 GCA_039815415.1 Bacteroidota bacterium
CCCCTCCAGCCCCTCCAGCCCCTCCAGCCCCTCCAGCCCCTCCAGCCCCTCCAGCCCCTTAGCTTCCTGCCATGCCGCGCGCCCTCATCTCCGAACGGACCATCCTCGATGCCCTCGCATCCGGGCATCGCAGGGTGTCCGTTGCCGACGGTGCCCTTGTCACGGCCCTGGCCCGAGACACTGCCCGCGACAAAAACATCGAGCTGGTGGCGGCTCGCGAAGCCCCTGCCGCCAGTTCGACGGCTCCGCGCCCTGCTGCACCTCCCACGACTCTGGCCCTCGGCTGCGACCACGGCGGCTTCGACCTCAAGGACGCGCTGGCGACCCACGCGGCGAGCCTCGGCTGGACCGTCACCGACCTCGGCACGCACTCTACCGACAGCGTGGACTATCCAGACTATGCCTTCGCCGTCGCTCGGTCAGTCCATCTCGGCCAGACGGCCTTCGGGCTGATGATCGACGGCGTTGGCGTGGGAAGCGCAATGGTGGCGAATAAGGTACCCGGCGTCCGTGCCGCCCTCTGCCCGGACGTGTTCAGTGCGTACAACGCACGCGCTCACAATGACGCCAACGTGCTCACGCTCGGAAGCCGTACCATGGGCGTCGAGACGTGCAAGCGCATTCTGGCTGAGTTCCTGACGGTGCCGTTCGAGGGGGGGCGCCACGCCCGACGCGTGGATAAGATTGGCGATGTGGAGACCCGCTTCCTCCCCAACGACGACTGTGGCTGCCACGACCACGATGGCGCCTGACGCAATTCCTGTCCGCCAGCTGGCGTCCGTCGCGACGCTCCCGCCGGACGCGGCCCAGCATCTCTTCGGCGTACCACTGCGCGGATCGGAGCGGGTGGCTCTCGTCCAGCTCGGCCAGACTCGCACCCACGTCGCCGTTCAGCCCGGCGCAGCGCTCGCTCTCCAGCTCGACTGCCTGGACGCCAGCTCGATCTCCACACCCTCAAGGCTTCGACTGCAAGGCCCCGTTGGCGTTCTGCCAACGCCACGGCCTCAACGCCTTCGCTCCAGTCTCACGGTCCCCGAAGGCCTGAAGGCGGCATGGCGCCTGGGCGATGAAGCCGCCGTCGGCCTGGGACCGCTTGCCATTCAGGTACCTGTGGCGGTGGGCAACGAGCTGGCGATGAATGTGGAGAGAGCGGTGTGGCTGGGCGCCGGATCCCCGGAGACTGCGCGCTGGCTTCCCCAAACCGAGTGGTCGCGAGAACCTGATCCTGAAGAGGTCCGAGTGGATCCCCGAACCGCCATCATTGCCGGACGTGTGGTGACCGAAACCGATGTGCGTCAGGCCCGACTACGGCGCCAGCGCATCCAGCTTGCACCGGGCCAGATCGTGACCCCCGCCGCACGTAGCCTCGCCCGCGAGTGGGACGTGTTTGCGGACGTCTGATTCCTCAGAGGCCACGTCGCCCTCGAACCTGACATCGAGGTAGAGGTCCGCCACGATGGAGGTGTCGTAAGGCCTCGAGACAAGCATGGAGCCCCGAGTGGTCCTGTGTAAGCCACGGCCCATCCGTCCACGTGTAGGCCATGGCGGCGGGCTGATCCTGCGAGACGACAAGAAGCATCCGAAGCGACGGAACGGCCCGGTACCACATCGCCTTGGTGCCCCGGTCAACGTCCATCGTGGATTCCGACAAGACCTCGCCGGCGGAAGCGGAGAGGGTGGCCATCGAGCTGGCGCAAGGTGTCCCGAAGAACACGTCGCCTCTATCTTCACCTTTCCTCCGCTTCTGAGCGTATGACTCTCCGCATTGGCCTCGCTGCGCTGGCGATGCTCCTCGTCCTCCCGACCGTATCGGCCCAGGGTGTCTCTGAAACCACGCCTCGGCGCCCCGTCACCACGGCAATCGCCCTCACCAATGCCCGCGTCGTTCAGGCTCCTGGCCGTGTGCTGGACCGCGCCACTGTCGTCATTCGCGAGGGCCGCATCGTGGCCGTCGGTGCCGATGCCAAGGTGCCATTCGATGCGCGGGTGATCGAGGCCGACTCGCTCACGGTCTACGCTGGCTTCGTGGACGCTCTCGGCTATGCAGGCGTCCCGAAGCCGGAGGACCCACCCCGTTATGAAGGCGATCGTGGCGATCCGCCCCGCCAGCGTGCAGGCATCCTCCCGGACCGGGATGTGCGCGACGCATACGACCCCAGCGACTCTGCGATTAAGGCGCTTCGCGACGCTGGATTCACCGCCGCCCATGTGGCGCCCCGGGATGGCCTGTTCTCCGGACAGGGCTCGGTGGTCCTTCTCCGCGAAACGGGCCGCATGGAGGACACGGAGGGCGTCGTGCTTGCTGGCCCCCTCTCGCTGATCGCTCGCATTGACACCGCTCCGGGCGTCTACCCGAGTACCCCGATGGGCGTCTTGTCCGTGATGCGCGAGACCGTCGAGAATACGCGGCGCCAGCGCGCCGCCGAGGAGGCCTACGCCCGGAACCCAGGCTCCACCGTACGCCCGAGGTACGATCCGGTCCTGACCGGCCTCGATCCCCTGATTGACGGAGACCGCCAGCTCGTCTTCGCGGTTGACGGCTGGCTGGACAGCTTCCGCGCACTCCGTGCGACCGAGGAGATGGACCTCAATCCTATCCTGGCGGGCGTGTCAGACGCGGGACCTCTTCTGGACAAGCTGAGCGCATCCGGCACTCCTATCTTCGCCCCTCTCACGCTCCCCGACACGGTCAAGGCGGATAGCCTCGCGCTAGCTGTTGATCTGCCAGCAGTCACTGCCCCTGGAGGCGTGTCCTTCGTCACCAGCCGACGCACGGTATCGTACCGAGACACGGACGAGGAGCGGACGGCTCTCGTCGCTCAGCAGCGCGCCGCCGTTCTTCGAGCTGAGGAGAGCCCGTCACGTCTTGCCGACGCCGAGATTCCCTTCGCTTTCGCCAGCCTGGACGCCAAACCCACCGACATCCGCACAAATCTGCGGCGCATGATCGCCGCCGGGCTGGCGCCGGACGATGCCCTCGCGGCGCTGACCACATCGCCAGCTCGGCTGCTGGGACTGGATGCCGTGCTTGGAACCGTGGAGACGGGCAAACTGGCAAACCTCATCATCACCACCGGCGACGTGTTCGCGGACACCACCGATATCCGCTTCGTGCTGGTCGAGGGCGAGGTCTACGAGGTGGACAAAGCCAAGAAGGCCTCGAGCGACGACAGCACCATCACGGCCGTCGGTTCGTGGGACTTCTCCGTACCGGAGGCCGAGCAATTCGGCACCTTCGTTCTCGAGGAGGACAGCGGCGCTCTCACAGGCACCATCACCCAGGCCGATGGCACGACCGATGAGATCGCCAACGCTTCTCTCGATGGAAACACACTGACCTTCCAAGTTGAGGTTGAAGGCGTGGGGACCGCGACGGTCACAGGGACCATCACCGGCCAGGAGTTCGACGGAACCGTTGCGATCGGCGCCGTCGGCTCGTTCGCGATGACCGCCACCCGCCGCCCCGAATGACCCGGCAGTCGATCTAGACGGACGACGCACACCGACTCTCATCACGCTCTCCATGCGACTGTTTCTTCTCCTTGCGCTGGCGTTTTCGGTATCCGCCGCCAGCGCGCAGACGCCCGCCGACCTCCCGCTTGCCTCTGCGCGTGGAGACATCCTGATCCGAAACGCGACCGTCTACACCGTCACTAACGGAACGATGGAGAACACCGACGTGCTGGTGCGCGACGGAAAGATCTCGCGCATCGGTGAACGCCTCCAGGCACCGAGCGGCGTTCGCATTCTGGATGCGACGGGCCTTCACCTGACGCCCGGCCTCATTGACGCGCACAGCCACATCGCGCTGTCGTCTGTGAACGATGCCTCCAATCCCATCGTCGCCGAGGTCCAGATGCGCGACGCGGTCGATCCGTCGCACATCGGCATCTACCGCGCCCTGGCAGGCGGCACGACATCGGCACACCTGATGCACGGCTCGGCCAACCCGGTCGGCGGAGAGAACGAAACCATCAAGTTCCGCTGGGGCACGCTCGACCCCGACGGGCTGTTGTTCGAGGGCGCCCCGCGCACCATCAAGTTCGCCCTCGGCGAGAACCCGACGCGTGTTCACGGTCGCGGCCGGGGCATCCGCCCGAGCACACGCATGGGCATCGAGCAGGTCTACCGCGAGGCCTTCTCCGAGGCGCGCGCCTACCGTGCTACGCAAGAGGCCGCGCGTCGGGCTGGCGAGCCTCTTCCGCCGATCAACCGCCGTCACGAGACGATGGCGGACATTCTCTCAGGCGATGTGCTGGTCCACTGCCACAGCTATCGCGCCGACGAGATCCTGATGCTGATGGAGGTCTTCCAAGACTTCGGCATCGAGCACCTGACGTTCC
>JBCBZH010000357.1:0-3421 GCA_039815415.1 Bacteroidota bacterium
CAGTCGCACGGGTAGACCTGCCGGTGTAGTCGCCAGCTCGAGGCGTCGTTTTCACTTCGCCGTCAAGTCCCAGCCTGGAACTGGCGGATACCTTTGGAACCGCTTCCGGTTGGGTGGAGGCCTGGATCTCTGGATGCCGCGTCCGGGTTGATCCGGACCGCCAGCTTGTTTCCGGCGCGGTGCTAGAGACGCCTCGGCGAGGCGTCCCTACGGGCGCATCGGGAGAGCCTATCGCCAGCTCGATCCCGGAGGCACTCATCTCTCTTTACCCGTCACTCCTACCTCACTCATGGCTTCTGTCATTCTCTCCGCTGCCCGCACGCCGGTCGGCTCCTTTGGCGGCGCGCTGTCGTCCGTTCCGGCACCCGCACTCGGCGCTACCGCCATTGAGGGCGCCATCGAACGAGCTGGTGTCTCGAAGGACGATGTGAACGAGGTGATCCTCGGAAACGTGGTGACAGCAGGGGAGGGGCAGGCCCCCGCCCGTCAGGCCGCTCTCGGAGCTGGGCTCCCGCAGGGCGTCCACTGCATGACCATCAACAAGGTGTGCGGCAGCGGCATGAAGGCCGTCATGCTGGCCGATCAGGCCATTCGAGCTGGCGATGCTGAGGTGGTGGTCGCAGGCGGCATGGAGAACATGAGCCAGGCGCCGTTCTATCTCGCCAAGGCGCGCTACGGCTACGGCTACGGCAACGGCGAGCTGATCGACGGACTCTTCCACGACGGCCTCCGCGACGCGTACGATGGCGTGGCGATGGGCGTCGCCGCCGACCAATGCGCCGAGACGTGCAACGTGCCGCGCGACCGCCAGGATGCGTTCTCCATCGAGAGCTACACGCGGGCACAGGCCTCCACGCAGAACGGGGCGTTCGCCCAGGAAATCGTCTCGGTCATCATCAAAGGTCGCAAGGGCGACACCGTAGTGGATACCGACGAGGAGCCTGCCAAGACCAACTTCGACAAGATCCCGAACCTCCGGGCGGTGTTCACAAAGGACGGCACCGTGACGGCTGCCAACGCAAGCACCATCAATGACGGTGCGGCCGCACTCGTGGTCGCCAGCTCGGAGTGGGCTGAGGCCAATGGCAAGACGCCGATGGCTCGCATCGTGGCGTCGGCGCAGCACAGTCAGGCGCCGATGGAGTTCACGACAGCGCCCATCGAGGCCGTGAACAAGGTGCTGGACAAGGCCGGGCTCACGCTGGATGACATTGACCTGTTCGAGGTCAACGAGGCGTTTGCGGTCGTTGCGCTGGCGGCGCAGGACGCCCTTGGCATCCCCTCCGAGAAGCTCAACGTGCGTGGCGGTTCCGTGGCCGTCGGTCACCCCATCGGCGCCTCGGGCGCCCGCATCCTCACCACGCTTCTCTTCGCGATGCAGGAGCAGGGCGCTCGCACCGGGCTGGCGGCCATCTGCATCGGCGGCGGCGAGGCGACGGCGATTATCGTAGAAAGGGGCTAGGAATTGGGGACTAGGGGTTGGGGTCTTTCTCCGCCCCCACATCCTGAGTCCCCAATCCCCAACTCCCAATCCCCAACACCCAGATCATGAACATCACCGTCATCGGCGCGGGCACGATGGGCAACGGCATCGCCCACGTCTTCGCGCAGTCCGGCCACCCCGTCACCCTCGTCGACCTCGACCAGAGCCGCCTCGATAGCGCGCTGGCGACCATCGAGAAGAACCTTCGTCGCCAGCTCGACAAGGAGAAGATCACCGAGGACCAGATGCGCGGGGCGCTTGGGCGCATCGCGAAGGAGACGGATCTCGCGCGAGGGGTGGCCGAGGCCAATCTCGTGGTGGTGCGCGGGCTCGCGACCTCCGACGCGACCTACGAGGCCGTCCGCCAGCTCGCTGAGGACCTCGGCAAGGTGCCTGTGGAAGTCAACGACGCCGCCGGGTTCGTCTCCAACCGTGTCCTGATGCCGATGATCAACGAGGCCATCTTCTGCGTCCATGAGGGCGTAGCGACGCCGGAGGCCGTGGATACCGTGATGAAGCTCGGGATGGCGCACCCGATGGGCCCGCTCGTGCTGGCCGACTTCATCGGGCTCGACGTGTGTCTCTCCATCATGGAGGTGCTCCACCGCGAACTGGGCGAGGACAAGTACCGCCCGTGTCCGCTGCTCCGCAAGATGGTCGCCGCCGGGCACCTCGGCCGCAAGTCCGGCCAGGGCTTCTACGACTATAGCGCGTAGCCGCCGTGACCGCCAGCCCGTTGCCGCTCCTCCTCGCCCTCGGAGGCGTGGTGCTGTATCACCTCTCGCAGAAGTCTGTGGGGGGAGACGCCGCGCCGTTCGTGGTCGTGGGGCTGGCGTACGCCGTCGGGCTGGCGACGTGCCTCGCGGTTGTGCTCGCGAGCGGGACGCCGATGGGGGAGACGCTCCGCTCCGCGTGGCGCCCTGCCGTCGGCATCGGGCTGGGCGCACTCATCATCGAGGTCGGCTTTCTGCTCGCCTACCGGGCGGGATGGCCGCTCTCAACGGCGGGGCTACTCGTGAACGTAGCCGCCGCCGTGGTGCTGCTCCTCGTCGGGCTGGCGTTCTTCCGCGAGGCGCTGACGGTGCAGCAGTGGATCGGCGTGGCCGCGTGCGTGGTCGGCCTCATTCTCATCAGCTCGAGGTAAACCAGTTCTCGCCAGCTCGAGAGGCCTCGGGCTGGCGAGAGGGCAGGGCTACTCACGCTCGACGCCGAATGAGAAGCCGTCGATCTCAACGCGGAAGCTGGAGGCGGTGCTTTCGGCCTGATTAAAGGCGTCGACCACGTTCTCGAAGCAGGCGCGAGGCGCGCACGGGGCAGCCTCGACCTTCTGACCGCGCTGGTTGAAGTAGGTCCACTCTACATTCCAGCCAGCCTCACCCTCTTCCACTTTCCAGCCAGCCTCACCTTCTTCCACCTTCCAGCCCGCTTCGCCTTCTTCCACCTTCCAGCCGTGCCACGGGCCGCGGCGAGGCTTGATGAGGATCATTGAGATGGCATCCGGAGCGGGGAGCATGGCCTGCGCCTGGATGCCGTATCCAGAGCTGAGGAAGCTCTCGAGGAGGATCCAGCTCATGTCCTTGGACAGGATGCCGATCTGTTCGATGGCTCGGGGACGAAGTGGTTGATCATCCTCGCGTGTGAGGGTGAGCTCGGCGGGGCGGAAGAGGTCGGTGCCATCCTGGTACTCGATGACCATCGTGGCCCCGCTGCGGTCCCCAGCGGATGTGCGGGTGCGGTCGGGCTGGGCGGTGGCCGCCGCGGCGAACAGGAAGAGGGAGCTAAACGCGAGAATGCGGTACATGGCGTGTTCGGAGTGAGGTACGCGTGCATACCACACCGGTGACGCCGTGGGATCACGCCCCCTTATTCGCCAGCTCGAGGGAGGCGTGCCCTCGCGCTGGCGACAGGCTCAGATCTCGATGGTGACGATGGTGCCCG
>JBCBZH010000268.1:0-5944 GCA_039815415.1 Bacteroidota bacterium
CACTCTTCCTCACACAGTGAGAGTGGCGCTCTCGACGACGACGCCACTTTCCTTCGACCTCACTAGCTTCTCCTTGTTGTAGTCTCTCTTTGTGCTAGAACCACTCCGATGGCTCCACGGCCCACAAGCGCGACGTCCAGCTTGGGCGCCAGAACCCGCAGCACTTCGAAGTCACCGGCGGGCTGGCGGATGGCGACCGTGTCATCACCTCGTCCTACGCCGCCTTCGGTGACGCCGACGTCCTGATCCTCGAATAGCGATTCCCTCTGACCCGGCGCTGGTCTTCGCCAGCTCGGCCGCTTCACACTCTGCACCTAGCCTCATGAGCCAGCCCACCATTCACACCCACGACCTCCGCAAGGTCTACGCCACCGACGAGGTGGAGACGACGGCCCTCAATGGCGTCTCGATCTCCATCGGAAGCGGCGAGTTCGTCGCCATCATGGGACCGTCCGGCTGCGGCAAGTCTACGTTGCTGAACCTGCTCGGGTTGTTGGACCAGCCCACCACGGGGTCATACAAGCTCGCGGGCCAGGAGGCCGCCGGGCTGGCCGAGCGCAAGCGCGCCGAGATGCGCCGGGGCACCATCGGGTTTGTGTTCCAGAGCTTCAACCTGATTGACGACCTGACGGTCTACGAGAACGTGGAGCTGCCGCTGCTCTACCTGAAGGCCTCGAAGGAGGAGCGCAAGGCGCGCACCGAGGCGGCGCTCGACCGCGTGGGCATGGCGCATCGTCGCGACCACTTCCCGCAGCAGCTCTCGGGTGGTCAGCAGCAGCGCGTGGCGGTTGCCCGCGCCGTCGTCGCCGGTCCACAGCTTCTCCTGGCCGACGAGCCGACAGGCAACCTGGACTCCAAGAACGGCCAGGCGGTGATGGACCTGCTCGCCGAGCTGAACGCCGCCGGGACCACCATCGTGATGGTGACCCACTCCGCCGCTGACGCCGAGTACGCCCAGCGCATCGTCAACCTGTTCGACGGCCGCGTGGTGAGCGAGCACGCGCTGGCGCATGAGTACCACCTCCCCGACCCCGGCGCGAAGGGCGCCACTCCAGAGCCCGAGTCCGCCGCGTGACTCCACTCGCCATTTCGATCCTCACATGACTCCCGCACCCATGTTCTCGCGTCTTCGCCAGCTCGTTCTTTCGGTCCTCCTCACCGTCGCGCTGGCGACCGGCGCCACCGCCCAGGCTGATTCGGTCGTCGTCGTTACCTACGGCTCCGAAGGCTTCGTTCTCCAAGCTCCCGATGATGTGCCGGTTGGAGAGGGAAAGGCTGTCATGCTCCGCCGGATGGAAGGCAACGGCTGGGCGATGACGACGCTCAAGCCCGGCGATATACCCTCCGAAGTCGCGGAGACCATGCGGCCCACGTACGCCCGCGTATCTGACGATGCCTTCCCGCGAGCTCATCGCAGCCGCGGATCCCAGGAGGCGGCCTTTTCCATTGCGCGTGACTCTCGGGGGCAGGCTCTCGCACGGATGCCGCGCCTTTCGTCCGAACTCGTCAATGTCTTCGAGTTCGAGGCACAACGGTCCGTTCTGTTCGAGGTTACTGCGGAGTACAACCTCAGTGAAATGGACGACGAGCTGGTGAATCAGCTCGTGGAGAACAGGGACCTTCGCCGCCTTGAAGTCTCTGATAGCGGTGGACACGGAGCCCTGGATGCGCGATTTGCCTTCGACAGTGTAGAGGAGTGGACAGCGTGGAAAACCGCGCCAGAGACGGAAGCCATGCTTGACGCACTCCAGGAGGCAACGAGGCAGATGAAGACGCGCATGGAAGTTCGGCAGTAGCTGTCGCGTCTGGTCCGACGGTCCCACTCACCAGCTTGAGGCAACCAATGCTGCGTCATTATCTCCGCACCGCTCTCCGTGGGGTCCGGCGAGAGAAGTTCTACACGGGTCTCAACATCGCAGGGCTGGCCGTCGGGCTGGCCTGCTGTGTGTTGATCCTCCTCTACGTCCGCGACGAGACCAGCTACGACCGGTTTTTCGAGGAGGCCGACCGCATCGTCCGCATCTCGGAGGACTATGCTTCCGAGACCGGCGTCTCGCATCTCGCCACGACGCCAGTGCCCATCGCGCCGATTCTGGCTGAGGCTCGCACAGACATCGAGCACGTCACCCGGCTGCTCCTGTCCGAGTCCCTCGTCAGCTCGACGCCCGATCAGGCGTTCATGGAGAGTGGGTTCGCCTACGCCGACTCTGCGTTCTTCGAGGTGTTTCCGTTCGCGTTCGAGGTCGGGGATGCCGAGACGGCGCTCCAGGCTCCGATGTCCGTGGTGCTGACCGCGTCCGTGGCCGAGCGGCACTTCGGAGATGCACCGCCCATTGGCCAGACCCTGTCGATCCGAAACGAAGAAGGGGTGTTCGACTTCGAGGTCACGGGGATCATGGAAGACGTTCCGGCCAACAGCCACCTGGCCGTTGACGTGCTGGCGTCCATGTCATCGCTCGAGTCGATGGACCCTCAGTTCGAGAACTGGTGGTATCCGCGGGTCTACACCTATGCCCGCCTCGTGCCTGGGGCGAACCCCGAGGCGCTCCAGACCGAGCTGGCGGATCTGATCGCCGGCGTGCCTACCGACTATCGCTACAGCGATGCTCCGCCTGCGTTCACGGTGCAGCGCGTGCGGGACATCCACCTGCATTCGCAGCGCGAAGCAGAGATGGTTCCCAACAGCAACGCGGCCTATGTCACCCTGTTCACGCTGATCGCCTTCGGCGTGCTTGCCATCGCGTGCGTCAACTTCATGAACCTCGCGACCGCCCGCGCGGTGCGCAGATCGCGCGAGGTCGGGATGCGGAAGGCCATCGGAGCTGCACGTCGCCAGCTCATTGTGCAGTTCCTCGCCGAGTCGGTTGCGATTGCCGCGCTGGCCGCCGTCCTCGCGCTCGGCCTCGTCGCGCTGGTGTTGCCCTCGTTCAACGCCGTGGCAGGCAAGGACCTCGGATTTGCCTTTGGAGGCTCCGAACTGGGAGTGCTGATCGCGCTGGTGATCGGGACAGGCCTCATCGCAGGGAGTTATCCGGCCCTCATTCTCTCCGGCTTCCAGCCGGTCCGGTCGCTTCGAGGGACCGTGTCTGCCGGTCGACCTGTGGACGTGCTGCTCCGCAAGGGTCTCACAACGGTCCAGTTCGCGCTCTCGATGGCCCTCATTGTGGGATCACTAGCGGTCTATCGCCAGCTCGATCTGCTCCGCGAGGACCGGCTCGGGTTCGACAAAGAGCATGTGGTCACCGTGCGGCTCCGCGACCGGGACGATCAGTTCAATCACGAAGCTCTCGAGACGGCCTGGTCGGGTCTGCCTGGAGTCCAGGCCGTGTCCGCGTCCTCAGGCGTGCCAGGGATGGAGGAGGGCACGCACACGTTTGAGGTCTTTGCCCGAGACGCGTCGGTGGACAGCCTGCGGATGCAGGTACTCACCGTCGGGTACGACTATGCCGAGACGCTTGGACTCGAGCTGGTGGCCGGGCGCGACTTCGACCGGGACTACCCTGGAGACCTGGACGGCGCATTCGTACTCAACGAGGCCGCGGCGCGGACGCTAGGGTGGGAGACGCCGGTGGGTGAGCAGCTCTCGCTTCGGTATCACCTCGGGGGAGACCAGATCAAGACGGGCGATGTCATCGGGGTCATTCGGGACTTTCAGTACCACGCCCTCCGGGAGGCTCCTGAGCCTACGCTGTTGCACCTCTTGCCGGGCACGTACTACAACGATGTGATCTCGGCGCGGCTGGCGCCTGGAAACCCTCAGGCCGCGCTAACCGCCATGGGAGACGCATGGGCGGAGTTCAACCCGGACCGCCCCTTCGAGTTTGCCTTCCTCGATGACCAGTTCGACGCTTTGTATCGCGCGGAGGCACGTCTGGGCGTGCTCACGATGGGATTCACCATTCTCGCGGTCGGGATCGCGTGTTTAGGGCTCCTCGGGCTGGCGGCGCATTCTGCCGAACGGCGGCGCAAGGAAGTGGGTGTGCGAAAGGTCCTCGGCGCCTCCACGCCGGGTCTGGTCCGCCTGCTCGTGTCCGAGTTCATGCGCCCGGTCGGGCTCGCGGCGGCCCTGGCGGTTCCGTTGGCCTATCTGATCCTGGACCGATGGCTGGATGGCTTCGCGGAGCGCGTCTCGCTCGGCCCGGACCTGTTCGCGCTGGCGATTGGCCTCGGCGGACTGATCGCCGTGAGCACGGTGGGTCTCCATGCAATCCGGTCGGCCACCTCGGACCCGATCCGTGCCCTCCGCTCGGACTGAGCGCCATCCGCCAGCGCGACCTGTGCGCGAGCGCGCGCCGGGTGTGCGCCAGCGCACACGCCATATGCCACGATGAGTCCTGGGCGAGGTTTTTAACACTCGGCAGGGTCTTCGCCAGCTCGAAGGATGTCTCCCGCGTACGGATCCTCATGCTCAAGAGTCACCTCCTCACCGCCGTCCGATCCTTCCGCCGCCAGCCCAGCTACACGGCGCTCAACCTCGTCGGGCTGACGGTGGGGTTTGCCGCGGCCTTCCTGATTCTTCTGGCCGTGCAGGACGAGCTTCGGACGGACCAGATGCACTCGGACGACCTGTACTCGGTGCTCCGCAACGCGTCTTTCGATCAGGGCGTAACGATCCAGACGTGGCCGGTGGCGCCGCAGCCGCTTGCCGAGGTGATGCGCACGGAGTACCCGGAGGTCGAGAACGCCGCGATGCTGCGCTTCGAGGGGGAGCAGGTGCTGGCCGCAGGGGATCAGAAGCTCTGGTCCGAAGGCTACTGGGCTGACGAACCCTTCTTCGAGATGCTGAGCTTCCCGCTGCTGGCAGGAGACCCTGCCAGCGTCCTCGATGCTCCGGACGGCATTGTGCTAACCGAGGGCCTGATGCTCAAGCTGTTCGGCGCCAGCTCGACGCCCATGTCTGTGATGGGACAGACCCTTCGGTTCAACGACGCCACAGTTCGCGTCACGGGCATCGCAGAAGACCTGCCAACCACTTCGTCGCTTGAGTTCGAGTGGATCATGCCTGCGGCGGAGTTCTACGCACGCAACGAGTGGGTGACGAGCTGGGAGAACAACGCCATGTCGCTCTTCGTGACGCTGCGCGAGGACGCGGATATCGACGCGCTTAACCAGAAGATGAGCGATGTCCTCGTGGAGCGAGGCAACATCGAGTACTCAACGGCTTTCGTGCAGCGCTTCTCCGAACGCTATCTCCGCAGCGATTACGAGAATGGCGTGCTGGTGGGGGGGCGCATCGAGACCGTCCGCACGTTTGCCATCATTGCGATGCTGCTGCTCGCGCTGGCGGGCATCAACTTCACCAACCTCGCGACGGCTCGTGCCTCCCGGCGAGCTGAGGAAATCGGGGTGCGGAAGACGATGGGTGCGACGCGTGGGCGCCTCATGTCGCAGTTCCTGAGTGAGTCGATAGTGATGGCCTTGGTTGCATTAGGAATGGCTCTGATCTTCGTTCTGGTGTTGTCCGGGACGTTCGGGGCACTGTTCGAGAAAGACCTGTCCATCGGAGCCCTTCCAGGGTGGGTATGGGGGGCATTCCTGGGCATCGCTGTGGTCGTTGGCCTGTGCGCGGGGCTCTATCCGGCGGTCGTGCTCGCGCGCTTCAACCCGGCCAGCGTGCTACGCGGTGGAAGAAAAGGCGGGATGGCGCTCCGACGCGGGCTGGTGGTGTTTCAGTTTGCCGCATCGGTGGTGCTGATCGTCGGCACGCTGACGGTGGCAGGGTAAAAATCGATGAAGCGCTGCGCGGCGGAGCGGCTGTTGGGATAGTCCTTGTCCTGATGGTAGGAAAAGGCCTGCATGATCAACGCGCGGCGCGCCCAGTCGGAATAGGGATAGAGCCGCTCGATCTCGCCGAAATAAAAGGCGGCGTCGGTCGGATCGCCCTCTTCGAGCTCGAACTCACCCCGTTCAAAGATCTGCTGGGGCGAGAAATTCTCGAGCGGGA
>JBCBZH010000352.1:0-3547 GCA_039815415.1 Bacteroidota bacterium
CAACGGCTGTCGTTCATCGGCGCCCTCTTCGCCATGTCCGCTGCGGACCGTGACATGGACGTGACGGAAGACGACCGCATCTTCGAGTCCCTCGATCTGGCGGAACTCTCCTCCGATGCGCGCAAGCAGATCCTGACGCTGGCGATCAACCCGCCCCCGCTGGAGCGCTGCCTGCTCGAGTTCAAGGATTCGGACACCGAGCTGCGACGCGCGCTCTTCCTGAACCTCCTGGACGTGGTTCTGGCCGATGGGCTGATCGAACCCGCCGAGCACGTCAGTCTGCACGAGGCACGGGACATTCTCGGCATCGACCGGGATGACATGTCGGTGTTGCACGACATTGCCTTCGCTGCGAGCCAGGCGGGGAGCACCGCCCGCCGCCCCATCCGCCCGGCCCCCCTGGACGCGTCGTAGCGGCTGCGCGCAGTCCACAGGTCCCATCGCACGCCCATCCCTCGACGACGACGGCTCGACGATCGTGCTCGATCTGCACGGGGTGCGCGTCATGGATGCTGAAGACCTTGCCGAAGCGGTGGTGAGAGAAGCCGCACGCCGAGGCCGCTCCACGGTCCGTCTCATCCACGGCACCTCCACAACAGACCGGAGTCTGGACGGCTGGACCATCAAGACGGCGCTTCATGCGATGCTCGACGAGGGCGCGTTCGAGCCCTATACCACGTCCGTCTTTCGTGGCGACGGGCACCTCCTCCTCGGGATCGGGGCGGCGCCTCAGCCCGTAGCCGGGCGCCTCTCGCTTCGCGATATCTGGTAACCCTGTGCGTCCACTCATCGGCATCACGACGTCTCTCAACCGCACAGACTCTGGCGTGCTCGAGCAGCGCCTCGACCTGCGCTATGTCCGCGCCGTCGAACGAGCTGGCGGCCTCCCCGTCCTCGTCCCGATGCTGGATGGCGACGACGCCACCCAGGAGTTCGTCTCACAGCTTGACGGGCTGGTGGTCTCGGGCGGCCCGGCGGTCTTGGATGGACTGATCGGCGAGCTGCCCGACGACATCTCCGAGACTGAAACGGACCGGGTTCGCTCGGACCGGCGTGTGCTGGGTGCCTTCCTCGAGGCAAGGCGGCCGGTGCTGGGCATCTGCTACGGGATGCAACTCGCCAGCGCGCTCGGTGGCGGCACCATCTACGCGGACGTGGAGCGCGACCAGGGCACTGAGACGCATAGCAGAGGGCGCGGTGGCACCGTGCATCCCATCGAACTGGTAGACGGAACGCATTTCCGCCAGCTCGTCGGGGCGGAGACCCTGGAGGTCAACACGCGGCATGTGCAGGCCGTGGCCGAACCAGGCGACGGGTTGGTGGTCTCAGCGCGGGCGCTCGACGGCACCATTGAAGCCATCGAATCCGCGGATGGGACGTTTATTGGGGTCCAGTTCCATCCCGAAGGAATGACCCCACCGCTGGACGCGCTTTTCGTCGATCTTGTACGACGTTCGACCGCCGCTCGCGACGTTTGATCTCGGCTCGATTCTTGAGCTGAATGTGAAGACGAATGGACCCTGTCGGGTCGTCACTCGTTGGACCTGTTTCGGTACCCCCTGCATATGCCCTCGTCTTCCGACCATCCGGCCTTTCGCCCTCTCCCCGACCTGGCTCCTGAGGACTCTCAGCGCCAGCTCGAGTCGGACCCGCCGCCGCCGTCCGGGCCTCATCTGAGTGCGCGGCTGTCGATGCTGGTGTTTGGCCTGATCGGAGGCCTCGTGTTGGTCGGTGTTCTGGCCACCAACGCCGATGGGCAGTCGAACACCGAGCCGATGCGAGAGGCACCACCGGAGCGCATGGCGGCGCTCCCGCCTGCGGAGCCCGGCGACGCGTTCAGCTTCCGGAGCCTCGACATCCACCCCGACCGTCTCCACGGCGAGTACTTCGCGGGGGCGTTTGCGGGCAGCGATGTACCTGGCGGCGCGGTGGATCCCGTCGCGAACGACTTCCTGTGGCGGCTGGACATGTACAAGAATGCCTACGGGGTGGATGACAACTTCACGGTCCGCGTGATCGACGAGCGGACGGGCGAGACCCTTGAGGTGGCAACCCTGAATGAGGTTCGCGATTCGTTTAATGGTCGCGGTCAGGCCGCGTGGGACGGAGTGAACCGCCATCGTCGGGTGCTCACCCGCAGTCTGCGCGAGAAATGGGAAGCCTATGGAATCCCGAAGTCCTCCATCGTCATCCGATGGGGCTACAAGGACCAGACAGCGGAGGCCCGCGAGCGCGACACGCCCTACATCGAGTACGAGACACAGCTCGCCCGTCGCCTCGGCCTCAGCGTGCTGGCGACCGAGATCGGGACCGTCGAGACGTTCAACCAGGACAAGCTGGTATCGTCGGCGGGTGCTCGGAGCCGCTACCAGATGATGCCGGACATCCTGCGGATGTTCAACGTGGAGCAGTACTCGTTGCGGGCCGCCTCGGGCGCGACCATTCGGGTGCGCGAGGAGCACCACCCCCTGCTGTCCATGGAACCCGCCATGATGCTCGTTCGGGCGTACGCGAACGCCGTTGGGCACGAGCTGCCGGGCATTTCGGCGTACCACACGGGCCCGGGCAACATCTTCAAGCTCTACGGCCAGTACCTGCGGGCGCATCCTGAGTTGGTGCAAGCCCGAGGCAAGCACGTGTCGGATGCCTACATGTGGGGCGTTACGGACGGGTTCGAGCGCGTGGATGCGGTGTCCACCTTCGGCCCCCAGTCGCGCGTGTACCTCTTGAAGGCGTACGGTTCGCTTCGTGCGACCGAGCGCGAGGCCATCGACCCGGGCACCACGCGGCGCGTGGAACGGGTGCAGGTCCGTCCGGGCACCTCCACGACCCTGAGCCGGATTCTCACCGCGCTCGAAGGCAAGGACCGGCGCCTGACGTGGGGCGCTGATCTCCGCGGCCGGCCGCTGTATGAGCGGTTCCGAGCCTTGAACCCGCACATGGATCTGCCCGTCTCCCCGACCGGAGAGGTCCCGGCTGCGGGCGACGTCCGCTTCACGGCGTCGGCTGACAATGAGCCGGTCCGCTTTTTCCTTCCTGCGGGCGCCACGACGGTGCTTCGGCGCGTTGGGCTGGACGTGATCGGCAGCGTCACGGCGTTCGACGAAGACATCTTCCTGCTCGACGACTCCGAAATCACGCGCACCGACCGGGAGTACGCCAAGCTGGTCGAGGATGTCGGACGGTTCGGGTTCACCCGGGCCAACCAGGGCCGCATGGAGCGCATCCACGATGCCCTTCAGGACCTCGCGAGCCAGCAGCCTGACTCCCGCTACCGCCAGACGCAGGCCAAGATCGCGCGCATCCACCGCTCGATCTGGCGCACGAAGGCCTTCCGTGACCTGGTGGCGGCCACCGAGGCGCTCTATGCCACCAACCCGCGCGTCCGCATGGACCGCGACGACATGGCTCAGACCGAGCAGCCCGTGCCCGCTAGCACAGAGCCGTCCACGCTGGAAGACGAGGTCGCCTACTAGACGGAGGTTCGCCAGCTCGAGCTGAGGGGCCATACCTCGAGCTGGCGATAGACGGACTCGCCAGCTCGAGG
>JBCBZH010000217.1:0-7695 GCA_039815415.1 Bacteroidota bacterium
CGCCTCTACAGCTGGTAGGCCTCAGGGGCCGCGATAATAATCAGGCTCGTCGCGCACCGGTTCGATCCCGGCAGTCCATTTCCTCGTCGTCTTGCAATCAGCTTCGTGGTCTTCAGGCAGCGGTTCGGTAAGGTTCACCACTTCGCAGCACGGATTATCTGGGCCGTGCTGCGTGAGGCCCGAGAGCCCCACGGCGACCAAGCGTCCGGCGTGAGGTCCAGTGGTCACCACAGCGACACGCTGGGCATCCGCACTGTCGGCAACGGTTGGGGGATCATCCGAGTCGAACCCTGAAGGTGCTTCTTGCCATGTGGCTCCCCGATCATCGGAGAAAGAGACCATTCTGCTCTCCCGAACTGCGAGCAAGCGTCTAGAATGTGGAAGTCCGGGTGGGACCTCTACGATTCGTGTCAACAGATTGAACTCCGGATTCTGACTCCAAGTCGCCCCACCATCAATGGAGCGATAAAACCCCGACGTGCTATTCAGCAGGATGGTGTCTCGTCCAACGATATACGCGCCCTCCGCGGATCCCCTTGGCGTGGATGAGATCTTGGTCCAAACGCTCTCAGAACTGTAAGGCGGGTCGAGGCGATACAGTCCATAATATTCGACTCGCTGCCCGTCCAAGGTCTCAGATTCGTGGAAACCACCCCAGAGCGAGCCGTCGGGGCCAACGGACAACGGGAGTGGTGAGGAATCGTGCGGTCGGTCCCCCACCCGCTCCCATGTCACATCGGGCTGGGCCTGCACCGGACATAGCAGCGCTGGCGCCCCGAGAGACGCCAGTACCATCATGATCAGCAAGCAACGTGGCTTCATGGAATGAGGATCACCGAGTCACCGTGAAGCGCGTCGAGGCGATGTGTCCATCGGCGCGAACAGCCCGGAGGATATACACACCGGCAGGCCACTCACTCCCATTCCGAGGGCAGCGCGTTTCGTTTAGGCCCCTGCGACCGAGCGCCGTCAGTCCAAGCGCTCATCCTATTGGGCACACACACCAGCTCGTCACATGTCAGAACCAGCCCTCCCCCACGCCTCGGTCTTCATCGCCACCAGCCTGGACGGGTTCATCGCGCGAGACGACGGCGCCATTGACTGGCTCGAGCAATGGAGCGGCGATGGCGACTGCGGCTACTCCGACTTCATCGCATCGGTGGACACGCTGGTCTTGGGGCGCGCGTCGTTCGAGAAGGTGTTGACGTTCGAGACGTGGCCGTATGCGGGCGTGCGGGTCGTCGTGCTCAGCAGCGGATCGCCAGACATCCCTGATGCACTGCGCGGATCCGTCGAGATTCTGAACCTCCCGCCCATCCTATGCCTCCGCCAGCTCGCTACGACCGGGTCGCGGCGAGTGTACGTGGATGGCGGCCTCACCATCCAGCGGTTTCTTCGAGCGGGGGCCATTCAAGATCTGATCCTCACTCGCGTTCCCGTGCTCCTGGGGTCGGGGCGGCCTTTGTTCGGCGAGCTGGCGAACGACATGGTCTGGACCCACCTGGAAACCACCACATACCCCGACGGGCTGGTGCAGAGCCGGTACCGCATCGCCCCATCAACCAACGAGCGCTCCGCCATGGCGAACAGCCACGACGGGGCGCAGCGCTAGCGAGCCGTCTACATCACCGCGACGATCTTCTTTCGGATCTCTGCACGAGGCTCGTCGGTTTTGTGGTGGATGAGCGAGACCATCTTGCGGAGCGTCCCGTGCGTCTTCTTCATCGCCTTGTCGTCAACCTCCACATCGGACCGAACCTGCCTGATCCGGTCGCGCAGACCTGGACTCCATTGGTATGAACAGAGCCGCGAGGACGATCAATTCCTTTCATCAATCGCAGCTCGCCAGCCCGCCTCGATGGTACGATTGAGCCCACACAAAGCCTTGTCACCGATGTCCCACACCGACCCCTTCGATCTCCGCAGTTTTCGCTTGGTGCTCCGAGCATCGGGGGTCGGGTTCGCCCTCGGGCTGGTGCTCCTGCTTCTGGATGTTCTCGCAGGGGTTCAGCTCCCGCAGCCGTTCCGAGCTGGGGTTCCATGGCTTCTCATTGGTACGTCGGGTGTCGGCATCACACTGCTTGTGGGTGCCCTTGGCACCCCGAAGCGTTCGTCACAAGCGTCTCGCGAGAGCATGCCTCCAGACGGAGACGGCTCGCCAGCTCGCTGAACGCATCGGCGCTCGTTGAGCTGGCGATAAGACAACAACCGCCGCTGGCGCTTATGCCGCCTCCAGCCCGAAGACCTCTTCCTTGAGCGTCCCGAAGTCGATGGGCTTGGTCAGGTAGCCACGCGCTCCACCCGCCAGCGCTGTCGCCCGGAGTTGGCCGTCATCGTAGGCGGTAATCATGTACACCTGGAGATCGGGGAACTCCTCCTGGATTACGGCCAGAAGGTCCAGACCACTCATGCCGGGCATATTCACGTCCGACAGCACGACGACGACATCGGCGGCCTCTCCTCCCTTGAGCATCTCGAGCGCCTCTTCACCGCTGAGGGCAAAGACGAACTCCAGCAATCCCTTGCGGACTTCGCGGCGGAACTTCTGGGTGAAGAGAAACTGGACGTCGGACTCGTCATCGACGACGAGGGCGCGGATCGGCTCAGACATGGACACTTCGAGGGCGGGCTGGTGTGAGCTTACGCCTGGGACCTGCCACCGGTGTGTCGCCAGCCCGAAGGGACGAATTCTTGACCTTCCAGACGAATGCCTATTCCCCAGATCGGACGCCTCCACGTCCTGACCGACGTTCAGTTTCAGCAGCAGCACTCGCACGCCGACATCGCGCGGATGGCGTGCCTGGGCGGCGCGGACACCATTCAGTTCCGTGAGAAACACGCCCCCTTGCGGGATCGCCTCGCGGCACTCCGCGAGACCGTCGCTGTATGTCGAGACGCGAGCGTCCCCTGCCTCGTCAACGACGACGTGGCTCTCGCGCTGGCGACAGGTGCTGACGGAGTCCACCTCGGCCAGGACGACCTCCCGATTGCCGACGCCCGCCACGTGCTCCCCCGCGTGGCCCGCCCGACGCGCATCATCGGGGCCACGGCGACCACTGCCGAACAAGCCCGCACTGCGGAAGCGGAGGGCGCCGACTACATCGGTTTCGGCCCTGTGTTTCCCACCCGCTCGAAGGCCAACCCGGCCTCTGTTAAAGGCCTCGACGGGCTGGCGGAGACCTGCCAGTCGGTATCGATTCCCGTGATCGCGATTGCAGGCATCACGCCGGAACGGGTAGTGCCCTGCCTGGATGCGGGAGCATGGGGCGTCGCCGTGATGACGGCCATCACCACGGCCCTCGACCCGACTGAGGCGACACACACCTTCCGTCGCCAACTCGATGCTTGGCTCGCCACACAACCCGGTGGCTAGGCCAGCAAGGCAGGCCCAGCTGGCGATGGAGTTATCTCAGATTCGACGCGAAGAAGGCCATGGTGCGCGTCCATGCGTCCTCTGCTGCCGCAGCATCGTAGGCCTGTCCGGATGGATTTGCAAAGGCATGAGCGGCTCCGGGATACACCTCGACCTCATGTTGAACATCGGCTTCCGTTAACGCGTTCTGGAACGCCTCGACGGTCGCCAGGGGGATGGACGCATCCGCACCGCCGAAAAACGCGAGCACGGGCATGGAGAGCGCCGCTAGCGCGTCGGCGTCCGTGACGGGGCGACCATAGTAGATCACCGACGCGTCGATCTCATCGGGGAGGGCAAGGGCCGTGCGAAGGGACCACATGCCTCCAAAACACCATCCGATGGTGCCTACGTGCGTCGCCCCCCGCTCCGTCAGGAAAGCATGGGCCTGCTTGAGGTTGTCCGTCAGCGCAGCTTCCTGCCCCATGGCGGTCTGCATGAGCGCCATCGCGCCATCTGGCGTGTCGGCCACCTCTCCGCCATAGAGATCCACCGCCAGCGCGACGTACCCCTCCCCTGCAAGGCGCCGCGCCATGGCCTCAATGTTCTCGTTCAGACCCCACCACTCCTGAATCACGATCACCGCTGGCCGAAGCGAATCGGACACTAGTTGTGGTTGTGCGAGATACCCGGTCACGGTCTCGCCCTCGACGGTCGCATACACCACTCGCTCCGTGAGAACGCCCGTGGTGTCGGCTCCGTCGGTTGCACCTGTCGCCGATGGCGTGTCGCCATCGTGCTGCTCTCGCATCTCAGAGGGATAGTCGGCGTCAGAAGAGGTCTGGCAGGCAGCGAGCAGAGCCAGTGAGGCGATGAGGACAAGGCGCATGGGAGATTGAGAACATGAGACACGGAAACGGTGCCCGGCCCCGCGTATGTTCCGCCCGTGAGCGACTCCGCCCCTGTCATCTCCTATCGCGCCGAACTGGGGCGCAAAGCTCTCCACCTCGGGGCGCTCGTGATTCCTCTCGGAATCCTGTTGCTGGATGGCCGTACCGTCTGGGGCGTTTCTCTGTCTGTTGCGATCCTCGCACCGCTCGCCGCTCTCGCGCTGGCGCTGGATGTCGCTCGCGTCCGGTCTCGCGGCATCCGGGACTTCCTGCATCGCTGGTTCGCATGGCTGATGCGCCCTGAGGAGATCCCGCCTCTCGGAGGCCCCATCACCTTCAACGGCGCGACGATGATGTGCACGTCGGCAGCGATCTGCGCCGCTTTGTTTCCGGCAGGAATCGCTGCCGCGGCCCTCGCCATGCTCATGGTGGGAGATGGAGCGGCAGCCATCATCGGGCGTCGGTTCGGGCGCCATCGCTGGCCTGGCTCCCCAAAGTCTGTGGAGGGCAGTCTCGCCTACGCCGTGACTGCATTCGGCATTGGGCTGGCGGTGGTGGTGTGGCCGGGGTCGGGCCTGGGACCGGTGGCGTGCCTGGTCGGCGCAGGGTCCGGGGCCATCGTGGAGGCGCTCCCGATTCCACTCAACGATAACCTGCGGGTGCCGCTCCTGACCGGGCTGGCGATGTGGGTCGCCAGCTCGATGGGTCTCTAGATGCTCTCCCGAATCGCCAAACGTGCCCAGTCACTCGCACGCCGGGCAGTGGAGCTTGAGCCGATGCCCCAGCCCCCACTGCGCCCCACCCGATATCCGGTGGTCCTCCTCCACGGCTTCGGAGCCATGGCGAATGCCATGCAAGGCGGCATCCTCCATGCTGAGGCGATGGCCCTCCGAGCGCACGGCGTCGCCGCCTACGCGCCGCATGTCAACCCGTATGACACCATCGATGCGCGCGCCAGCGCGTGGGCGCGGCGCCTCGGGCTGGTGATCGAAGAAACGGGGGCCGACAAGCTCAACCTGATCGCATTCTCTTCCGGCGGCCTGGATGCTCGGGTCCTGGCAAGCGAACGGGGCTGGGCCGACCGCATCGCCAGCCTCGTCACGCTCTCGACGCCGCATCGTGGCACCGCGCTTGCCGACTACGTGCTCGACCAACCCGACCGACTGCGAGCCTTCACCGTGGGCGTTATGGACGTCCTCGGACGGGCCGCGTACGAAGAGGCCCCCCCCAATGCCGCCAACGGCGTGTCCGAACTCCGCCCCGCTTCGGTCGCTGCCCGGTTTCCAGCTGACGAAACCCCGGACGGCGTCTGGTGCGCTTCGTTTCGGGGCCGGGCCGGCAAAGGCACGGACGTGCCCATGTATCCCCCCCTGGTCGTTCCCAACCGCGTCCTCTACGGGCTGGCGGGCCTCAATGATGGGATCGTGCCTACAGCCAGCATGTCCTGGGGCGACGACCTGGGCCTCGTAGAGGCGGACCACGCCCGACAGATTGGCCTCAAGGTTCCTGGCACACGCGGGCACGACTCGAAGTCGTTCTTCCTCGAGCTGGTGGAGACGCTGCGAGAGCGAGGCTTCTAGCAGACCGTGATCTATCGCCAGCTCGCTCCTCCCATCACGTGGAGGAGCTTCTCAATTCTCAATTCGCATTATTCGGTCCCGGAGGCCCCTAGTTTCTTCGGCTCTGTTCCTCGCGCCCCTTTGTCTGGCAGCATCGGTTGCTGGCCGCAGGGTCCCAAGCTCGCACGCATATGTACGCCATCGTCGAAATCGGCGGAAAGCAGTTCAAAGTCCAACAGGACGCCAAGGTCTACGTCCCCCGGATGCAGGCCGAGGTTGGTGACACCATCACGCTCGACCAGGTCCTCCTCGTCTCCGGCGACTCCGGTGTCTCCATCGGCGCCCCGACTGTGGACGGCGCCTCCGTCACCGCAGAAGTTCTCGGCCATGTCAAGGCCGACAAGGTCGTCGTCTTCAAGAAGAAGCGCCGCAAGGGCTACCGGGTCAAGAATGGCCACCGCCAGCCCTATACCCAGATCTCGATCACGGGCCTCTCGGTCAACTAACTCTAGCCCCACCCTCCGATGGCACACAAGAAAGGCGTCGGTTCGTCCAAGAACGGCCGCGACTCCAACCCCTCGATGCTCGGCGTGAAGCGGTACGGCGGCACGGTCGTCTCGGCCGGCTCCATCCTCGTTCGCCAGCGCGGCACCAAGTTCCACCCCGGCACCAACGTCGGCCGTGGCGGGGACGACACGCTGTTCGCCAAGGCCAACGGCCGCGTCCGGTTCTCGACCGGCCAGGGCGGCCGCAAGTTCGTCCACGTCGACGACGCATAGCACGCGTCTCCGGCTCAAGGCCTCTGGCGCCTCTGCCCCACGGTGGGCGGAGGCGCTTTCGGTTTGGACACGAAGGAACCGACCGATTAATACCTGACGGATTCGCACGAATCGGCCAGCTTGCCCTGAATCAAGGTGCCACAAACGGCGAGAAGGTTGTCCCTGCAGACTGGATCGACGCCATCATCACACCAACACTCCAGAACCCCGGCTACGGCTTGCTGTGGTGGCTCAATGCCGAGAGCAACGCGCCCGCAGCCGTTGGGGATGGCGACCGTGTGCTGACGGTGCTCCCCAAGCACACCCTCGTAGCGGTACGCAGCGGATTGCGACTGTGCCCGGAACCGCCAGCGCGTCGGACTTCAACGACCTTAATCGGATGCATGCCGACATCAGGGCAATTCAAGAGCGAAACGTGCCCGCGAGTGGATCGCAGATCCACCGTTGAACGCTCTCTGCCCCCGCTGACCTGCTTCTTGGGAAGGACACCAGGCGTTGGTGGAGGCACGTCCACGTGGACGTGCGCTTCCCGATGTCGGGGCCTCCGAGTTGGCGAGGCTGCGTCTTACCCATCGGCGGGCTGGCGTGAGCCGTTCCCCACGCCCAGGTGAGATACAGAACACCCTGGCAGCCATGGAGGCAACCGGGGTGATGCATGACGCAGAGAACGTCGAGCTGACGGAACCTAGGTTCTCCCCTGACGAGAGAGCAGGAACTGGCCGAGGCGGATTGCTGCCGGCTTCAGCGGCGCATCCGATGCGGCATCCATGGCCAGCGTCTGAGTGATTGCTGCGGTGTGCGGCATATCCGCACGCTCAGAAGCCTCGACGTACTGCGCAAGGATCTCCCGAACATCCGCTTCCGAGGTCAGACTTGCGCTCCTGGAATCGAACGGAGCAGCTGGCGGAAGATGAGATCCGGGTTCAGTAGAAATAGACACAGGCAGTGGTGGGGTGTCACGGAAGGATGTATATACGCATTGGAAACGCTTTCATCCAGTCTGCGCCCCGTTGAACGGGAATGACTCGAAGAGGGGGACGTCCGGCAACTGCCGTCGACTGAGTCACGACCCAACGCGGCAAGAACTGCGCCAGATGCTCCTCCTGACAGCAGAC
>JBCBZH010000083.1:0-14845 GCA_039815415.1 Bacteroidota bacterium
CACAGCCGGGGCGGCTCCGACGAGACCGCGCGCGTCCGGCTCAACGCCTTCATCGAGGAGTACGCCAACCTCGCCTACCACGGCGCTCGGGCCAACGACGCTGATTTCCAGGTCGAGCTGGTGCGGGACTTGCACGAGGACACCGGAGAGGCTGACGTGGTCCCGCAGGAGATGGGCCGCGTGCTCATCAACCTGCTGACCAATGCGTTCTACGCCGTCCAGATGCGCGCGGGCGAGCCTGACTATGCGCCGACGGTCACCGTGCGCACGCGCCCGCTCGGCGAGAGGGTGATCATCGAGGTGGAGGACAACGGGGTCGGGATCTCCGAGGAGGTGCAGCGCCGCATCTTCGAGCCGTTCTTCACCACCAAGCCCACCGGCGAGGGGACCGGGCTTGGACTGTCCCTCACGCACGACATCATCGTGGGCGTCCACGGCGGCGAGCTGGAGGTGGAGAGCGAGCTGGGGGCGGGGACCACGTTCCGCATCACCATCCCGGCAGTCGCCAGCTCGAGGGACGAGACGTAGCGGGTGGAGCAGGCGCCCGCTCGAGCTGGCGAGGACGGCCCAGGCATTGGCCTCTGTATCCTCTCACGGCTACCCGCTTCTTATCCCAGCCGGTCCAGGAGCTTGTCGTAGTCGTCGTGCTTGCCGATCCAGAACCACGTCACATGGTCATCGAGCCTGTAGCCCACCATCCGGTAGTCCTGGCTCACCCGAACTGACCACGCACTCTCGGCCTCGTTGACCTCTTTGAAGTGGAGGCTTGGGTAGCGCTCGTCGCTTTCCAGGAGATCGAGCGCCTTGATGGCCCGCTTCTGCACATGGCCGGGTAGCTTCTGCAGCCGCTTGGCGTAGTCCTTCGTGAAGTCGAAGGTCACAGGCTCGCTTTGAGATCATCTAGAGACAGCGTGCCATTCTCGGCGGCGTCCTGCTTGGCCTCCTGAACCATCTGCTCCCACTGCTCGTCTGTGGTATGGTCGAACAGCTCATTCCAGCGCTCGTCCGCGTCCAACTCGCGCAGGAGCTGGCGTGCGTAAAACTCTTGATCGCGTTTCGGAAGGCGCGACAGACGGTTGATGGCGGTTTTGAGAGTCGTCGTCATGGCTTGATTAGGCCCAAGAGGAAGTCGCTAAAGGGCGTCGCTGTGGTAGGATACATCAACGCACATGAAGGCCTTCTGGTGCCGCCAGCTCGAGCGACGGGACGTAGCCGGTGGGGGCGCCAGCTCGAGCTGGCGAGGGCCTACCTCACCACGGTGAAAGACACCGTAGCGAGCGGGTGCTTTCCCACCGCCCGCGCACGGTAGACGCCCGGCGCCCACGCGCTCACATCGAGCCGCCAGCGCGATTCGCCCGCCAGCACGCGGCGGGCCACCTCCCGGCCCTGCGCGTCCACAATGACCACCTCTGCCGACGGGCTGGTGAGGTCCACCAGCTCGACCGTGACGCGCTGGCGAGAAGGGTTGGGAGAGACACGCAGGCGCGTTTCTTCCTTCTCGGTCTGTGGCTCAGAAGACACCGCCCACGACGCGACCGGCTCCGAGGACCGCTTGTCGTGGATCGACACATCTCCGCCTCCTTGGAACAGTCCCACATATAGCCGGCCATCTGGGCCAACGAAGGCCCATCTCGCTTCTCCCACTCCGCTCATCTGCGCCTCTTCTGGCGGGACCAGCTCGTTCCACTCCGCCCACCGGCTCCATGTCTCCCCTGCGTCGTCGGTCCACCAGAGTGGCCCCCGCCGCATGACTGCCACGGCTCGACCGTCTCCCAGGTCAACCACCTCGACGCAGGTTCGGGACCCATCTTGCATTAAGCTCTGAATCCGCGTCCACGTTTCCCCGCCGTCGTCCGAGATGATGACCCGCACCGAGTCATCCGGGATGCGGATGTCGTTCATCACCGTCAGGAGGCGATCCCCGCCATCCGCAGCTTGACCGTGGAGCGTGGCCATACAGTTGGAACGCTGCTGGAAGTAGGCAAACTCGCTGGTTGCCTGCCACGTGTAGCCTCCGTCGTCTGATGTGGTGAGGCCCGAGAGCCCCACAGCGACCAAGCGTCCGGCGTGAGGTCCAGTGGTCACGACAGCGACACGCTGGGCATCGGCACTGTCGGCAACGGTTGGGGGATCGCCCGCGTCGAACCCTGAAGGTGCTTCTTGCCAGGTGGCTCCTCGATCATCGGAGAAAGAGACCATTCTGCTCTCTCGAACCGCGATGAGACGCCCTCTGTACGGCCCGCTCGAGATCTCCAAGATGCGCCTCGCAAATGTGATGTTCGCGATTTCGTCCCATTGCCCCCCTCCATTGAGAGACCGGTACGTGTGAGTTGTTTCACTAATTAGGAGAGTGTCTCGGCCAACCACATAAGTCCATTGTGGACCGGACCTGATGGGTTCGGAGACGTTCTCCCAAGCAGTTGTGGAGTCGTAAGGTGGAGCAAGGCGATAGAGTCCTTGGAAAAAGACTTGCTGGCCATCAATAAGCAGTAAGTCGTTAAACGCACCCAAGAGAGAGCCGTCGGTGCCAACAGACAACGGGAGTGGTGAGGAATCGTGCGGGAGATCCCCCACCTTCTCCCACGTCACCTCAGGCTGGGCACGAGCTGGCGATCCGAGACCCGCCAGCCCGAGCACCAGAAGCACGGCGCCCCAGAAGCCTCGTCGCCAGCTCGAGATCGGGAGACACATGGCGTTAGGATAGTCCAAGCCGGGAGAGTCGGCGACCCCAGACTGGTTGCCCTGCATCACGTCGAGGGCCAATGAGAACGAGCTGACGACTATCGCGCCGCCAGCGAGCGCACGCGGAAGCTTCCCAGCGCCCGGCCTGTCACCGCCACACCAGCCACCTCGTCCGGGAACGTCACATCCAGCGGCTCCACCTCCACGCGGTCGGCGCAGATCGTCAGCGTGGAGATCTCCACCGGCGGGACGATGGTGAAGCCCTCGCAGGGGCTGGGCCCCGTCGCGCCAGCCCGACGTGGCTCGCCGTCGCCCTCGGAGTCCGACACCACCACGTACTTGCCGCCCCGCCGAACGACGTGCGCCGAGTCCGTGTCGCCCTCGCCCTCGCCCACCGAGTCGGTGGCGCGTCGGCCAAGGCTGTTGCTAAAGGGCAGGCTGGGAATCTCGAGCTGGACGCGCCCGTCCAGCAGGTAGACCACCCGGACGGCCTTGACGTCCAGCGCATCGGCAAAGGTGATCTCGAAGTTGAAGGGCCCCGAGCTGGCGCCCCGGTTGCGATTGCGGAGCCCCACCAGCTCGTCCCCATCCAGGCCGATGACCGAGATGCCGAAGCCCTGACCGTTGGTGAGAGGCAGCGGCTCGGTGCGCACATCCACAGACGAGGGGGTTCCGGGAATGAAGAAGCCGTCGGTGCCGCTGGATTGGATGTTTGACACCACCAGCTCGCCATTGTCGGTCACCAGCTCGGCACCGCCACGGGTTTCTACCTCCACACCGTCGAACGTAATCGTGTTCGGAGTCTCCGAGTCGCACGCCGCCAGCACCAGGGTGACAGAGAGCATCAGGAAGCGAACGTAGGGCATGGGAGCAGGGAAGAGCGGAGGGGGGAGGCTACGGCCAAATGCGGGTCTCGCCAATCCGGTTGGGGAGGGAGTGGATCAGCAGGGGCAACCGGGCGTAGGCTTGCAGTCCACCGTTTCGGCCTTCACTCAACACGGCCTCAATGCAGAGCCTCTGGAAAAGCCTGATTCCCGGCGCCCGCTTGTCGGCCGAGGACGATCTGCTCAACTCGGTTCCGCTGTTCGAGGAGCTGTCTGCGCGTGAGCTGGATGCCGTGCGGCGGTTGCTCCACCGCAGAGAGTACGTCGCAGGCGAGTCCATCTTCGTCCAGGGCGAGCCGGGTCTCGGGATGTACATCATCGCCAGGGGCGAGGTCTCCATCCAGAGCGAGCCGACGGGGCGCGAGCTGGTGGCGCTCACCCAGGGCCACTTCTTCGGCGAGATCGCGCTGCTCAACGAAGTGATCCGAACCGCCACCGCACGCGCGGCGACCGACTGCACCCTCCTGAGCCTGTTTCAGCCCGACCTCCTCGGCCTGTTGGACCGGAATCCGCGCCTCGGGGTCAAGATTCTCATCGCCCTGACGCGGCTGGTCGGGCTTCGGCTGGTGGAGGTGAGCGACGAGGTGGGAGCGCTGTGCCGGCAGCGGGATGCGCTGCAGGCCGAGATCGAGCGGTTGGGAGGCAAGCCTGCGTCGGGGACGGGAGAGGCGCTCGCAGATGCGGGACGCCTTGAGTAGGTCTCGGCACGCCCTGCGCCGGGACAAGCGGGCCATGCAGACCGCCAGCCCGCTGAGCCTCTGGTCGGCGGGCATCGCTCTTCTCGGTATCGTCGCCTTCGCGTGGATCGCGCCCGACCTGTTCGGGCTGGTGGTGCTTGGGGCCGTGCTCGCCTACCTGCTGGTCCCCATCGTGGACCGCATGGAGCGGCGGGGGATGAACCGGACGGTGGGCTCGGCCCTCGTGCTGGTGCTGCTGACCCTCGTGCTGGTGGTGCTCGGCATCTGGCTGGTGCCACTTCTGAGTGAGCAGGGCGCCGAACTTCAGGAGAAGTGGCGAAGCGGCGAGATTCTGGGCCTTCTCGAGCAGGCCGAAGCGATGCTCGCAGCACACCTGCCGGTGGATCCGGGGCAGCTCGGGCTGGTGGCCGCCGCCCAGCAGGCCATCCAGGCCGACAGCGAGCCGCTGATCGTGTACCTGCCCGACGCGCTGGAGATGATGGGCAACGCCTTCATTGTGCCCTTCGTCCTGTTCGCTCTTCTGAAAGACGGCCCCAACGTGCGCCGCCGCCTCGTCAGCCTCGTCCCCAACCCCTACTTCGAGTTCGCCATGAGCGTGCTCTACAAGGCCGACGCCCATCTCGGCGACTACCTCCGCGGCCAGGCGCTGATCGCAGTTCTCGTGGGAGCATCCACCGCCATCGGACTGGGGCTTCTGGGCGTGCCGTACTACCTCGTGCTGGGCCTCCTGACCGGGCTGGCGAACTTCGTTCCCTACATCGGCTTCGTGGTGTCGGCGGCTCTCACCATGGCGGTGTCCGTGCTGGCGACAGGTAGCTTTGAGCAGGCGGTCTGGGTGTTCGTTCTGTTCGTGGTGCTCCAGTCCATCGAGAACGTGGTCTTCCAGCCGTGGATCACGGGCAAGAACGTATCCATGCACCCGGTTCTCGTTCTGCTGGCGATCCTGATCGGCGGGCGCATCGGGGGCGTGTTGGGCATGGCCCTGGGCGTTCCGGCGGCAGCCATCCTGAAAGTCGTCGCGGTCGAGACCGTGGTCAACCTTCGCCGGTATCACCTCTAGAGCAGGTTATGGCCTCACCTCGTTTGGCATCCACCCCCAGAAAGGCCGTCGTTCCCGCGCAGGCGGGAGCCGAAGGCCGGTTTTCACCAATCCATACGGCGATGGAGCAACGCACTACCGTCGCATGGATCCCGGATCAAGTCCGGGATGACGGCAAGAGGGGAGAAAGAGAGCCAAGCATGCCGTTTCCGGCTAAGCAGGGCTATACAGGTTCATGAAAGCTCTAGCTTGCTCGCCAGCTCGACGCGTGTATGTCTGACTCCTCTCGCCTGATGGTTCGCTTCTGGGGCGTGCGCGGCTCAACGCCGACGCCCGAGGCGCGCTGCATGAGCGTTGGAGGCAACACGTCCTGCGTGGAGATCCGCACCGATGCCGGCGATGCCCTGATCCTAGACGCCGGGACGGGCATCCGAAGCCTGGGCTATGCTCTCGCCGCCGAGGCAGCTGGGGAGCCGATCTCCGTGGATGTGCTGTTTTCTCACTTCCATTGGGATCACCTCCAGGGTCTTCCCTTCTTCGCGCCGCTCTACGGTGGCGGAAACGAGATCCGCTTCATCGCCGCCGTGGATGATGTGCGGCTCGACCATCTCCTCCAGGGCCAGATGTGCGCCCCGTACTTCCCGGTTCCGTTCACCGAGCTGGCGGCGTCGGTCGAGACGCATCGAGCGGTGGTAGGCGAGACGTTCGAGGTCAGCGGCTGTACAGTCCGCGCATTTCCCGTCTCGCACCCGCAGGGCGCCCACGGCTTTCGGATCGACTACCAGGGCCTTTCGGTGGTGTACGCCACCGATTACGAGCATGGAGACCCGGTGGCCGATGAAGGGCTCCGCGAGGTGGCTCGAGGCGCCGACGTGCTCATCAGCGACGCGCAGTACACGCCCGCCGAGTACGAGATCCGAAAGGGCTGGGGCCACACCACGTGGGAGCACGCCACCCAACTCGCGGTCGATGCCAAGGTCGGGCAGCTGGTGCTTTTCCACCACGATCCGTCCCACGACGACGCCGCGCTCGAACGCATTCGCGATCAGGCCCGCGAACGGTTCTCGGCGACCGAGCTGGCGGTCGAAGGGATGGAGATCCGGCTGTGAGCTGGAGGCCGTAGCTCAGAGGTCGCCAGCTCGAGGAGAGCCCTCGAGCTGGCGAGAAACGAAGAGCCCAGTGCCTCAGCCGCGCACGGTGCGGCGCTCGATGCGGAGGCGCTGTCCGGGGCGGATGGAGTCGCTGCTCAGGTTGTTCCAGGACTGGATCTGCCGGACGGTGACGCCGTAGCGCCGGGCGATGCGGGTCAGGTTGTCTCCGCTGCGCACCGTGTGGACGGTGCTCCTCTGGGTGGAGGCCGGGCGGGTCGCAGGTGCCGCTACTACGCGGAGCTTCTGGCCCGGGTGGACGGTGGTTCCTTCGAGGTCATTCCACGCGCGGAGCTGACCAATGGAGACGCCATACTGACGAGCGATCATCAGCAGGTACTCGCCACGCTGGACCGTGTGAACGGTCTGGGGCGCTCGGCGGCGCTCAGATGCCGTGCTTGTCGTGCGGATGGGCGGTGCTGGCTCGGCTGCAAGAGGCTCGGGAGCCGGCTGCGCGGCTGGCGCATCTTCAATCAAGGCAGCGATGGAGGCGCCGTCGTCAACGGGCTCGGTCGTCAGCTCCGGGGGAGCCGGTGAAGCCTCCTCGGCGAGAAGGGCTGGTTCTGGCGCCGGGGGGGGGGGGGCAGCAACCGGGGGCGCCGGAGTGTCTGCTTCGGGCTCTGGGAGATCCCGCGCCTCCGCCAGCGCGAGGGAAGCAGACATCGGGCTGGCGACAGGGCTTGTGGCTTCAGCCGTTGCCTGCTCAGCCTCCGGGGCGGGCACTGGAGCCGGGGCGGACAGCTCCGGAGCCGTGGGCGCACGCGTCTCGGCCTGAGCGATCGGAGCCGAAGTGGGCTCAACCGTCACCGCCTCTTGAGAGTCTGTTTCCTGAGGGGCTGTGGCCTCTGGCTCGGAAGAGCGTGGCGTGGCGCGGAGCGCAGAGGCCTGGGCCAGAAGCCGGGCCGCCGGACGGTCCGCGGCGGGCCGCGGCGGACGAGCTGGCGAGGCCGTCTGGGCCGCAGCGAGAAGGGCGGGGGAGTCCGCGAGCGGCTCCAATGGGCGGAAGCTCTTCATGCCGTAGAGCACCGTCTCCGCAGCGAACTGCCGCGAGTTGGCCTCAGGGGGGGCGAGTTGGTCCAATTCCGCCTGATGCTCCGTGTAGGCGCCAACCGGGATGCGGAGCATGTGGGGCACCCGCACGTTCGGGACGCGGCCTCGGCGAAGCGACGGATTGAGGGCTCTCAGCAGGGCCTCATCGGTGTCGAGGATGCGGGCGACCGTGGAGAGGCGCGTGCCTCCGGCGACGGGAATGCGGTCGAACACGTAGCGCGGTCCTGGCTCGTGCGCGTCGATGCCGTAGGCGTCCGGGTTGGAGACCACCAGCGCGGTGGCGATGAACATCGGGACGTAGGCGCGCGTCTCGCGCGGGATCGCGTGGTCGATGTCCCAGAAGGTGGCCGGGCGGTCATTCTCGCGCTCGAACCGGCGCTTGGCGCGGGCGATCACGGCCGGGTTGCAGTTGTAGCCCGCTAGCGCAAGCTGCCAATCGCCGAAACGGTCGTAGAGATCGCGGAGGTGTTGGGCTGCCGCACGGGTCGCCTTCTCCGGGTCGAGGCGGTCATCCAGGTCGCGCTCGGCCTTGAGGCCATAGGCGCGGCCCGTGGCACGGATGAACTGCCACATGCCGGCCGCACCGGCGTGGCTGCGTGCCGCCGGAACCAACGCGCTCTCGACCATCGCGAGGTACTTCAGCTCGTCCGGGACGCCCTCCTCCGCCAGGACCCGCTCGATCATGGGGAGGTAGGTGTCCGAGCGCTGCCGCAGCTTGTTGACGTGGTTCGGGCGGTTGAGCAGGAACGTGATGTAGCGCTCCACCTTCGCGTTGACATCCATCGGGATGGTCGTTGGGAAGGTGTCCACTGTGGGGAGGTCCACATGCTCAAGGAGCGGGGTGCCCGTGGCAAACGACGGCTCGACGGCCTGCATGGCCGCGGAGCGGAACGCGTAGATGTCGCCACGGTCGAGAGCCGGTCGCTCATAGAAGCGCTCGTACTCGGTCAGGGCGGAGCTGTAGACCTCGCGGAAGCGGGCATCGTCCATGATGCCGGGCCGCTGTGCGAGTCGGTTCAGGTCCGTCACCAGCTCGTCGAGCTCGGTGGTGTAGCGCGCCTGGTCGCCGTCGGCGTCGGCCTGGAGCAGGCGGGCTTGGCGTTCGTAGAGGCGGGCGACGCGGCGGGCAATCTGCTCGTCTGTCAAGGGCGTGTCCGCGGACACGGAGCCGAGCACGTCGTCGGCTGCGAAGGCAGCAGGACGTGGGGAGAGCGCGGCGTCCGTGGCTAAAGACTGGGCCCAGACTGGACAGGAAACAAACAGAGCCGCCGCCACGAGTGCGAATCGAGGCATCGGAGCGGGAGGCTGTGGACTACGGAGGAGAGCCAGAAACGGCTCGACAGAACCTAGGGAGGAGAGGAGGCTCGTCCAAATGCCCTGCACGGACGGAAACTACTCAGAAAACAGGGGCTCGTGGGCTGAGGCGTAGGCTGCAGTGGGGCGCTAGGGAGACTCAAGTGCCAGCAGATGAGGCTCGGTGGAGCTTCCGCAGCGAGCTGGCGAATACCTTCTGGCCGCTCCCGTGCGTCAGGATGTGTCCACACCCTGAATCTCCAGCTCGCCCCTCAACCGGTTTCGATGAAACGAATCTTCGGATACGACATCGCTCGTGCCCTCGCCGTTGTGGGGATGGTCATCGTCAACTTCAAGATTGCGATGGGAGCCTCGCAGAATGGGCCAGAGTGGCTCCGCCAGCTCGTCGGGCTGCTGGAGGGCCGCGCGGCGGCGACGTTCGTCGTGCTGGCGGGCGTCGGGTTGTCGCTCCTGTCTCGCAACGGACGGCTCGCCCAGGACGCTGTGCGCCTCGCGCAAGACCGCCGGACGTTGCTCAAGAGAGCCCTGTTTCTGTTCGTTGTGGGGCTGCTGTATACGCCTATCTGGCCTGCCGACATCCTGCACTTTTACGGGGTCTACATCGCGGTGGCTGCGTTTCTGCTGGCGGCCCCGACCCGTCGGATCTGGGCCTACGCCGTCGGCCTTGTCGTCGCCTACGTGGTCCTGATGAGTGTGTTCGACTACGAGGCTGGGTGGAACTGGGACACGCTCGACTATAGCGGATTCTGGACGCCCGAAGGGATGGTCCGGCATCTGTTCTACAACGGATTCCACCCGGTCATTCCGTGGCTTGCGTTCTTGTTGGTGGGAATGATCCTCGGGCGCCAGGACATGCGAGATCCATCTGTCCGCCGACGTGTCATTGGATGGGGCGCAGGCATCGCGCTGGCGACTGAAGCTGTGAGCTGGGGGCTCGTTCGCTCGCTGTCAGTTGGTGCCAGCCCGAGCGACCAACAGGACATTCTCGCGTTGTTCGGAACGGGGCCCATGCCGCCTCTGCCTCTCTACATGCTGGCGGGTGCCGGAACGGCGTGTGCGGTCATCGGGCTGGCGGTTGAACTGGGAGAGCGCCAGCCCGACGCGCGCTGGCTGCGCCCATTCGTTTCAACCGGCCAGCTCGCGCTGACGCTCTACGTGGCGCACGTGATCGTCGGGATGGGCACGCTGGAGGCGCTGGGGCGGCTGGAGGACCAGTCCCTCGTCGTTTCGCTCATCGCCTCGGGCGTGTTCTGCATCGCAGGCGTGGCGTTCGCTCACCTCTGGCGGCTGCGCTTCACGCGCGGCCCTCTCGAGGCCATCCTGCGTGCCATGACCGACCCTCGGCGGCCACGCTCGGTCTGAGTCGCCAGCTGCAAGCGGGGCCCTTCGAGCTGGCGAGTCCGCCTCCGTGGAGGCCTCGTCGCCCACCACCTACAGCGGCAGGTTGCCATGCTTCTTCTTCGGGATTGACTGCACCTTGTTCTTCAGCATCTCCAGCGCGCCGATGAGGTGCTTGCGGGTTTCGCTCGGGTAGATCACGTCGTCGATGTACCCGCGACCGGCGGCGACGTACGGGTTGGCAAAGGCCTCGCGGTACTCCTCCGTGAAGGCGGCTTCGGTTGCAGCCGGATCTTCCGCAGCGGCGATCTCCCGCTTGCGGATGATCTCGACCGCGCCTTTGGGGCCCATCACGGCGATCTCGGCAGTCGGCCACGCGAGGTTCAGGTCGGCCCGGATGTGCTTCGAGTTCATCACGTCGTAGGCGCCGCCGTACGCCTTGCGCGTGATGACCGTCAGCTTGGGGACGGTCGCCTCACAGAAGGCGTAGAGCAGCTTGGCGCCGTGGCGGATGACACCGCGCCACTCCTGGTCGGTGCCGGGCAGGAAGCCGGGCACATCCTCGAAGACCACCAACGGGATATTGAACGCATCGCAGAAGCGCACGAAGCGGGCACCCTTGATGCTGGTGTTGAGGTCTAGCACGCCCGCCAGCACCGCAGGCTGGTTCGCGACAATACCCACCGACCGGTCGCCGAGGCGTGCAAACCCCACGATCAAGTTCTCTGCGTAGTCGGCGTGGATCTCGAAGAACTGGCGGTCGTCCACGATGTGGCCGATCACCTCCTTCATGTCGTACGGCTTGCTCGGGTCCTCGGGGACGATGGTATTCAGCGCTTCCTCAGCACGGTCTACCGGGTCCGAGGAGGGGACCATTGGGGCGCCGTCCTCGCAGTTGGAGGGCAGGTAGCCCATCAGCTCGCGGAGGCCCAGCAGAAGCGCCCCTTCGTTCGGGAAGGCACCGTGGCACACGCCCGACTTCATCGCGTGGGCGTCGGCACCGCCTAGCTCTTCCTGGGTGACCACCTCGTTGGTGACCGTCTTCACCACGTTCGGGCCGGTCACAAACATGTAGCTCGTCCCACGTGCCATGAACACGAAGTCGGTGATGGCCGGGCTGTAGACGGCGCCACCCGCGCACGGCCCGAGAATGGCCGAGATCTGTGGCACCACGCCTGAAGCCAGCGTGTTCTGCAGGAAGATGTCCGCGTAGCCACCGAGGGCTGCCACACCTTCCTGAATGCGCGCCCCGCCAGAGTCATTCAGCCCAATCACCGGCGCACCGTTCTCGAGGGCGAGCTGCATCACGCGGACGATCTTCTGGGCGTGCGCCAGCCCGAGGGAGCCGCCGAAGACGGTGAAGTCCTGCGAAAAGACGTAGACGGTGCGCCCGTCGATGGTGCCCCAGCCGGTCACCACACCATCGCCGTAGGGGCGATTGTCTTCCAGCCCAAAGCCAGACGCCTGGTGCCGCACGAAGGCGCCGATCTCGGTGAACGAGCCAGGGTCCAGGAGGATGTCGAGGCGCTCGCGGGCGGTCAGCTTGCCCTTGTCATGCTGGCGAGCGATGCGAGCTTCGCCGCCGCCAGCCAGGCTCTCGGCGCGGCGCTGGTCGAGGTCAGTGAATCGGTCAGTCGGGTCGGAGGTGGGCATGGGCAGCAGCGCAGGGCCCGCTAAGGTACCCGGCACAGGCCCTGTCGTGCCTAGGCTACTGGGGCCTCTTCGTGCGGTTCGCCTGCGACTGCAGCGCGCAATGTCGCCCGCTGGATGGGCTTCGCGAGGTACTCATCTGCACCGGCGTCGATGCAGCGCTCCCGGTCACCTGCGAGCGCGTTCGCAGTCAGCGCGATCACGCGGGGTTGGGCGTCCTGTGGCAACTCGGTTCGGAGCCGCTGTATGGCCTCATACCCATCCATGACGGGCATCTGGATGTCCATCAGGACCAGGGTGTAGGGATGGCCGGCCTGGTACGCGCGGTGCAGTGCAGCCAGAGCCTCGGCTCCGTCGTCTACGGTGTCGATGTTCAGCCCGAGCTGCTCCAGCAAGCGCACCGCGACGCGTTGGTTGACCGCGTTGTCTTCAGCCAGGAGAACGCGCGCGTCCTCTTGAAGTGGGGGGGGAGCGGTTTGCTCTGCTGTGGGCTCGATGCGCTCGTGACTCGGTTCCACACACACGTCGAATGCGAACGTCGAGCCCAGCCCGGGAGCACTCTCAACCGTCATCTCTCCACCCATCAGCTCGACGAGCTGGCGAGAGATGTTGAGGCCGAGCCCGGTGCCGCCGTACTTGCGGGTGGTGGAGGTGTCTGCTTGTGTGAACGCTTCGAACAGGCGCTCCTTCTGGGCGTCGGTGATGCCGATGCCAGTATCGACCACCTCGATGCGAAGACGGCAGGGGCGGGTCTGGCCAGGAGCAAAGCCGGGTGCTGACAGGCGGACGGTCACGCCTCCGTCGTGCGTGAACTTGACGGCATTCGACAGAAGGTTGAGCAGCACCTGGCGGACGCGCGTCGCATCGCCGAGGACGACTTCAGGAACGGGTGTCGCCACGTCGACGCTGAGCGACAGAGCGTTGGCTTTGGGGCGTACAACGGCGAGGGCACTGCGGACGAGGGCCTCGGGGTCGAACGGGGTCGCTTCAATCTCGATGCCTCCCGCTTCGATCTTCGAGAGGTCCAGGACGTCGTTGATGATTGCCAAGAGGGCTGCCGCGCTCGTCTGGATGGTGCGGACACACTCATCCTGGCGTTCATTCAGGGGGCTGTCGGCGAGCAAGTCAGCCATGCCGATCACGCCATTCATGGGTGTTCGGATCTCATGGCTCATCGTGGCGAGAAATTGGCTCTTTGCCTGGGTGGCGGCCTCTGCTGCCTGCCGTGCCAGGACCAACTCTTCGTTAGTGGCTGTCAGGTCATTGTTCACCGCAGAGACCGAAGGCGAGCCACCCATTGAGCCCACCGGGCCACTGACCGTCAGACTAGACAACGCCGCCCTCGATCTCACCGGTCTATACAAAGGGCAGGTAGACGGTCTGCTGGTGGTGGGGGGCAGCCTGCTAGCGGGAGGACCTCAGCTGGGGGGATTTGTCACTCTAGCCAACGGCCGTGCCTTTCTACCAGACGGCAGCGGCAGCAGTTCGGTTAACCCTGTGGCCAACAGCCAGCCCCTGATTGCCCCTAGCTTTCGAAACTTAAGAATCTCCCTTGGTCGCAACGTCAGAATTCAGCAGAGCAACATTCTTGATGTTGTCGCCCAGGGAGATCTAAACCTGACTGGTCCCCTACAGCCATTCCGTGCCATTGAGCCAGAAGGCACCATCCGCCTACGCTCGGGGCGAATCAATTTGTTGACCACTACATTCCGCTTAGCAGGTCGAGACAATCAGGCTCGCTTTATCCCAGAGCGGGGCATTTCCGACCCGCTGCTAGATCTGAGCCTGCGCACCTCCGTCACTGAGGCCCAGCGGAGCAGCGCCATTGAAGCCAGCACCTTTGCCACCTCAGAAGTCAACGATACCTCCCTCGATCCGTTCAGCGGCAGCACCGGACTACAGACAATTCGGGTACGGGCTACCTATGAGGGCACCGCCAGTAAGCTGCTCCAGAGCCTGTTTGTCACCGACAGCAGCAGCACCGTCATTTCTCTCTCCAGCTCGCCACCGCGCTCTCGTCAAGAGATTATTAATCTGCTGAGCGGCAGCTACATCTCAGCTTTGCAGTCGGGAGAAGGAGTGCTTAACTTCTTTGGAGGAGCGCTGCTAAACCAGATCCAGGACTTTATTAGCCGCACCCTCAATCTCAGCGAGTTTAGGCTATTTCCCATTACCTCTGCCTCCCGCTTTGCCAGCGAAGACAATCGGGGCTCCAGCCTGGATGTCGCGACGGAAGTCGGCATCGATCTCACCGACAACACACCCCTATCTCTGCTGAAAATTTTGACCGACAGCACTCCCACCGAGTTTAATCTGCGCTACCGACTGACCGATGAATTTACTATCCGTACCACCACCAACCTGGACGATGTCAACCGAGTACTGCTGGAGTTTGAAACCCGCTTTTAGGCTGCTTCAGCAGCCTGTATTGCCAGAGTTAACGACTTTCGCCATTGCCGGTCAATTCTCCCCTGACCTAGACTAGGATTGGCTAAAGTGCCGGTTTCTAGCGTCTGTGGCCGTAGAGTAGGTCGGAGGCGTCAGGTCCTGGCTCCGCCTGCCAATCGACAGGATGTTTGCATGGCCTGACCTAGCCCACATTCTGCCTATTCCCTAATCCTCCTGTACTTTACCCAACCGTCCATGTCTTGGCTTGTTCGTCCCGCCTTAGTTTCTTCTCTTTTTGCTCTGCTAGGGGTCGGCCTCACCGCCCAGCCGTCACCGGCCCAGGCTCTACTGCCCTACACCCTGCCCCTAGATGAGGAGCGGCTGACGGCGACGGGGTTTCAGCTAGCCCAGGAAGCAGCCCAGCTAGCCCAGTTTCAGCAGTATGACGAAGCCCTAGCACGAGCTGAGCTAGCGGCTCAGCTCGCCCCTAGTGACGCATCTATCCTGACGCTGCTCGGTAGCCTACAGCTGCAGACCGGCGACAGCGCTAATGCGATCGCATCTTTAGAAAGCGCTAAGGCTATCGAGCGAGAAGACGCCGTTATCTGGTTTACCCTGGGCTCCGCCTACTTCAGCGAAGCCAAGTATCTCCAG
>JBCBZH010000178.1:0-9151 GCA_039815415.1 Bacteroidota bacterium
GACCGAGGGGTAGAGCGTCGGATCGGCGTAGCTGTAGGTCTCGGAGGCATAGCCCGGATACTCCCCGTAGTACTCTTCGTAGGCATCGATGGCCTCGTCGTAGTCCGTGTACGATGCCTCGGTGGTTGTCACCTCACCCTGACCATAGTCGTAGCGCGAGACCACGATGGCGTTGGGGTCGATCTCGGTGGTGTCCGCAGCCATGGTCCAGGCGCTCTGGGAGACGCCCTCATCTGCAGCAGCCGTAAAGGGAACCGCCTCGTCTGTGACCTCGCTGCTATCGGCGTACGGATTTTCCGGGACCTCGAAGGTCGCCGCCAGCCCGATGCGCGGCTCCACGGCGCTGGCGTCCACGGTCGGCTCCGGCTCGACCGCGTTTCGAGAAGAGGAGCACCCGGAGACGACGGCCACCAGCACAGCGATCAGCGCAAGGTGGCGGACAACGGAACGAACAGGCATAGCAGTCGGGGTGAAACGCAGAGCGAGGGCGCGGAGGCGAAGGTCTGCAAGGACACCGGTAAATTCACCGGCTCTGCCGGTTCAGCCGCGCCCGGCATCGGTAGAGTAACGGATTGCCCCCCGAAAAACACAATCGGGACCCGAGGGCATCGCCAGCTCGATGCATACGCTTCGCGTTGCTGGACGTTCTCCGGTCCCCGCTTCCCGCCATGGCTGAACGCATCACCCCTCGAGCTGACGACTACGCCCAGTGGTATCAGGATGTCATCCGCGCCGCAAAGCTGGCGGAAACATCCCCTGTCCGCGGCTCGATGGTGATGCCGCCCAATGGGTATGAGCTGTGGGAGAACATGCAGCGTGCCCTGGACGACATGTTCAAGGCGACAGGCCACCGCAATGCCTACTTCCCGCTCTTCATTCCCAAGAGCTTCCTTGCCAAAGAAGCCGAGCACGTCGATGGCTTCGCGAAGGAGTGCGCGGTCGTCACCCACTACCGGCTGAAGGAGGACGATGGGGACCTGATTGTGGACCCGGATGCCCAGCTCGAGGAGCCTCTCGTGGTACGCCCGACCTCCGAGACCATTATCTGGGACACCTACTCCCGCTGGATTCAGAGCTGGCGCGACCTTCCGGTGAAGCTCAATCAGTGGGCCAATGTGGTCCGTTGGGAGATGCGCACGCGCCTCTTCCTTCGCACCGCCGAGTTCCTCTGGCAGGAGGGCCACACCGCCCATGCCACCGAGGCCGAGGCCATCGAGGAGACCCGGACGATGCTCGATGTCTATGCCACGTTCGCCGAGGAGTGGATGGCGATGCCCGTGTTGAAGGGCGTCAAGACCGCCGCCGAGCGTTTCCCCGGCGCTGTGGACACGTATTGCATCGAGGCGCTGATGCAAGACGGCAAAGCGCTTCAGGCCGGAACCAGCCACTTCCTCGGCCAGAACTTCGCCAAGGCCTTCGACTGCACCTTCCAAAACCAGGACAACGAGCCCGAGCACGTCTGGGCCACAAGCTGGGGCGTCAGCACACGCCTCATCGGTGCCCTCATCATGACCCACGGCGACGACCAGGGTGTGGTGATGCCGCCCAAGCTGGCGCCGGTCCAAGTCGCCATCGTGCCGATCACCCGCAAAAACGGCGACAACGAAGCCGTCCTGAACGCCGCCACGGAGATGCGCGACGCTCTCCAAGGCGCAGGCTGCCGCGTGGTCCTGGACGACCGTGACCAGTACCGTCCGGGCTGGAAGTTTGCCCAGTACGAAGTCGAAGGCGTCCCCGTCCGGCTGGCGATTGGACCGCGCGACGTGGAGAACGGCGCTGCCGAGTTGGCGCGTCGCGACACGGGCGAGAAGAGCACCGTCAGCCAGCGAGAGATCGTTCAGCACGTCCGTACGGCCCTGCATGAGGTCCAGGCCGGGCTGTTCCACCGGGCGCTCCAGCACCGCAGGGAGAACACGCACCTCGTGGACGACTACGACCGGTTCAAGGAGGTGGTGGATGGCGGCGGCTTCGCCGTGATGCACTGGGATGGCACTGCCGAAACGGAGTCCAGGATCAAGGAGGAAACCAAGGCCACCATCCGCTGCATTCCCTTCCCCGGCCAGATCGACGGCACCGACGAGCCCGGCACGGACCCGGTCTCCGGCCAGCCCGCCGAGGGCCGCGTGGTCTACGCGAAGGCGTATTAGGCGGACATGCGTGTGCACCACTCCCTCTCGTTGTACCCCGACCGCAAAGGGACGGGGCATAACGCGCGCTGCCGCGCTCGGGGATGGGGGAAGAGGGGTCTCAACCGGCTGCCTTCACCTCTATGGTCTGCCCAGCGGCACCTTGCCCCTCGCCAGCTCGAGGCTCGTTATGGCGTCCCCTCTCCCGAGGGAATAGGGTGAGGGATTCCGTGCCTGACGTGGGCCGTTCCATCCCAGATCGACCCCGTGACTCGCCGAAGCACGACGAGCTGGCGACAGACCGCCAACAGCGCGGCTACCGAGTCGCCAACGCGGTCTCCTACATCCTCAACCCGTTGGTGCTGCCGCCGGTCGCCTTCGCGCTGCTGGATGCTCACTTCGGAGCCCCAGGCCTTGGGGTGCTGTGGACGTTTACGGTCTCAGCCGTGTTCTTCTGCTTCGTGCCACTGTTCTACATCCTCGGGCTGGTGCGACGTGGCCGCGCTGAAAGCCTTGAGGTGCGCCGACGCGAGAGGCGAGTCGGGCCGTTTCTGGTGTCGCTGGGTTCGTACGCCATCGGAGCCATTCTACTGGGCCTCACGATAGATGGCCCTGCACGCCCGCTGATCCTGGCGTTCGCGTCCATCTACCCGATCAATACCGTTGTCCTGATGCTCATCAACACGCGGTGGAAGATCTCGCTCCACATGTCTGGGCTCGCAGCGTTCGTGGGCGTGCTGCTATTTGCAGCGCTGACCGTCTGGCGAGATCTCCCCAACGGCGTAGAGGGCGCGCTCACGCTGGCGACGGTCGGGCCGCTGGTTCTGCTGCTGCCGCTGCTGATGTGGGCGCGCGTCCGGGTGGGCGCCCATACCATTGGCCAGGTCATCGCGGGGACGGCGTTCGGGCTGGTGGTGCCGTTGATGGAGCTGTATGTGGTGGTGTACGTGTGGTTGGATGTGGCGGGGTAAGAGCGCCAGCTCGAAGGCCTGACAGGTTCCGAGACGCGATTCCGTGTCAGGGAGTAGCAGAGGTCATGTCCCAGCAGCTGGAGACGCCAGATCGGAAGGCCGAACGCCCTTCACAGAGCGTTCACCAAGTCCACTCGACCCGTCTGTGCGACAATCCAGGCCCGGAATTTGCCCGTTCACCACATTCTGGTATTGAGACTGCAACCTCTGCCGATATCGTACGAACGAGTCCCTATCTCTCAGCCGCCTCCTAGACCCATGGTACTTGCGCTTCAACTCGCAGTGCCGGCGGCCCTGTTCGCGCTTCTCTTGCTCGCCGCTCGTCCACGCACTGCGTCCAAGAACTAAGCCCCCCGGCAGCGCCCCCGGCCCCTCGCGCCCCGCCTGGCATCGTGCCCGGCGGGGCGCGGTGTGTTTGGAAGCCTGAGAACTCGCCAGCTCGAGAGCCGTGTGGAGACCAACGCCCCGTGACCTCGCCCACTCAACAGCCTCACCTCGAGCTGGCGCCCTGTCTCACCTCGAGCTGGCGCCCTGTCTCCGTTTTCACGCATCCATCCTCCCTTTCTGCCCCGCCGCGCTTGCACCAGATCGTTCGGTGAAGTTCCTTGCGAGTCCCTGAACGACTCGCTGCACGGAGATCCTCACGACCAACGTCTACGTCGGACCGAACCAGTACGCTGGGTTCCCGGTCATCCGCCACACCATCGACCTCGGCATCCTCGAGGACTACCCCACGGCCAAGCTCGACGGGTTCGTGGACCGCTTGGTCGAGGCCCTGCCTGGCTTGCAGGAGCACGGTTGCTCCTACCGCGAGGCTGGCGGCTTCATCCGCCGCATGCGGGAGGACGAGGGGACGTGGCTGGGCCACGTCTGGGAGCACGTCGCCCTCGAGATTCAGTCCATCGCAGGCCACGACGTCACCTTCGGGCGGACGCGTATGACCAACCGGCGCGAAGGCGAGTACGACTTGGTCTATGAGTACATGAACCGGGACGTCGGGCTGGCGGCGGGCGACCTGGGGCGCCGCCTGATCCTCGAGATCCTGCCACCGGAGATCCAGAAGCAGGTCAAGGGCGAGCCCGATCCGGATTACAACTGGGAGGAAGAGCGCGACGCCTTCATCCGGGCCGCCCAGCGCAAGGCGTTCGGCCCGAGCACGCAGTCCATCGTGGACGCTGCGGAAGACCGTGACATCCCGTGGATTCGGCTCAACCCGTATTCCCTCGTTCAGTTTGGCCACGGGCGTCTTCAGAAGCGCATCCAGGCCACGGTAACCGGTGAGACGCGGCATATCGCTGTCGAGATCGCCTCCGACAAGGAAGACACACGCAACCTGCTCTCGGCGGTCGGGCTGCCGGTGCCCCGCCAGCACCTGATCTACTCCATCGAAGGTGCCGTCGAGGCCGCCGAGTCGATTGGCTATCCGGTAGTGCTCAAACCGCTCAATGCCAACCACGGGCGTGGCGTCTCCATTCACCTGACCACGCAAGAGGAGGTCGAGACGGCGTTCGGCGTGGCGAAGCAGCACGGCACCAGCCGGGGCGTGCTGGTGGAGAGCTACATCTCGGGCTACGATCACCGGATGCTGGTCGTGGACGGGCGCCTCGTAGCAGTCGCCAAGCGCGTGCCCGGTCATGTGGTCGGCGACGGTGAACACACCATCGACGAGCTGGTGGACATCGTCAACTCGGACCCGCGCCGGGGCGTGGGGCACGAGAAGACACTGACGAAGCTCCAGTTCGATGAGCAAGCCGAGCGCCTGATGGAAGCCGCCGGCCACACCCGTGAGACCATTCTTCCCGAAGGCGAGACGTTCTTCCTCCGCGAGACGGCCAACCTGTCCACAGGCGGCACCGCCATCGACCTGACCGATGTGGTCCACCCGGACAACCGCGCGATGGCCGTCCGGGCTGTGATGGCCGTCGGGCTGGACGTGGGCGGCGTGGACTTCCTCACCGATGACATCCGCGAGTCCTACAAGGACATCGGCGGCGCGATTGTGGAGGTCAATGCGGCTCCGGGCTTCCGGATGCACGTGGCGCCTAGTGAGGGTGAGCCGCGCGATGTGGCCGGCGCCGTGATGGATATGCTGTTCCCCCCCGGAACGCAGGCCCGGCTGCCCATCTGTGCCATCACAGGCACCAACGGCAAAACGACCACCACGCGCATGGTGTCGCACGTGCTCCAGATGGCAGGGATCGTGCCCGGCATGACGAGCACTGATGGCGTGTTCATCGACGGCCAGCTCACGGTGAAGGGCGACATGACGGGGCCGATGGGCGCCCGGACGGTCCTCCGCGACCCGATGGTGAGCGCGGCCGTGCTGGAGGTGGCCCGCGGCGGGCTGGTGCGCGCCGGAATGGGCGTTCGCTCGTGCGATGTGGCCGCCTGCCTCAACGTCTCCGCCGACCACCTCGGGCTGGGACGCATCGACACGCTCGACCAGCTCGCTGAGATCAAGCGCATCCCCATTGAGGCCGCCCGCGACACAGTGGTCCTCAATGCTGACGACCCGCGCGTGCTGGCGATGGCCGAGCATACCGACGCCGACCATGTCTGCTATGTAACGATGGACGCTCAGCACGCCCTTGTGCGCGAGCACGTCCGCGAGGGCGGCCGTGCTGTGGTGCTCGAGCGCGGCGTGGCCGGTGAGATGATCACCATCTTTGACAAGGGTCGCCACATCCCGCTTCTCTGGACGCACCTGATCCCAGCCACGCTCGAGGGCAAGGCGGTCCACAACGTGCAGAACGCCATGTTCGCGGCGGGCATCACGTACGCCCTCTCGGAGAACGACGATGTCTCGCTCACGCTCGACCAGATCCGCCACGGGCTCCGCACGTTCTCGACCAGCTTCTACGAGGCCCCAGGCCGCCTCAACGTGTTCGACGAGCACCCCTTCAAGGTCATCTTGGACTATGCTCACAACCCGGCGGCGGTCAAGGCCGTAGCCGACATGGTCAACCGGATGGACGTGACCGGTCGGCGGCTGATCGTGATGGCGGCTCCAGGCGATCGTCGCGACGAAGATGTGGTGGCCGTCGCCCAGGCCGCCGCGCCGTACTTCGACCACTTTGTGTGCAAACAGGACGACCGCCTCCGAGGCCGCGAGCACGGCCAGATCCCTGGCATGCTACGCGAGACTCTCCAGGCCAGTGGCATCGATGCCAGCCTCATCGATGTGGTGCCCGATGAGCAGGAGGCCATCGACCACGCCCTGCACTTGGCACGCCCCGGCGACCTGCTGGTGGTCCTCGGCGACAACATCACGCGGTCGTGGAAGCAGATCATCCGCTTCACTCCTCACGCAGGCGACGGCCAGGCTTCCGCTGCGCCTCCCAAGAGGGCCGCACCCGAGCCCCCAGCAGCGGAGCGCCTGTCCGAAGGCGAAACGTTCCGACTCCACGAGGGCCAGACCATCGTGAAGGATCACCGCGGCGTCCGGCTCGTAATGGCTGAGCCGCAGGACGAGGACGCCGACTAGGATGAACTCGATTCGCCAGCCCGAGAGGGCGCCGATCCATCCGAGAGGCATGTGGGCGGATGGGTGTGTGGGAGAACACTCGGACTCGTCTCTCACATCTCCATCCATCCTGACCGCAACCGGGGAGCAATAGATGCCTCGGTCGGAACCCGTCCTTCCCGTCGACAGCCGACGCCAGACTGGTGCGGGACGCCTCCTGGACGACCTTGGCGCCGCACTGGAGGTTCACCTCCCTGAGGCCGAGCACGCCGAGGCCGAGCGCCTGTGGCGGATGCACGCTCTCGAGCTGGCGGAGGCGGTCGGTTGGAGCGACACCCAGCTGGTCGCACGGCCCTTCCCCGGCGGCCTCTCGCTGGCCCTAACCTCGCCAGTAGACGCGCTCTACGGCGCCACGGAGATCAACGAGGCCGCCTGGGCCGCCGCCGATGCCGAGAGACTAGGGCGTCCGCTGCCGGACCGCGAGGATGCCTTGGCGCGCATCCGACGCGAGATTGGGGACGAGCACGACTCGAGGCTGGTCGCCTTGCTGGAAGCCGCCAGCTCGAGGGGCGTCCCCGCCATCTGGGACGACGAGACCATCACGCTCGGCTACGGTGCGCGGGGGCAGTCGTGGGCGCCAGAGGCGCTTCCCGAACCCGGTGCCGTCAACTGGGATTCGCTGGGCGCGATTCCCCTTGCGCTGGTAACCGGCACCAATGGCAAGTCCACCACGGTCCGCATCCTTGCCGGGATGGCCGAGGCTGCAGGCGAGACAGCGGGCGTCTCCACGACTGACTATATCGCTGTCGGCGACGAGATTCTGGACACGGGCGATTACTCGGGGCCGATGGGCGCTCGTGCGACGCTGGCCGATACACGTGTCACGATGGGCGTTCTAGAGGTGGCGCGCGGCGGGCTTCTCCGGCGTGGCCTGCCCGTCCCGGTCGCCACCACCGTCGCGGTCACCAACGTCGCCGCCGATCACCTCGGCGAGTACGGCGTGATGGATGTCGTCGCGCTGGCGGAGACCAAGTTTCTGGTCGCGAAGGCGCTCCAGGCAGGCGGCACGCTCGTCTGCCCTGCCGATGAGCCCACCGCCACCGCCGAGGCGCGGCGCCTCGCCCCGGACCTGATCGCACGGGGCGTCCGCATGGTCTGGACCGCCCTCGACCCTGCCGACGCCGACCGCCAGCTCGAGGATCAGCCGTCCGTCTGTGGAGCTGCAACGGTCCGCGACGGCGTGATTGTCCACCAGCGGGCTGGCGAGTGGGTCTCGATCTGTCCTGTCGCCGACATCCCCGGCTCGTGGGACGGCACCGCCGAGCACGTCGTCCGCAATGCGCTGACGGCCTCGGCTCTCGGCCACGCCCTCGGCCTGGATGACGACGCGCTGGCGACCGGCCTTCGCGCCTTTAAGGGTGACCCAGACGACAATCCCGGACGCGCCAACCGCTTCACCGTAGACGGCGCAACGGTGGTGGTGGACTACGCGCACAACGCCCACGGGCTTCGGGCACTTATCCAAATGGCGAAGCACTGGCCCGCCCGCCGACGCCTCATCCTCGCCAGCACGGCCGGTGACCGCTCCAATGCCGACCTCGCGGCGATGGCCGACGTGCTGACGACATTCGAGGCCGATCGCTACCTCCTGTGCGACGCGCCGGGCTACCTCCGTGGCCGTCCGTCTGGTGAGATCCCCCGCATCCTCGAGGCTGAACTGGTCAGCCGAGGCATTCCGCCCGAGTCCTGTACGTGTTTCCCCGGACCGCTCGAATCGGCCCACGAGGCGCTTGCCTGGGCTCGGGATGGCGACGTGGTGCTGCTTCCAACGATGCAGCAGCGGGATGCTGTGACGGCGTTTGTGAAGAGCCAGGCCGCAGAAGGTGAGTAAGGAGTGACGAGACCGAGTGCTTGCCCTATGCCGCACAGACCTCGGTAGCTTCCTACCTGTGCTGCAGCTCCTCCTCCACGCCGACGTTTACGCCCCAGAGCCTCTCGGGCACCGTGCCGTTCTCATCGGCGGCGGGCGGATTCTGTCGATCACCGAAACGCCCCCTCAGCTCGCTGGCGTCGAGGTCGAGACCACAGATCTCGAGGGCCGCCAGCTCGTTCCGGGGCTGATCGACGCGCACGTCCACGTGACGGGCGGCGGCGGCGAAGCCGGACCGCACACCGCCGCGCCCTCGCCTGCGCTCACGGCCTACACGCGTGCGGGCGTCACGAGCGTGGTCGGCCTCCTCGGCACCGACGACATCACGCGAACCACGGGCGGACTGCTCCGGCAGGTGTATGCCCTCCGCGCGGAGGGCCTCTCGGCCTGGGCCTGGACGGGCGGCTACCACCTCCCTCCCACTACGCTCACCGGCTCAGTCCGGAGCGACATCGCCTTCGTGGAGCCCATCATCGGCTTCGGCGAGCTGGCGATCTCGGACCACCGCTCATCCCAGCCCACTGCCGACGAGCTGGCGCGGCTGGCGGCCGACTGCCACGTGGGCGGCCTGATGACCGGCAAGGCGGGGTTGAGGGACATTGGCGATGTCGAGAATCGTTGGTTTGAAATCAATTGCGGAGACCAAGTGTTGATCATCTAC
>JBCBZH010000159.1:0-9832 GCA_039815415.1 Bacteroidota bacterium
CATTGGGCGTCCGTCAGGTCGGAGCCGTAGCGTCGTGCTCGCATGGCTTGTCTTGTGAAGGTGGAACTCCACAAGATCCTGGCGGGCGTTCACCAGGGGGCTCGTCCCAAACAGCCTCTTAGCTCGCCGCCGACCGCCATGCTCCCCGACTTCGCCTTGCACCACCTCCCGCTCTACGCTGTCACGCTGTTCTCCGTGGGAGGCTTGGGCCTGTGGGTCTGGGTGCGGTTCACGCTGGCCCGCCAGACGGCAGAAGAGCGCCGCGACGCCATTGCGGACAAGGCCCTCGCCAGCTCGAGGACCGGGTTGCTGAAGTTGAACGTGCTGGCGAGTGGGGGTTCAGAGCCTATTCGTACCCTCGGGCGGCGTCAGGTCCGGTAGTCGGCGGAGCGGAGCGCTCCGTCTTCGTCGCGGATGTGGGTTTCCGCGCCCGGCACCACGTCGGTGTTGTGCGCCGCCGCGCATCGCCAGCCCGATGCGCCACGCCGCATGACGAACGAGAACACGTTCCGACGCTCGCCGGGCTGGCGAACCGAGCCGTGCGCCGTCTGCCCGATGAGCCCGAAGAGGGCCTGGACAAGCACCACACCGTCTGAGAGCGCCTTTTCTCGCGTGCGGATGACACGGAGGGTCGAGTCTGGGAAGATGACTTCCAGCCCGTAGGCGTGGGCCTTCCGGATGGCCTCGCGGTTGTGCCACCAGAGGCCGACCACGTTGACGAACTCGGCGTCGGCCTCGAAGAGGTTCGCGAGCGCGTCGGCGTCGCGGGTATTCCACGCGCTGGCGAAGGCGTGGGGCATCGCCGTAGGCGAGTCGAGAACGAAATCAGGCATCGAGCTGGTGAGGGTGTGGATAACAAGCGGACGGGTGCCGCGCGGGTGTCACAGCGCTCCGATTAGATTCCATCAGCTCGTTCCCCCACGCAGAGATATGGCTGAAGTTCAGACGTACACCGGAGCCGACATTCAGGTCCTCGAAGGCCTCGACCCCGTCCGAAAGCGGCCGGGCATGTACATCGGCGGAACCGGCAAGGCGGGGCTCCACCATCTCGTCTGGGAGATCGTCGACAATGCCGTCGATGAGGCGACCAACGGCTACGCGAGTCAGATCGAGGTGGTGCTGCACAAGAACGGAAAGACGGTCTCCGTGTCTGACAATGGGCGTGGCATCCCGGTGGACAAGCATCCCACCAAGAAGGTCCCCACGCTGCAGGTCATCCTGACCACGCTCCACGCCGGTGGCAAGTTCGATGGGTCCAGCTATGTCACCTCAGGCGGGCTCCATGGTGTCGGGTCGAGCGTGGTGAACGCGCTCTCCAGCGAGCTGGTGGCTCATGTCAAGCGCGACGGCAAGCTCTACGAGCAACGCTACGCTCGCGGTGTGCCGGTCACGAAGCTCAAAACGGTCCGTCGCAATGTGCGCGGCACGGGCACGACCATCACCTTCACGCCAGACGATGAGATCTTCTCCACGACAGACATCGACGCGGAGACGATCAAGGCCAACCTCGATGTTAAGGCGTACCTGAACGGATCGCTCAAGATCGTCTTCAAGGACGAGGCGAAGGGCGAGCGCGTCGAGTTCCACCATGAGGGCGGCATCGTCGAGTACCTCGACCACCTCGTGACGAGCGCTGAGACGCGGCGCGTGCACCCGGACCCGTTCGTGATTCGCCAGCTCGAGCTGGAGGACGGGCTGCGGACGGAGCTGTGCTTCGTCTGGACCGAGGCTCCGCGCGAGTCGATCACCAGCTTCGTCAACGGCATCCCGACTCGAGATGGCGGCACGCACGAGCAGGGCTTGAAGGATGGCATCACCAAGTCCATCCGCAACTACATCGAGACGCACGACCTGAGCCAGCGCAAGCTCGAGATCACCGCCGACGACATCCGCGAGGGCATGATCGCCGTCGTGAATCTCTACCACGTCGATCCGCAGTTCCAGGGGCAGACGAAGGAGAAGTTGAACAACCCGGAGGCCCGCTCGGCGGTCTCGGGCGCCTTCCGCACGGAGTTCGAGCAGTTCTTGAACTCCAACCCGTCGACCGCCGAGGCCATCGTCGCGCGCATCATCCAGGCGGCGAAAGCGCGGCAGGCGTCGCGAAAGGCCGTGGCGACGGTCCAGCGCAAGAGTGCAGTCAGCCACCGCCTCAACCTGCCGGGCAAGCTGGCGGACTGCGCCAGCACCGACCCCACCGAGAGCGAGCTGTTCATCGTCGAAGGCGACTCTGCCGGTGGTTCGGCCAAGCAGGGGCGCGACCGTGCGACACAGGCCATTCTGCCCCTTCGAGGCAAGGTGCTTAACGCCGAGCAGGCCACGCAGGCCAAGGTGATGGCGAACAAGGAGCTGTCGGACATCGTGGACGCGCTTGGATGCGGCCTCGGCGCCGACCTCGACTTGGGCAAGCTCCGCTACCACAAGGTGGTCCTCCTGATGGACGCCGACGCCGACGGACACCACATCGCGACACTCCTGCTCACGTTCCTGTACCGCTACCTGCGTCCGCTCATCGACGCGGGCTACGTCTACCTCGCCCAACCGCCGCTCTACCGCATCGACGCGGCCAAAGAGACGCACTGGGCTCTGGATGACGCCGACCGAGATCTGATCCTGAAGCAGATCAAGAAGAAGAGTCCCCGCGCGAACGTCGAGATTCAGCGGTTCAAGGGGCTCGGCGAAATGATGCCGCAGACGCTCAAGGAGACCACCCTCGACCCCGACAACAGGCGGCTCCTCCGCATCACCGTCCCCGAGGGCGCCTTGCTCGACACCGAGGGCACCATCACCGACCTGATGGGCCGCGACGCCTCGCCGCGCTTCCGGTTCATCATGGAGCACGCCGCCGAGGCGGAGGCCCTCGATGTCTGATCGCCAGCCCGAGGATTGCCAGCCCGACACGCCCCGGTTGGACCGGTCGGCGGTCGCCGTCTACCGGATGGGGGAGGAACCCGACAGCCTCGAGTACTGGCTCTCCCGGCCACCGTCAGAGCGCTGGGCACAGATCGAACGTCTTCGATACATTCACCACGGTTGGTCCGATGGAGATCTACCCCGACTTCCGCGAGTTCTTAGAGTCGTTCGCGGCGCGTGATGTTCGCTACCTCGTAGTTGGGGGGTACGCGCTCGGCTTTCACGGCCACCCGCGCTACACGGGGGATCTCGATGTGTGGATTGAGCCGACGCCCGAAAACTCAGCGCGCGTGATCGCCGCGCTCACCGACTTCGGCTTCAGCAGCCTCGAGCTGGCGGAGGACACGTTCTCCCATCCCGACGTGATCGTCCAGATTGGACGAGAGCCGCTGCGAATCGATCTCATTACCAGCCCGTCAGGGGTTGTGTTCGAAACATGCTACCCGCAGCGAAAGGTCGTGGACGTGGATGGGATCTCTGTCGATGTGATTGGGATGGAGGGGTTCAAGGCGAACAAAGCTGCGTCAGGTCGGCCCCAAGACATCGCAGACCTGGATCATGTGAAACGCAACGAGAGCTGACTACGCGCTCGAGCTGGCGATCTGCCCCGGCTACCGCTTCGCCACCAGCAGCACGCTCGCGCAGATCATCACCGCGCCCGCGATGCTGATCGTGTCCGGCACCGTCCCGAACACCAGCACGCCCCACCCGAAGGCGAACGCCACTTGCAGGTAGCCCACCGTCGTGGCGCGGCCTGCAGACTCCAGGTGCAGCCCGCGTGTCATCGCAATCTGTGCGAGCTGAGTCGCCAGCCCGGCGCCGAGGAGCCACAGCCACGTCCAGCCCGACGGCCAGACCCAGTTGGACGCGAACGGGAGCGCCATCAGCATGCCCACCCAGGAGAGATAGAAGATGATGACGAGCGGGTGATCGGTCTCGCGAAGCTTGCGGACCAGCGTGTAGGCCACGCCCGATCCCACTGAGGCGCCGAGGACAGCCAGCACCGCCAGCCCGTGGAGGCCGCCTGCCGACTCGCCGAACAGGAACGACGGCCTGGCGGTCAGCACCACACCCACCAGGCTCACGACCATCCCGGCAATCACCAGCCCAGCGGTGCGCTCCCGCAGGATCAACGCTGCCGAGAGTGCCGTCCAGATGGGCGCCATGTAGAAGATGGCCGTGGCGTCGCCCAGCGGGATCTGGCCGATGGCGTAGTAGAGGAGGCTTAGGCCTGTCATCCCCGACAGGGCCCGTGCCATGAGGAGGCCCTTGCGGCGGCCCCACGGTGAGATGTGGGCACGCCTGAGCATCCAGATCGACATCCCAACCATCACCGCCGATCGCGCAAATACGATCTGCATAGTGGGAAGGGTGGCCGACGCCAGCTTGACGCACAGCGCCATCACGCTGAACAGGAAGGCGCTGGCGGCCATGTACCGCAGGCCGAGCGGAAACACGGGCGCCGACGAGTGGCGCGGGGCGAGGAGGGGGACGAGATGTGCGATGCGGCCCCGAACATCAGCAACCGTGCCGAGTTCAGCCGGCCACGCGTCTTCGTGCCATGCGCATGGGCTCTTGGTACAGCCTTCTCAGCTACACGGGCTGGCGTCCATCGTCCACGATCTCCGCGTCCTCAATGGGTGGTCGTCCGTCGAATGCCGCGCCAGCGAACGGGCTGGTGCCGAAGGGAGCCTGTCCGAACGGAGCGCCGCCAACCACCCGCACCTGCCCCGACTCCACCGCTCGCTTGAACCGCGTGCTGAGGACTCGGCGGGCCAGTGCACGGGTGACTGGGATCAGGCCCATGAGCCCTGCGATGTCCGTCAAGAATCCAGGTGTCAGAAGCAATGCGCCCGATACGAGAATCAGCAGCCCGTCGATCAACTCGGGGCCGGGCAGGCCTCCGGTGGCGAGCTTGCGCTGGACGGCCTGCCATGCCGCCAGGCCTTCGCGCTTGGACAGCCACGATCCCACCAGCGCCGTGAGTAGAATGAGGCCGACCGTCGGCCAGAAGCCGATGCGCTCTCCCGCCCACACCAGCACGACGAGGTCCAGCACAGGAACAATGACAAACAGGGCGAACAGGCGACCGAACATGATTCGAGAGGTGGGGGAGCAGATGAACGCGCACCAACGCGTGGTTCTCCTCTACGGCGTTGTGCTTCTCGGGATTCTCTTGGTCCCGGTTCCGTGGGCCGTGGCGCAGCCGGTTCCATCGGTGGAAGCTCTGTCGGCCGAGCTGATGGCCGACCAGCGCGCCCACCTGTGGCGAGTCGGCGCATGGGGGGCTGCCAACGCCGCTGCTGGTACGGCGCTGTTTCTCCTGGCGGACAAGGAGACGCATCCGGGGCGTCGCGCCTTCGGGATGCAGTCGGCGGCCTGGGGGGCGATCAATCTCGGCATTGCGACCGTCGGGCTGGCGACGGGCGGCGAGGCGCCCACTGACGTGTGGGCCGATGCGCTGGCAGCGGAGAACGCCTATGCCGATATCCTGCTCGTCAACCTCGGCCTGAACGTTGGGTATGTGGCAGTGGGGACCACCTTGTTCGCTGTGAGCGGGCGCGGCGTGTCGAACCCTGATGCGTGGCGTGGGCACGGGAGCGCCGTGATCCTGCAGGGACTCGGGCTGTTCATCCTCGACGGTATCGCCTACCTCGGCACGCGAGCGCGGCTCAACGGGCTGGTGGATCTCGCCAGCTCGATCGCCTGGACGCCTCTCCCCGACGGGCTGGCGGTTGTCGTCTCGCTGTGAGCCGCTAGTGGCGGGTGAACTCGCCCGGGCACGCTACTTCGGCAATGTCTACGTCGTACGGTGCGTAGTACGTGTAGACGACTTCTAGCGTCGGGTCTGAGGGACGGCGGAAGATGCACGTCCCGATCCGGTTGGCCGTGGGGCACGCACTCTGTCGATAGCTCGATGCAGGCGCCTCGCTGCACTGGGCTTCGGCATCCTCAGCCGTCCAGCCCGTTCCGGTGTAGGTGAAGCAGAACGACTCGGTCTCGCGCACGTCGCAACTCCCCGGAGCTGGCGCCGGTTCTGGAGCCTGAGGCGGGGGCTGAGGAACCGGGACTGGAGGTGGCGCTTGCACCGGAATCTCCACAACAGGCGGCGGAGGCTCCGTGGTGTCGAATACGATCGGCTCGGGCTCAGGATCTGCGTCAACGGGAGTCGTCTGCGGATCGGGCGAGATGGCGACGGGCTCCTGGGGCGAATCGCCAGCTCGTCCACACGCAGCGAACAGGGCAAGAGCGAGCAGGAGCAGACCGGGGCGCATGGCGCGGAGTCTACGCCCGTTTCGGGCTACGTTCAGCGGAACGTCAGCGTGGAGTCGGTTTCCGGGTACGCCGAACCGCGGTCGATACGCTACGCCAAAGGCGCTTAGAGGAGATACGCCATCTTGAGGTAGATCGGTCGAGCCTACGGAGCATTCCGTGTGATAGCACGCTCGTTCGTGCTACTCGCTGGTCTCTCGAGCTGGCGATGGCCGTGTTCGCTGCAACCTATGCGGCTACCGTTCCACGAGCCGGGCGATCACGTCGAGGCCGGTGACGCCCTCCGCCTCCGCCGTGAAGTTGGTCACAATGCGGTGACGCAGCACGGGAACCGCCATCCGGTCCACGTCGGCGGCGATGGGTGTCAGGCGGCCGTCGAGAAGCGCGAGCGCCTTCGCGCCGAGGATGAGGTACTGGCTCGCGCGAGGACCGGCGCCGTACGACAGGTACTGCGTCACGAAGTCGGGGGTACCGTCGCGTCCCGGACGCGTGCGCGACGCCAGCCGGACCGCGTGTTCAATCACCGAGTCGGCGACGGGGGCATTGCGGACGAGCTGCTGGAAGGCCTCCAGGTCATCGGTGGAGATCATCGGCTGGACGGCGGCTTTGGCAGCACCGGTGGTGTTGCGAACCACGGCCACCTCGTCCTCGAAGGGAGGGTAGTCCAGCCACAGGTTGAGCATGAACCGGTCGAGTTGGGCCTCGGGAAGGGGATAGGTGCCTTCCTGCTCAATGGGGTTCTGCGTCGCCAGCACGAAGAAAGGCGAGGGGAGATCGAAGGTCTCGCCCGCTGCCGTCACATGGCCTTCTTGCATCGCCTCGAGCAGCGCAGCCTGGGTCTTCGGCGGCGTCCGGTTGATCTCGTCGGCAAGAATCACATGGGCGAACAGCGGGCCCTTGGCAAAGCGGAAGTTGCGGCGTCCGGTCTCCGGGTCTTCCTCGATCAGCTCGGTGCCCGTGATGTCACCCGGCATCAGGTCCGGGGTGAACTGGATGCGGCTAAACGACAGATCCAGCGCGTCGGCAAGGGTGCGGATCAGCAGCGTCTTGGCGAGGCCGGGCACCCCCACCAAGAGCGCGTGTCCCCGAACCAGCAGCGCCACAGACAACCCTTCGATGGCCTCCTCCTGCCCGACGATCACGCGACCAACTTCTGCGCGGAGGCGGCGATAGGCCTCCGCGAGGGCAGGTGCGGCGGCGGGGTCTTGCGGGTCGATCATGGAGGCAGGTGGGTGAGAAGATGGAAGAGGGACCGCCCCGAGGCGTCGTCAGCTCGTGGGCTGTTCGGCGTAACGGTCACTCCGGATGTCGATGTAGACATCTCGCCGCAGGCGCTCGATCCACTCCAGGAAGACCCGTTGGCGTTTGTCCTGCAGCGCGTAATCGCTCAGCAGGGCATAGTCGATGTCCGGCGACAAGGGATGTGCAGGGGTGCGCTTCTGCAGGAGAACGATGTGAACGGCTTCGGTGCCATCCAGGAGGTTGACCTCTGTAGGGTGGCTGATCTCTCCGATCTCGAGCGTGTCCACGTTCACCTGCCATTCTGGGCCGAGCGCCTCGAGGCGCAGGTCGCGCTCGCCCGTCCGTGGATCCGAGACAAAGCCCCCCCGGAAAGCGCTGAATTCATCCTCTGAGTGGCGCCGCGCGATGGCCTCGAACGGGACACTGTGGGTGACGAGCGAGTCGCGAAGGACCGTCAACTCCTCGAAGGCAGCTCCGGTCTCGGAGCCCTCGGCGGAGATCGGGATCAGGACGTGATTGAACGAGATCCGATCCCCCTCGCGGCTATTCAGACGCATCACGTGATACCCGAACTCGGTCTCGAACACCTGGGAGATCTCATCGGGCTGAAGCGCGGCAGCGGCGGCGCTAAAGGCTGGGACGAGGTCCCGAAGCGTGAAGCGGTCGTACCGGCCGCCATTCCTCGTGCCGTCGCGGTTGGTGTTGCCGGGGTCTTGTGTGTGCCGGTTGGCGATGTCCTCGAAGGGGAGCTTGCTCCGCCACAATCGAGTCGCGGAGAACCTCGGCATACGCTCGGGCCTGCTGGCGAGCGGCTTCGTTGGGCTTGGGAATCTTCACAACGTGAGCCACGCGCACCAACTCGGGGACCTCAGGGATCTCGGCTTCCGGGATCAGGTCGAACCATGCGCGCACCTCTCCCGGCGTGATGGACACTTCCTGGAGACGGCGGCTCCGGTACTCCTGGGCGTACAGCTCGTTGCGGACATCTTCGCGCAGCGAGGTCCTGATCTCTGCCATCCGCCGCCCGTACAGGGCCTCGAGCTGGGCTTCGCCACCCACCTGCTCGGCCAGTGCAGACACACGTACGTCGAGCTGGCTGTCGAGGTAGTCATCCGGGATGTCCATTGTAGTGTCCCGGCGAGCCTTGACCACCAGCACGCGCTGGTTGATGAGCTGGTCTAGAGCCTGGCTCCAGAGCGCATCATCCACCGGCTGGCCTTGCGCGGCTTGCTGGGACAGCGCCTCAACCTCGCTCAGGAGAACCACCTGGTCTCCCACAATGGCGGCAATGCCATCCAAGACCTGTCCCGACGTGACGGGCTGCGCCGTGGTGGCGCTGCCCATCAAGGCAAGGCCAGCGAGAACAGGGAGGAGGTGAAATGGAACGCGCATGCAAACAGCGGAAAGCGAAGTGGAATGAAGAAAGAGACGGGTGAGCCGCGTCATTCGGATGTCGCGATGCAGTCTTCACACGACGCCGCGCACCGCTTAGCGAATGTCGAGGCGGTTGCGTGCTTGCGCTTGGCTGCGGAGCGACTGGATGAACTGGGCTTCCTGGTCTCGGCGGCGCTGGATGGCGAGACGCTCGCGAAGCTCCGGGGCCACCATCTCGAGGGTCGGGATCTCGCCGGTCCCCACGCGGTCCACCACCTGCACGACGTGGTACACGTCGCCAGATTCGACGACGGCAGTGCCTCCCAGGCGGAGAGCAATCACGCGGAGGCCCAAGGCTTCGTCGAGAGCCAGAAGGCGACTCTCGGGTGTGTATTCGGCCGCCAGCGCGATGGCACCCTCCGGGGCCTCCCCGAACTCGCGGGCGATGATGGTGAAGAGGGAGTCGGAAACCGGCGAGCTGGCGGATCGGTCAAGCGCCGTGCGCGCCTCTTCGGCGCGGCTGCGGACGCCCGTACGGACGTGGCGCAGGCGGACATACGGCTCGCGAAGCGCCAGGTTGGCCTGGTTGGCATCGTAATACGCCGCCAGCTCGTCGCCTGTGGGCTCGGCGGGGTTGGTCTCGAACAGACGATCGAGCGTCGCGGCCTCGAGCGTGGCTCGTTCATTCTCCAGGAGCAGTCGCTGGACGCGGGGCTCCTCATCCAGATTCAGACTTCTTGCCTCCTGGACCAGCAGCTCGGTGCGAACCCACTGATTGACGACTTGCTCGCGGGCCCGGATGCTGTCCACACCTGGCGAGAGCCCACTCAGCGCCTCGGCGAGGTCCGCTTCTGTAAACACGGCATCGCCAACTCGGGCTACGTACGGGCTCTCCGTCGTGCTCACGTCCCCCTCTCCGCAGGCCGCGAGCACGACGGCACAGATCAGAAGAAGGGGGCGCGTATGCGTCACAGGAGGTCGGGAAGCGAGCTGAACAGCTAGCGCGAGCTGGCGTCGAGGTGCGCCGTCTTGA
>JBCBZH010000019.1:0-29411 GCA_039815415.1 Bacteroidota bacterium
GCGCGGTCAACCGCTCCTTCCAGTTCAAGGCGCAGGGGGGCATTCTAGCCATTCGCCAGCTCGATGTGGTTCAGTGGCGGAGCGACCGTTCAGAGTGACCGTAGTTCAATACGTCAATCTGGTACTCTTCTCTTATGTCGAGGATGGGGGTGTCTAAGTGTCGCTCAAAGCCCATCCACGGCCACAGCTTTCTCATTCGCTTTGCCCTGACAATTATCAAGGGAATGCTGGGAAGCAGCTTGATCGTGTTGCTGATGGCATGCGAAACACCGAAATGCCTCGACAGCTCGAAAGCGCTGGCCTCACGGTAGCCTGTGATATGCCCCCAGAAGCCTAGGTCCGTACCAAAGAGGGTCCAGATCTTTACCGCGCCCTCTCCGAACAAGGAGATGTCGCAGTCGAACAGTACGTGCGCCACGTCATGAGCCTCAAAGAAGACTCTGGCTTCGCTGGACACCCACTCTTCGGTATGACTGAGGTGCTCTGCGTTTCTCTCGCGAAAGGCCTGCACCGCTTGCCTTAGAGTGGCTCTGTCATCTCCTGGCATCACGTCGGAAGTCTTGGTGATCTGAATCTGGAGCGGAGTGTCGTGGAGCAGGCGGTCGTTCTGTGGCCCCCGCAGTTAGCTCTGAGGAAGCGCGGCTACAGCGTCGATTTCAAGCAGAAAGTCCGGGTTGGCAAGACCAGAGACGTATAGCATAGTGATCAAGGGCGGATTCGGCCGGCCAGCCCATACGCGTTGGATAACGCCAAAGGCCGGTTCGAGGGGCTGGCCCTCAACGACATGGACGTTCCACTTGATGACGTGCTCCAAACTTGTCCCCGCTGCTGTCAAAGCGGTTTCGATGTTGCGGAACACCTGTTCGGCTTGCGCGGCGATGTCGCCAGCACCAACAATCTCGCCCCACGCATCCATCGCGTTCTGCCCTCCAATGTGAACGGTGGCCGTGCCCGGCGGCACGATGATGGCCTGCGTGAAGGCTGGATTGGAGTGCAGGCCGTCGGGATTCAAGTATTGAAGGCTCATGGTAGGGAGTCAGCGACTGGTCGGCCTGTCTCTTCCGACGAAACGCCCTTTCCCATTCAGGAAGTCGATAGCCCGGGACACGTTGCGCTTGACGCTCTCGTCTCTCTTCAGCTGGGAGATGTACCGAACGATCTCCTTCCTTCTGGAGGCGGGCAGGTCCTCGTACACCCGCCTGGCCGTATCGTCTTCCACAAGAGCCGCTATCAGAAGGGGGTGAGGCTCTATTGTGCGGTCGCTCGGGTCGAACGCGATGGAGAGATCGAGGCTCTCGCCGATGCGCCGTGGGGAGTCAGGGAGCATCGTCATGTTTACGTAGAGCCGCCATGCGCCCCGGAATCTCACGAGCGTCTGTTGGAAAGGCATCTCATTGACGACGCCTCTGATCGGGATTGGCCCCCGGATCTTGCCCGCTCGCTCGAACAACGCTTCCAAGACGCCTTGCGGGACGAATACGAAGGGGTTGCCCTCGACGATCTGTAAGTCCGCACTGAAGCTGTGCATTCGTTGTAAGCCCGATATAGAGCCTGGCGGGAGATGCATAGCAGAGGGGCGCGTACCAGCCACGGGCTGAGAGCGCGAGGAGTGTCCGAGCGAATCTAGGCGTCGGAGCCCACACCTGCTGAAAACGCTGATTGCTCTTGGTCGGTCGCGGCGGCGAGTTCTACCGCATCCGGCCTACGAGCGCTTCTGCCAAGGGCGATAGTCGGCGACGATTCCGGTCTCAGCCATGCCGAACTGCTCCTCTGGCAATTCCTTTACTTCCCGCCCGTAACGTCTATGAAGCTCCCGGTGACGAATGATGCTTCTGACGACAGCAGCCAGAGTGTCGCTGCTGCAACTTCCTCCGGTTGGCCGCCGCGCTTCATAGGAATAAAGTCCTTCACGCGATCCACTCGGTTCGGCTCGCCGCCGCTCGCATGCATCTCAGTATAGATGTAACCAGTACGAACTCCATTCACGCGTATGCCCTCTGCCGCTACTTCCTGAGCCAGCCCAATCGTGAATGTGTCTAGAGCACCCTTCGAAGCAGCGTAATCCACATACTCGCCTGGTGATCCGAGCCGCGAGGCGCAGGATGAAACGTTTACGATCGCGCCGCCTTGGCCGCCAAATTTCGTCGACATGCGGCGAATGGCTTCCCGGCCGCAGATGAAAGCGCCGAAGACGTTCGTGGCAAAGACGCGGCGTAGCCTTGCAACGTCGATGGCCTCTACTCGTGTCTGTGTTTCCAAGATACCGGCGTTGTTGACTAGCCCTGTCAATAGACCAAGCTCTCGGTCACACTCCTCGAATAGGCGAATCACTTCGGATTCAACCGATACATCTGCTTGGATGGCAATGGCGTGCCCTCCGGCGTCGGTGATGAGTTTTACCACCTCCTCTGCCGCCTTTGCGTCACGTCGAAAATTGACGCAGACGGAATAGCCCCGCTCCGCTGCCATTCGAGCCGTAGCGGCACCAATACCGCGACTGCCGCCGGTGACCAGTATTGCTTGCCTGCCAGAGCTCACTAGCGTGTCGCGTCCGCCTAACCAGTGCTTCAGGGGTTCGTTCCACATGAAGTCCCGGAACTGGCCCGGAAAGCGGAACGGACTCCGCAGTATATCCCGATTCGTCCGCAATCGCGGAACGGATTTCGTCTACTGGGCAACTCCAGGTCGTGTCTGGCCTCCCGAATCTCGCGTCCCCGTAGCCTGTACTCGGGGCCGACATGTCATTCAGACGTCCCTGAGCAAAAAAGCAACATCGAACTGGCGACGAGGCAGGCGCGATGCCTGCACCTTCACGCGTTCTCTCCGCGTAGGCATTCCTTTCAGTTCGGTTTCCGCCCATCTTGGGCACGTCCTTTCCCCGCCAGCTCGAGATGCTCCGGCTCGCGTCCCTCACTTTGTTCGCCCTGGTCGCCATCGGGGGTGCCTTCGCCGCCCGCCTGAGCGACACCCCCGTCTTGCCCGAGACGCCCTACGACTACGAGGGCCTCGAGCTGCCGAGCCACCTCAACACCAACGCGACCCTCCGGTGGGACACCACGCCCGCCGACAACCCGATCACCAATGCGGGCGCAACGCTCGGTCGGGTGCTGTTCTACGATGTGCGGCTCTCCCGGAACGAGACCATTTCGTGCGCGTCGTGCCACCGCCAGGAGCACGGGTTCTCGGACCCCCGGCCCCTGAGCATCGGCTTCGAGGGAGGCGTGACACCGCGCAGCTCGATGGCCCTCGCCATCCCGCGCTATGACCCCAGCCGCAAGTTTTTCTGGGACCAGCGTGCTCGGACGCTTGAGGATCTGGCCTTGGAGCCCATCCAGGATCCCATCGAGATGGGCATGACGCTCGACGAGCTGACAGCTCGGCTGGCTGCCACGTCCTTCTACCCCGACCTCTTCGCCGACGCGTTCGGCACGCCTGAGATCACGAGTGACCGCGTCGCACGCGCGTTGGCACAGTTCGTCCGCTCCATCGTGGCGTCCAACTCGAAATACGATGCCGCACGGGAGGCCGATGGTGGATATGCTGGAGCGCCAATGGCAGGACTGAGCGACCAGGAGAACCGAGGACTCCAGCTGTTCTACGGGAAGGGAGGCTGCCAGAACTGCCACGGCGGCGATCTCCTCATGGGGGGACGTGCGACCAGCAACGGGTTGGACTCGACGGTCACGGATGTCGGCGCAGGTCAGGGACGCTTCAAAATCGTGACCCTGCGCAACATCGGGCTGACGGCGCCCTACATGCACGACGGTCGGTTCGAGACGCTGGAGGAGGTGATCGATCACTACAGCACCGGCATTCAGCCCGGCCCTGGCCTGGACGGACGCCTGAGCGATGGCAACGGGCCGATCCGCATGAACTTCAGCGACGAGGAGAAGGCTGCGTTAGTGGCATTCCTGCATACGCTCACCGATACCACGCTCGCGACCAACCCGATGTGGTCGGACCCGTTCGCGGCAGTGACAACCAACGACAGCGTTTCCGGTGCGCGCCGGTAGGCGCAGGTTGCCTCAGACCGACGTACCGGACCCCGGCGCCAGCTCGAGGTCTCGGCTCCGTTGCGTTTCTGTGCGATGAGGACCACGTGCGGCTCCAGGTGCTGGTCGTACTCGAGCTGACGACACGCTGGCGCGGCTCCGATTCTTCGGTCGGGACATGCCTGAAGGATTCGCATCGCCCACCCTTCCATCCTGGAGCCTCGAGCTGGCGAGGAGGCGCAAGGGACACAATAGCCCGTCGCCGGTTCTGTTTCAGCCTATCCGTAGGTTCCTCTTTTCGTTGCCCTGTTATCCGAGATGCTTCGGCTTGCATCGCTCGCTGTTTTCGCCTTGGCTGCCATCGGAGGGACCTTTGCCGTCCGTCTGGGCGACACGCCGGTCTTGCCTGAGACGCCCTACGACTATGAGGGCACCGCGCTGCCGAGCTACCTCGGCATCAACCCAAGGCTTGACAACACGCCCGCTGACAACCCGATCACCAACGCAGGCGCGACGCTGGGGCGGGTGCTGTTCTACGACGTGCGGCTCTCCCGGAACGAGACCGTGTCGTGCGCAACATGCCATCAACAGGAGCACGGCTTCTCAGACCCCAGGCCCCTAAGCATCGGTTTCGAGGGCGAGCAGACCGCGCGACACTCGATGGCGCTCGTTCTCCCGCGCTACGATCTCGGCCGCCGATTTTTCTGGGACAAGCGAGCCCGGACGCTTGAGGATCTGGCCCTGCAGCCCATTCAGGATCCCATCGAGATGGGCATGACGCTCGACGAGCTGACGGACCGGCTGGCTGCCACGTCCTTCTACCCCGATCTGTTCGCCGACGCGTTCGGCACGCCGGAGGTCACGAGCGACCGTGTCGCACGCGCGTTGGCGCAGTTCATCCGCTCCATCGTGGTGTCCAACTCGAAATACGATGCCGCCCGCGAGGCCGATGGCCGGTATCCCGGAGCGCCGCTGGCAGGGCTGACCGACCAGGAAAACCGGGGACAACGGTTGTTCTTCGGGAGAGGAGGCTGCCAGAACTGCCACGTCGGCGATCTGTTTATGGGGGGGCGCGTAAGCAGCAACGGACTGGATTCGACGATCACCGACGAGGGCGCGGGCCTGGGGCGCTTCAAGGTTGTCACCCTACGCAACATCGGGCTGACGGCGCCCTACATGCACGACGGTCGGTTCGAGACGCTGGAGGAGGTGATCGATCACTACAGCACCGGCATCCAAGTCAGCCCGGGTCTGGATTTCCACCTTCGTGGCCCCGGCGGAGCCGCCCGGATGAACTTCAGCGATGAGGAGCGGGACGCACTGGTGGCGTTTCTGCACACGCTTACCGACACCACGCTCGCGACCAATCCCATGTGGTCGGATCCATTCGCAGCCCAGGAAACGGGTGCCGAGATCGGGTCCGACGTGCCCCGGTAGAACCGGAGCGGTCCTAGAGTGACGTGCAAAGTGGCTGTACGCCTACACCGAGCTGGCGTGCATCTTGGCGACCTCTTCCCGTCGCTCTCATGCCATCATGCGGCTCCTGCATTCCTCGTTTCCTGTCGGCGCTCTGATCGCCCTCAGCCTCGCTGTCCTGACCTCGCCAGCTCGAGCCCAAGCCGAGACCCCCGAAGTTCTTCCGACAGCCTGCGAGGTCGAGCTGGCGTTGAGCGCTGCGCCGCCGCACCTCCGAGAGGGCGCAGGCGTGTTCGTCTACACCGCTGAGGGATACGTCCAGCACCGCGAGGCCACCAACCCCTACACCTGCATCGTTAACCGGGACAGCCCCCGCAACATCAAACCGACGTGCTTCGACGCGGAAGGCACAGCAACGATCATCCCGAAGATCGAGTTTGTGGGGGAGCGCCTCGCCCGAGGGATCCCGATGTCAGAGACCTGGGCCGCCGTGCAGGAGGGGTTCGAGGACGGCACGTTCGCCAGCCCGACGCCCGGACTGGCCTACATGCTCTCGAACTACAACCGCCCTTTCAACACGCAGACGGATTCGCTGGTCTGGTTTCCGCCGCACGTGATGGTCTACGCACCCAACCTGACCAACGAGGCCATCGGAACGGACATGGACGCGCTGAACGCGGACTGGCGCCTGCCGTTCGTGGGCTATCAGGGGCCACAGGGCTTTGTCATCGTGTTGACGCAGGAGCAAAGCACGCCTCAGCCCGGAGACCTGCCGCACTGCCCGGCGTGGCTTCGCGCGAACCCACCCGAGGTGGCAGAGTCGCTTCATTAAGCGTGCTCACACGCTCGCCAGCTCGAGCGCATCCGCTTACAGGCTCCGCCACTCACAGGCTCTTCTGGGCGATGACGACCACGTGCAGCTCTGGGTACTGGTCATACTCGAGATGGCGACAGACGCACCCTGAGTCCGTCAGGAGACGAAGCAGATGTGGGAGCCCGAGCGTGCTGTAGGAGACCTCGACGCCCATGTCCGCGTTGGTGATTTCCTTCGGCACATCCAGTCCGGCGGTGGTGGTGATGAACACGCCGCCCGGGGCCAGGTGGGAGAGGGTCTTCTGCAAGACGGATTCTTGCTGATCCAGCGGCAGGTGCCAGAGGCTGTCCCAGGCAGAGATGACATCGTAGGGGTACGGGAACGTCCATTCGCAGATGTCGGCATGGTGGAACACGACCTCGGGATGCTGCGCGCTCGCCAGCTCGAGCATGCGCGGGGAGATGTCGAGTCCTTCCACCTCGAATCCGTGACTCAGAAGCAACTCGAGAATGCGGGTGCTGCTTCCGCAGCCGATGTCCAGCGCTCGGCGTCCGTGGTCGGGAGGCAGAAACGCCAGCGCGCGCTCGTGCTGGGCGATGCCATTCGTGCGGTCGAAGTCGTCGCTCACCCAGAGGTCGGCGATCTGGTCGTAGCTCTGGGCGGTTTCGAGGGGCGTCATCAGAGTTGAAGGTTCGGCACGCTGTCGGACTCTCGCACCCTCAGGCGGGTTGCATCGGCTCGAGCTGGCGTGAGAGTTTGCGGTCCCGTTGCCACGACGCTCATGCCCCAGTTCGAAGTCCAGCCTGCCGACCAGTCCTCGCGCTTCGTCCGTGCTCGCTCCATGGAGGACGTTCTTCGTCAGCTTGAGCTAGTCGATGGCGTCGTGGGCGAGCCGGAGGCGGGATCAGGTTGGTGTGCTGTGATGGTAGGAGAGGAGCTATGGGGCCGCATCCGCCCGCGCGACCGGATGCGGTTCCGCCGGGATTAGGCAGCCAACGCCTCCAGCCTTGTCATCCTGAGCAGAGCCCGGAGGGCGGCGTCGAAGGATCTCTGTTGAGCACGGCGCCAGCGCGAGGCTGGGGATTCGTTGTACAATCCGGAGATCCTTCGACTCGCTCTCCTCGCTCAGGATGACAAGGGGGAGGCAGAGCCGCAGTGGGTAGGACCGTGAGCTTCCCTCGTCGAACTGGTACAGATGCACCACGGCGAGCTGGCGCGTGTCGGGTAGCTTGTCCTCATGTCCCGCGCGTGGACCTATCTCCAGGAGCGCTTCCCGCTGCCCGCCCACGGACCGCTCGTGTTCGCGTTCGCGGGGGGCGTGGCGTGCGCGTCGGCGGCACTGCGGGGAGCCGATGGCCCGGGGTGGCCGGTGGTGATTGTGGCCGCGCTCGTCGCGCTGGGATTCTTCTTCCAGCTCCGCGTGGCCGACGAGTGGAAGGACGCCGAGACCGACCGCCTCCACCAGCCCGAACGCCCGGTTCCACGCGGCCTCGTGACGCTTCGCGAGCTGACGATCGCTGCACTGGTGGTCGCGGCCGTCCAGCTCGCGCTGGCGTTCTGGATCGATCCTCGGCTCGTGATGGTGCTGGCGATGGTGTGGGGCTTTGGAGCGCTCATGACGGTCGAGTTCGGCGTCAAGGCGTGGCTTCGGGAGCGACCAGTTGCCACACTGCTGTCCCACGCGTGGATCGTTCCGTTCATCGACTTCTTCGCGATCTCGTGCGACGTACTGGGAAACGGGGCGAAGTATCTCGAGGGCGTCGAGTGGCTGGTGGGCGTGAGCCTGTTCGGCGGGATGGTGGTGGAGGTCGGGCGCAAGATCTGGGCGGCATCCGACGAGCGGCCGGGTGTAGTGACGTACAGCGGCCTCTGGGGCATCCGGTTCGCCCTCGCCGTCTGGGGGGGGATCCTTCTTCTGTCGCTCGCCTGCGGGTGGATGGTGCTGCAGTTCATCGGCGATGCAGAGATCATCGGCACCGGGCTGGCGGCGGCGGCTAGTCTCATGGTCGCCAGCGCGTTCCTCGCGATGCGGCACGCCACTCCGGGGCGGGGGCGGATCGTGGAGACGCTGGCGGGCGTCTGGACGCTGGCTCTCTACCTCTCCATCGGACCTCTCGCGCTGTGGCTGACGTCGTAACCCGGCATCTCCTGGTCCCCGGCGCTGCTGCGCCTGACGCCAGCGCGTGGGGCGGCAAGGGCGCTGCGCTGGCCGAGCTGGTGGCCGACGGGCTGGCGATCCCACCGTTCGTGGTCATCGCCGCCGAGGCGTTTGATGCGTTGGTGCCCTCGCCAGCTCGAGAAGCGCTAGCACGCCAAGAGGCGGCCGCGCTGGAGGTCCCCGACGAGCTGGCGGATCTCGTGGACGCAGCGCTGGCTGAGCTGGGGCATTCAGCGTTTGTGGCGGTCCGGTCGTCAGCTCCGGACGAGGACGGCGCGGCGCAGGCGTTCGCCGGTCAGCTCGAGTCGTTCCTGTTTGTCCCGCCGGATCAGGTCGCAGCGAAGGTGGTGGACGTGTGGCGGTCGGCGTTTGCTGAGCACGTCTTCGCCTACCGTGAGGCGCACCAGCTCCAGGGCCCACCCAAGCCTCCGGCAGTCGTGATTCAGGCGATGGTAGATGCCGATGTGTCGGGCGTAGCGTTCGGGGCCGACCCGGTGACGGGCGACGAGAGCGTGGCTGTAGTCGCGGCGGTCGTCGGGCTGGCGTCGGCGCTGGTGGATGGACGAGCGGACGCCGAGACCGTGCGGGTGGATGGGGACGGAGAGGTCGTGAGCCGGGAGCCCGGTCGCCAGCTCGTCGCCGATCGTCCGGCACCGGGTGGAGGGGTGGATGAGGTCGCCGTCGAGGTCGTGGAGTCCATCCTGTCCAGCACAGACGCCAAACGCATTGCCGAGCTGGCGAGAGACGCTGGGGCCAAGCGCGGGAGCCCGCAAGACATCGAGTGGGCCATCGCCGACAGTACCCTGTGGCTCCTCCAGTCGCGCCCCATCACCACCCTCGCCAGCTCGACGCCCAGCCCACAATCCGCAGCCCACGACTCCCGGATTCGCCTCTGGGACAACAGCAACATCATCGAGAGCTACAGTGGCGTCACAACTCCGCTGACGTACTCGTTTGCCCGCCGCGCGTACGAGGCCGTCTACCGCGAGTTCTGCCGGTTGCTGCGCGTGCCGGAGGACCGCATCGAGGCAGAGAGCGAGACGTTCGCGCAGATGATCGGCCTGATCCGAGGGCGCGTCTACTACAATCTCGGCAACTGGTACCGCGTGCTGGCGTTGCTGCCGGGCTATCGACTCAACGCTCGGCTGATGGAGGGCATGATGGGTGTCAAGGAGCCCATCCCACCGCACCTCCAGCCCGCCCCCCCGAGTGTGGGCAAGCTCCGCGATGGGCTCGATTTGGTGCGCACCGCTTTCGGGCTGTTCGCGGCCCACCGTCGCCTGCCGCGCATGAAGGCCGACTTCTACCAGCGCGTGGACCGGGCCCTCGGCGCCTCAGGTCCTCTGGACGATCTCAGCCTCGACGAGTTGGTGTCGGTCTATCGCCAGCTCGAGCGCGAGCTGCTGACAAAGTGGGACGCACCGCTGGTGAACGACTTCTTTGCCATGATCGCCTTCGGGCTGGCGCAGAAGACCGCCGAAAGCTGGATCGGTCCCGGCGCCCTCGGGCCGCTCCTCGCGGGCGACGGCGACGTGATCTCGGCGGAACCGGCGCGGCGCGTCCGGCACATGGCCGAGGCCATTCATCGCCAGCCCGACCTCGTGGCCGCGTTCCAAACAGAGGTGCCTGACAATCTGATGCGCCACCTCGAGCCCGAGCTGCGTGCGAGCCTGGACGACTACCTCGAGCGCTTCGGCGACCGCTGCCTCGACGAGCTGAAGCTGGAGAGCCCAACGCTGAATGACGACCCGGCTCCGCTGCTCCGCTCCATCGGCGCGACCGCCGAGCGGATGGCGAGGGGAGAAGAGCGAGACGAGGGCGTCGGGCTGGCGATCCGTTCGGAGGGCGAAGGCCGCGCAGACGACGCCTTGAAAGGTCATCTGATTCGTCGGTTCGTGTTTCAGCGATTGGTTCAGTGGGCGCGCGTCCGCGTACGCGACCGGGAGAACCTCCGCTTCGAGCGCACGCGCGTCTTTGGCCGTGCCCGCCGCCTCGTGCTGGCGATGGGCCAGCGCCTCACCGAGGCTGGGCGTCTGGACGACGCTCGCGACGTGTTCTTCCTCGAGATTGACGAGTTGCTGGGGGCCGCGGATGGCTATGCGACGACCTCCGATCTGGCTGGCCTTGCGGTCGTTCGCCAGCGCGTGTTCGAGGGCTACCACCAAGAAGCCGCTCCACCGGATCGCTTCATCACGCGCGGCGCCGTCGCGCTTTCCTTGCTGGAGCCAGCCGGGGCGACAGCTGCTGCAGACGGGGAGAGCCGAACGGGTCTCGGCTGTTGTGCGGGCATCGTGGAAGGATCCGTGCGCGTCGTGCGCGATCCGCGTGGCGTGACGTTGGAGCCGGGCACCATCCTCGTCGCCGAGCGGACCGACCCGGGCTGGATTTTGCTCTTCCCGTCGTGTGCCGGTCTGGTAGTGGAGCGGGGGAGCCTGCTCTCGCACTCGGCCATCGTCGCCCGTGAGTTGGGGATTCCATGCGCCGTCTCAGTCCCAGAGGCAACGGCGTGGCTCCAGGATGGTGACCGCGTCCGATTGGATGGCGCCGCCGGGACGGTCGAGCGGCTTTCCCGCGCTCCCGATGCCTGATCGCCAGCTCGAGCATGCAGAAGACGGGCTGGTGGACCACCTGCGTGCCGCCATTCGCCAGAACGTGGCGCGGCGCGAGGACTACCGGCGTCGAGGCGGCCTGCGCGCGTGGCTGCTTTCTGCCGCTCTGGTAGCGCACGAACGTTCGATCCTGCCATTCGCCGCGCTTCTCGACCGGCAGGCGCGACCCTTCCAGCGAGAGGGCATCCCGATCCTGAGCGCCGATCTCCAACCGATGGCGCTGTCGCCGCCTCCCGGCCGCCAACTCGAGGATGCCGGGCCGATGGCTGCGGAGGACCTCGCCACAGTCCGAACGAGTCTTCTCGCCGGGATCCGCGCTGCACGCCGCTCGCTTCACTGCAACGACCTTCGGCAGGCCGCGCGCGCGCTGGCGACGGTGCTCGATGCCGTGGAAGCTGGCGAGGTTCGTTCAGGAGCCCGCCTCGCACTAACGGCTCACGTGGTGGAATCTGCCGGCGTCTCGGCCGCCAACGGTGTGACCTATTCCGACCAGTCGGGAGGTCAGACCCTGGCATTGTCGAGACGCTTCGTGAACGGGCAACTCCTCTTGCTTCCAGGTGCCCTCCGTCTCGACGCGCTAGCCGGACCGGTCCATGCCCGCGGTGTTCCGATCTTCATCGACGACGTGCCGCCGGTTCCTTTTCGCGAGGCCCTTCACCAGCTCGAGGCGTCGTCCGGGGCTCACATCCGAGTTGGGGAGCCCTCATGAGAGTGCAACGAGCTGGCGATGCCGCGTCATCTGCCGCGTGCGGGCGTCGGCGTGGAGACGCCTCAGCGAGGCGTCTTTACGGGCGCTCCTATCCCAGGATGCCGCCAGCTCGTTCCTCGCTCCTAGCTCCTCATTCCTGATGCCCGACCGCTCCGGCTCCATCGCCCACCGCGCCGACTTCTCGGGCATCCGCTACGCGCAGGTCTGGGAAGATGCCGACATCTTGTGCGATGCTCTCGCTGTGGGCTCAGGGGATCGGGTGCTGTCGATTGCCTCTGCAGGCGACAACGCGCTGGCGCTGCTCGCCGAGGGGCCGGACGAACTGGTGGCTGTCGACCTCAGCCCTGCCCAACTCGCCTGTCTCGCCCTCCGCGTGGCCGCGTTCAAGGAACTGGATCACGCCGAGGTCCTCGAGCTGGTGGGCGCGCGACCGAGTCGCCAGCGCGAGGCGCTCTACCAGCGGTGTCGTTCCGCATTGGACGCCGACGCCCGCCGGTTCTGGGACGCCCGCCCCGACGCCATCGTGCAGGGCATCGGCGAGGATGGCAAGTTCGAGCGCTACCTGCGGACGTTCCGGCGCCGGATTCTTCCGCTTGCGCAACCGAAGCGCCGCGTTCGCCAGCTCGTTGAGCTAAGCGGCACCGTCGAGGAACGGCGCGACTGGTACGACCGCGTGTGGGACACGCCGCGCTGGCGACTGCTCTTTCGCGTGTTTGCGTCTCGGTTCGTGCTGGGACGCATGGGGCGAGATCCGAGCTTCTTCGACCACGTGGAAGGCGCTGTAGCCGACCGCCTCATGCACCGGATTCGGGATGCGGTGACGGCCACGGATCCCGCAGAGAATCCGTACCTGCTCTGGATCCTGACCGGCTCGGTAGGAGACGCCCTGCCACGCTACCTTCGTCCGGAGGCGTTCGGCTCAATCCGTGAGCGTCTCGACCGGATCTCATGGCGGTGCGCCTCGCTCGAAGACGTGCTCGCCGAGGCCGGGCCCGGCGCCTTCAGTCAGGTCAACCTGTCCGACGTGTTCGAGTACGTAGACCCCGCTCACGCCGACGCTCTCTTCGCCCGCCTCGCGGATGCGGGCCGCCCCGGCGCGCGCCTCGCCTACTGGAACCTTCTTGCCGACCGCCGCCCCTCGGAGGCCCTCCAGGCCCGGTTGCGCCCCCTGGACGAGCTGGCGACCGGCCTTCATCAGCTCGACAAAGCGCCGTTCTACGGCGCGTTTCGCGTCGATGAGGTGACCGCGTGACGCCCACCATCCCACCCTGGCTGGGAATCATCGCCGTGCTGGGCGTGCTCGGGCTGGCGATGGTCGCCATCCGACGCGCACAGGTTCGGCTCCACCTCTCGCCCGAGGTGGCCCGGAAGGCGCTGCACGTTGCCATGAGCGCGGTCGCACTGTCGTTGCCCTGGGTATTCGACCGAACCTGGCCGGTCTTTCTGCTCGCCGGGTTGGCCGTGGCGGTGATGCTGGCGGTGCGGTTCGTGCCCGTCCTTCGGAAGGACGTGGGCAACGTGCTCCATCAGGTCGGACGCCAGTCCGTGGGGGACCTCGCGTTTCCCGTCGCGCTGGCGCTGCTGTTCTGGCTCACCGCCGACTCAAAGGTGCTGTACTCGATTCCGGTCCTGCTCCTCGGACTGGCGGACCCGGCGGCAGCGCTCACGGGCGCGCGCCACGGGCTGGCGCCGTACACCACCGTCGAGGGCATCAAGAGCCGCGAGGGGTCGGTGGCGTTTGCGTTTGTCGCGTTCCTCTGTGTCCACGTGCCGTTGCTGCTGTTCACGCCCATCGGACGCGTGGAGTCGCTGTGGATCGCCTGTGTCGTGGCGCTGCTGGCGATGATCGTGGAGGCGGTCTCCTGGCAGGGGCTCGACAACCTCTTCGTGCCCATCGGGACCTACGCCATTCTCATCCGCCTGCTCCCGCTCGATGCGCCCGTTCTGGCCGGGCACTTCGTGGTGCTCCTGACGCTTCTCGGGCTGGCGGCGCTGCTCCGCAACGAGACCACGGTCGGCGGGGCAGGTGTGTTCGGGGCGGCATTGATCGCGTACTTGACGTGGGCGCTCGGCGGGGTCGCGTGGCTGATTCCGCCTGCGCTGGTATTCATCCTCTACGCGCGCATCTGGCCCGCTAGCCGCGAGCTGGACGGCCTCCCGCACGATCCGTCGCGCCGCCCGCACACCTCACACAACGTGTTCAGTGTGGCGTCCGTCGGAATGCTGTGGCTCCTGGTGTCTCGCGCTGCGGGGGTGGATCTCCTGTTTCCCTACGCACTGGCGTGGGGCTGCACGATGGCGTTTCTGGGCGTCGAGCGGATGCGGGTAGCGCGGCCAGGCTGGGACGTGTTTCAGCTCGCATGGCGGGCCGCGTGGCGCTGCACGCTGGTCGCCATCGTGCCCGTCGTGCTGGTGGTTTGGATCCGCGTGGCCCTTGGCTCTTCGCGTGCGCCGGAGCTGCCCGTAGAGACGACGGTGTTCTACCTCGCGATTGGCCTGCTTGCCACCTTTGCCTCCGCGGCCATCTTCGCGCGCTTCTACAACGAGATCGACGCCCAATCCACTGACTTTGAGGGGCGCATCTACCGTGCGAGCCTGGTCGCGCCGCTCTCGGCGGTGGGGCTCCTCGCCGTGCTCTTGCTATGACCGACGGCCTGCATACCCTCGCCAGCTCGACCGAAGTGCCGACGGGACCAGTTGATTCGCTTGGTCCGGAAGGCTGGGCTGCGCGGCCCGAGGCTCACGTCGTGCTTATCGAAGATCGCCAGCTCGTTGCGCGGGCTAGCGTGTGGTGGATGGGGACCCCTGAGCCGGGCGTTGGGGTAGTGGGGCACGCCAGCTGGGAGAATGCCGAGATGGGTCAGAGGGTCCTCGAGGCAGCGATGGAGCGGCTGCGCGTGGAGGGATGCACGCGGGTCCTCGGTCCGATGGACGGGTCCACATGGCGCAGCTACCGCGTAGTGGTAGACCCGGCTCCGCACGGCGATGCTGAACCCCCCTTTGCCTCCGAGCCCTTTCCACCGTCGCAGATTGGCGAAGCCTTTGAACTGGCGGAGTTCGGGCCCATCGCCCACTACGTCTCCGCGCGTGTGGATCTCCTCCCGGATCGAGCAGACCTATGGGCCGAGACCCAACGCCAGCTCGAGGCCAATGGCATCACGGTCCGGACGTTCAACACGGCACAGGCCGACCTCGAGCTGGCGCGGCTCTATCCGCTCATCCGCGACGCCTTCGCGGGCAACCTGTTCTACACGCCCCTCCCGGAGGCGGCCTTTCTCGCGATGTACGCGCCCCTCGTGGCCCAGAACGACCCGGTCTTCATGCTCATCGCCGAGCGGGAGGACGAGCCCATCGGGTTCCACTTCGGCTTCCCCGATCTGGCGCAGGCGGCGCGTGGTGAGTCCGTGGACACCATCATTTGCAAGACGCTCGCCGTATCGCCATCCGCGAGAGGCCAGGGGCTCGGGGGGGCGCTGACACTAGGCATGGAGGAGGCCGGTCGCCAGCGCGGCCTTCCGCGGGCGCTCCACGCGCTGATGCACGAGGCCAACGACTCACTCAAGATCAGTCGCCACGGTGCTCAAATCATGCGGCGCTACGCCCTCCTTGGACGCGAGCTATGACGTGCCATTCATGAGAGCAGAAGAGACCGCCAGCTCGAGGAGAAGCATTTACCTCACATGTCATCCTGACGACCGGAGGGAGGAAGGATCTGGTTGGACCGAACCACCATCGCTTCGTTCGTGCGAAACGCTGGGCTCAGGCCAGATCCTTCGCTCCGCTCAGGATGACGTGGAAGCAGGAAGGCCGTGAACGTCGTCTCCCTCTTCCAGGCCCAGGCCGATGCACAGCCTGACGCGCCTGCACTCATCGAAGGGCGCGGGCGTCACCGCCGAGTGACCACCTTCGCCGAGCTGGAGGCCGCCAGCTCGAGGGGCGCAGCGCGCCTGCACCGCCTCGGGCTGGTGCCGGGGGATGCGGTCTTTCTGCTCGTCCCACTCTCGGCAGACCTCTACCGTGTGCTGGCATCAGTCTTTCGCGCCGGGTTGGTGGCGATTGTGCTGGACCCGAGCGCCGGGCGCGACCACATCGCCCGCTGCTGCGCCATGCGCCCGCCGGACGCCTTCATCGGCATCCCAAAGGCGCATCTGCTTCGCCTGATGATCCCGGCAGTACGGCGCATTCCTCGCCAGCTCGTCGTGGGCGGATGGGCGCCGGGCGCGAACCGGTTCGAGAGGGGAGAGGGGGCGCTGGAACTGGTCGCAGTCGGGGAGGAGGCTCCGGCATTGCTCACCTTCACTTCGGGCACGACGGGCCAGTCCAAGGCAGCCATCCGCACCCATGGCATCCTCGCGGCTCAGCACGCGGCGCTGTCGGAAGCCCTCGAACTGGGGCCAGGGCAGATCGACCTCGCCACGCTGCCAGTCGTTGTGCTGGCGTCGCTGGCGTCGGGCGTGACGACCGTGCTTCCGGACACCGACCTTCGCCAGCCCGGCGCCTTCGACACGGGGCCAGTTCTCGAGCAGATCCGGGCGGAGCGACCGACCCGAACAGCCGCCAGTCCGGCATTCATCGAGCGCCTTCTGGAGGCCGCGGACCCGGGCGAGCTGGCGTCGTTCGAGCGCATCGATATGGGGGGAGCCCCCGTGTTTCCTCAGCTTCTAGGTCGGGTGCAAGAAGCTGGGGCTCAAGCTTTTGGCGTGTACGGCTCCACCGAAGCTGAACCCATTGCAGATCTTCTCGCCAGCTCGCTGACAGAGACTGGCCGAGACCAGATTCGAGCTGGCGAGGGGCTTCCAGTGGGGCGACCGGTGCCCCACGTCGACGTGCGTGTGATCCGCGACCGCTGGGGCGAACCGTTGGGGCCATTCTCGGATGCGGAGTGGAACCAACTCGAGCGAGCGCCAGGGGCCGTGGGCGAGATCGTCGTAGCGGGCGAGCACGTGGTGCCAGGCTACCTCGATGGCATCGGCGACCTCGAGACCAAGGTGGAGGTCGACGGGCGCCGCTGGCACCGGACGGGCGATGCCGGGCGCCTCGATGCCGACGGGAGATTGTGGCTGCTGGGTCGGTGCGCCAGCGCGTCGCGGCGGCCCGATTCGGTCATCTATCCGCTGCAGGTGGAGGCGGCGCTTTCGGAACTGACCGATGCACGAGCGGCGTTCCTCGAGGTCGATGGGCGGCGGATCGTTGCTGTGGAAGGGGACACGGATCTCCGGGCCATCCGAGAGGCCGTTGCCTGGGCGGATCTCGATGCCGTCGAGTCCATCGAGCAGATCCCGCGCGACCGGCGTCACAATGCCAAAGTGGATGTCCCTGCACTTCGGGCACTCCTCTTGCGTTCCCGCGTCTGACGCTACATAGCCTCCTCTGCCATGTTCCGAGCTTTCCGCCAGCGCCTCGCCGAACGCCGCCACCAGCGCCAGATCGCAGCCATCACGCTCGACGCAGCGCGCACTCGTGCGGGGCGTGGCGCGGCGTTTCTCGATGACGCCGATCCGGGCTGGGCGGCGCGCATCGACCCCGGACGCCTCGAGCTGGCGGATGGGGCCTCGTGTGTGCTCGGACAGTTGCACGGTGGCTATCGGCTCGGGCTGGGGCGGGCGCGCATCCTGGACCTGTCGAGTGCGCCCCTCGCCAGCGCGTCGCCCGTCGAGCTGGGGTTCCAGGCGGTTCGCCATCTCGGCGAGGACGTGGAAGACCTTGACTATGCCTTTCTCACCCGCGCCTGGCGCGAGTGCCTGGACGCACGGCAACACGCCAGCCCGACTCTACCCGTCCGCTCTCTCTCCTCACCCACGCATGGATGACAGATCTTCGGTATCCCATCGGCCTCTTCGAACACGCAGGGCGCGTTGAACGGGCTGACCGCGAGCGGTGGATCGATGACATCGCAGCCCTGCCCGATGCGATGCGGTCAGCGGTGATGAATGTGCCCGCTGAGGTGCTGGATACGCCCTACCGGCCTGGCGGCTGGACGCTCCGGCAGGTGATTCATCACGTCCCGGACAGCCACCTCAATGCGTACATCCGCTTCAAGTGGACGCTGACGGAGGACGAGCCCACGATCAAGGCCTACAACGAAGTGGCGTGGGCCGAGCTGGCGGACATCGACACAACGCCCGTCCGTACCAGCCTGGATCTCCTCGACGCTCTCCATGCCCGGTGGACGACGCTCATGCGGCATCTGAGCGAGGCAGACTGGGCACGTACGTACGTGCATCCAGAGTCCGGTCCTCAGCGACTCGATTTCACCGTAGGCAGCTACGCCTGGCACGGGCGTCACCACCTCGCCCACATCACGACCACCCTGGATCGTCTGGGCTAGCGACGGGGACATCTGGCCAAGCGAGACTCGATCCGCAGCGGCGGCAGAAGCGAGCGTCAGGGGCGTGGCCTCTCAACCCGCACGCCGGGCAGGCATCTGGAGCCAGCGTGTCCTCACTCGCTGCGAGGGCCGCACGTGCAGCTGCGAACCGCTGGCTGGCGGATCGGTCGGCCTGGTCTCGTCCGATCTCTGCAGTCACGATTCCGGTCGGCACCGCGATGATGCCGTAGCCCATAATCATGATGAGCAGGGCAAGGGTCTGGCCGAGCGGCGTCTGCGGCGAGATGTCGCCGTAGCCCACGGTCGTCAGCGTGACGACGGCCCAGTAGACGCTCCGGGGGATGGAGTCAAATCCGTTCTCGCCGCCCTCGATGAGGTACATCAGTGACCCCATGACCGTCACGACGGTGATCACGACGAAGATGAAAATCGAGATCTTGCGCCGGCTGGCGAGAAGGGCACGCCCGAGCTGGTTGGACTCATCGAGGTAGTGCGCCAGCTTGAGGACGCGGAAGACGCGCAGCACACGCAGAATCCGGACGCTCAGGAGCACCTGAGCGCCAGGGATGAACACGCTCAGATACGTTGGGAGGATCGAGATCAGATCGATGACGCCGAAGAAGCTCCGTGCATAGTGCCATGGGCGCTTCACGATGGCGATTCGGACGATGTACTCGAGAGTGAACACCACTGTGAACACCCACTCGAGTGTGTACAGCACATTGGCGTACTCGGCTCGGATGGAATCCACGCTCTCGAGCATCACCACCGCCACACTGGCGAGGATGGCGAGGATCAGCAGAACGTCGAACGAGCGCCCCCAGCCAGGCTCCGATCCGAACACCACATCGAAGGTGCGTTCGCAGGCGGGGGTGTCTCGGGGCTCGTAGCGCGGCATGGCGTCGGCGGTAGATGCGCCAAGATCGCACGCTGCGGTCTACCCTACGGCATCCACGAGGATCTGCTCGAAGCGGTCGGCGATGGCGTCCAGGCGGAACGTGCGCTCCGCATAGGCCCGCCCGGCGGCGCCCATCTCACGCTGGCGGTTGGCATTCATCGCCAGCTCGAGGGTTTGGGCGAGGTAGGCGTCGGTGTCGGCTGGGGCGGCGACCAGCCCGGCGCCTTCGCGCGTCACGATGCGCGCAGCGAGGTTGTCCGGAGGCACGGCCAGGGAGATGGCGCGTCCGGCGCAGAGGTAGGCCAGCACCTTCGAGGGGACGGAGACCACACTTGCGTCTGGCTCCAGGATGGCCGTCAGCACCGAGGCCGTCGCCAGCACATCCGGCAGGGCGTCGAACGGCTGGAAGGGGAGAACCTCAAGCTGGCGGAGATCGGACCGAGCCGCTTTCTGGGCGAGCAGCCAGTCGGCCCCGGCGCCCTCGCTGACCACCACCACGCGCGCCTCCGGGTCGGGCAGTGACGCCGCCAGTCGGGCCAGCAGCGACGGGTCGTGCTTCATGCCGAGCGTGCCGGAGTAGAGGAGTACGGTTCGGTTCGCCAGCGCGTGGGTGCGGCTCCACGGGTTGTCCTGCGGGCGCTGCGGGAGGTCGTCCAGCGGAGCCCAGTTCTCGACGACGTGGATGTTTGGGGCGGGAACGTTCCAGTCATGCAGCAGCGGTCGGAAGTCTTCGGTGATGCCGACCACGGCATTGGCGTCTCGCAGCAGGCGGCCTTCGCGCTGGCGATACATCCGGCCCACGAGTGCCCCGGCGACCGGAATCTTGCGTCTCAGAACGGCCTCCGCTCCGACGGACAGCACGTCTTGCAGCCAGTTGACGACGGCCGCGCCCTGGTCGCGTGCAGCGCGCTGGATGGGCGCCAGCGCGTCGAGAGGCGTGTTGGCGGCCAGCAGCACGTCCGGCTCGAACGCGGCCACGCGCTGGGCTGCGGCCTTGCCATAGGCGGTCTCTTCGCGCTGGCGACCGATGAGCCCCGCCAGCCCGGTGGCGCGCTTGTTCACCGCGCGGCCCGTGGTGATGGGATCGGGTTCGAACGTCTCGGGATCGTCGGGCTGGCGCGCCAGCTCGCCCTGGGGCGTGAGGTTGGTGGCCGAGAAGCCGTGGCGGACCGTGTGGTCGCGCGCGGCGAGCGCCCGCGAGAGCTGGACCGCGAAGGCGTGGCCGGCGTAGTCGTGGACGTAGATCCGCATGAGACGAGAACACCATCGCCAGCTGGCTTGCGCCGACCTTTCGGTTCGAGCTGGCGGAACCAAAAACCGCCCGGTCGGGGGGACCGGGCGGCGGTGCCATGAAGGCATCGGGTGCCGTGGGAGAGACTTGAACTCTCGACCTCACGATTATGAGTCGTGCGCTCTGACCAGCTGAGCTACCACGGCGGGGACAAGAGGATACGGCGCCCGGCGCGGGGGCGACAATCCAACATTTCGTGAGTGCGGGGCCTCGAGCTGGCGAGACGTGCACAAAAAAGGGGAGGGAGCAGAAGCCCCCTCCCCCGGACGGACGTCGCTGAGGTCAGCGACGCCACCGTTGCCGGTGGCTAGAACGGCAGGTCATCGTCGGGCGTGAACTCGTAGCCGTCGCCACCGCCCGCCGGAGCGGCCTGGGGCTTGGGCTGCGAGCGCTGCTGACGCTGAGGCCGGGGCGACTGGTCGTAGGAGTCGTCGCCGCCACTGTCGCGGCCGCCGAGCATTTGCATCTCGCGGGCCTTGATCTCGGTGGAGTACCGGGTGTTGCCGTCGCGGTCTTCCCACTGGCGGGTCTGGAGCGAGCCCTCGATGTAGACCTGACGGCCCTTCTTGAGGTACTCACCGCAGATCTCGGCGAGGCGCGACCACGCCACAACCGTGTGCCACTCGGTGTTCTCGACCTGGTTGCCGTCGCGGTCCTTGTAGGACTCGCTGGTGGCGATGCGCATGTTGCAGACGGCGGTGCCGCTGCCGGTGTAGCGCAGCTCGGGGTCCTGGCCGAGGTTGCCGATGAGGATGACCTTGTTGATTCCGCGTGCCATGATGGCTGGGGGATGAGGAGCGGGGCGATGGAATCGCTGCTCCAGTAGCATGAGTCCGCCGAACAGCAGGCCAAGTGCCTGAAGTCGGCCGTTCGTATGAATCCGAGCTGGGGGAATCCCGACCCGGTTCGGCAGGATAGACCCGCGAGGTTGGCGCGTCTAACCACCGACGCGAAAAAATATCGAGCGGGCGTGACAGCAGCGTGTCAGAGCCTCAGGGCGAAAGTCATTCGCCAGCTCGAGAGATGTGTAGGGTTGATCTCGGGAAAGAGCTATTCCTGGTACTCAGAGCGAGGAACCTCAAAGACTTGGATCTCTTGGCCCGAGGGGGCAACCACCTCGCGACCACTCAGGTCCACATCGGCCTCACCAAACATGTCTAGAAGTTCTTGGATCCACGCTGATCGCTCAGAAGGCGTTGTTGGCTCTGAGGTAGCTCTTTGATGGTTGGCGACGATCTGAGGAGCTGTTTCCTTGATTCCGGTGAGTGCGCCACGTAGTAATAGCGGAGGTGCGATCTCCCCGAGCATGGGTAGTGGCATCTGTACGAGACGCTCGAGGTCGAACTCGCCAGACTCATGTCGCAGGAACAGGCTTCCTGCCAACTCTACAGCGTCGCTTGGTTCCAATCCCTGAACGGCGCATGCGATGTCGTCCTGAACAGAGCATGCTGATAGTGACCGAGGGATCGATTCGGCAGCGTCTTGTGCACAGCCAGGAGCTGTGAGAAGCATGACAGAGACCAAGACGAGTGCTCGCATCGGGGGACTAGGGAGCTAGGTACGCAGATGACATCGCGATTCAACTCTTCCGAAAAAGCTGTCATTCTGAGCATAGCGAAGAATCTGGTTGTTCTCGGCAGTGCGCTCATGTGGAGTGAGATGCTGCCACGCGACTAGATCCTTCACTCCGCTGCCTTCGGCAAGCGGGCTCAGGATGACACAGCGAGGCGTAGAACGCGATACGGGAATAGCAGCAGCTTCGCACCGTATCTGTTTGGCTCCCATATGGGCGTTCGCTAAGCCGGTCGCGTCAACACGAGCTGGTGATGCCTGGCTCAGTCAGGCATTCCATCAGCGATTCAGGCACTCGCCAGCTCGCGCACCTGCGACCGCCGGATGCGCTGGTGATTCTCGCCAGCTTTCAGGTTCACTTCGAGCGAGGCCAGCACCATCAGCTCCCTCGCGTAGTCGGCCTCATTGCGCGCGTGCGCCTCCCAGAGCGCCCGACCGTCAAGATGTGGCAAGCGGCCTCGGGCGTCGGAGTCGGCCACGAGCTGGCGAACGAGACGGGCGTGTGGGGTGTCAGCACGGAGGTCGGCGGCGTAGTCCATTCGCATGACATCCGGGGTTCGGGGAACGACGCTGAGGGCTCGGCCCACACGGCGCGCGGCGCGCCCGGCTCGTTGGAAGAATGCCTGGACCGGGGAAAACGGAATGGGGCGGGGCCGGTTGCCTTGAACCGGGAAGCGAGACAGGCGCGGGAAGGCCTCAGCGAGCACATCGAGGTACAGCGGGAGACGCCGGTGGGGCGGCCCCACGCGCTCCTCCCAGGGAAGCGCCAGCGCGAAGGCTTTCCACTCGCGCTGGTCGAAGAGATAAGTGTCGCGGAAGGGTGCCCAGGGGATGTCGATGTACGCCGCCTGCCGACCCGCGAGGTCGAGCTGGTCGTCGAAGCCGAGCACGTCGTGAGGCATCAGCGGGGCGTCCGGAAGCACAGACGTGGGGCTCCATCCTGGCCGAGTGAGGAGGATCGAACGCGTTCTGCGGTTGGTGGCGACGAACCGTTGGGCAGCAGCCTCCCAGGATTCGCTGGGTGTCTGGGGGAGGTGAGCGCCCGCCAGCGCGTCGCCGAGGTAGCCCACCCAGTAGGTCGGTGCCGTGCCGATGCGGCACCGAAGCTGATAGTTGACATACCTCTCCAGGGCCAGCGCCGCCGGGTGCCGTCGAAATGCGTTGCGGGCGTAGGCGACGACGGCGTCGAGATCCCAGCGAAGGGTCTGAATGTCGAGCCGCTCGATGGCGACGCCGACCGAGGCGGCCATGCGGGCGGGCAGCTCATAGTCCGGAGCGCCCGGCGTCCCGAAGGTGCAGGCGACGACCTCAGACGGAGAGAGGTGGTTCAGGAGGGCGCCCAGGATGGCCCGAGAGTCGTACCCCCCGCTGAGCTGGATGGCGTGAGACCCCGGTTCTGCTGCCTCCAGAGCAGCCTCCGCTGAGGCGCGTAGCCTGCGGACGCCTTCCGCGATGAGAGCAGATCGAGAAGCGCTAGCAATCCACTCGCGAAGCCCTGGTTCGTGGATGTTGGCGAGCGCGTGGGATCCTTGCTCCGCGAGCGGCCGGTAGGCCGCGCCGAAGTGGAGGTACGACTGGATCTCGGAATCGGTCATTCAGGACAGGAGCCAGAACTGCTCTCCCCCTAACGACAAAATCCAGTCCAACCCGTCACACGCAGGGTTCACGTCGTCAGAGTGCACGTCCCTCGCGCGATCCTGAGTAGGGATCCGGGTGTTGCTTGCGTTGAGGCTGGGACGTGAGCTCGTGATGCCTCGTTTGAACCTGCTCTCCGACGCCCTCGGCACCCCTCGAGCTGGCGACGGCATGGGATCGATGCCTCAGCCCACGTTTCGCCCTTTCCATGCCACCTGCCCTCGCAGGTGCGCCCACGCGGAGTCGAGTTGGAGTGTGGCCCCCAGCGCCAGTGTAACGGGGCCGAACACGCTCACCCAGAGCGGAAAGCGTTCCCAGCGGTCGATGCACAGTTTCACCAGCGCGAGGGTGGCGAGGGTCATCCAGCCGAGTGGATGGGCGAACGCCAGCGCGGTGGGTAACACCCAGTAGAGCGCGTAGAACGCGAAGAACACCAGGAAGGGCAGAGGCCGCCCGTCGCCCGCGAGCAGGTAGGCGTTCTTGCGGAATCCCTGCCAGGCCTCGCCGAATGTCCGATACATCCGCACCGCCAACTCGGTCTGGAGGTCGATGAAGTGGAGACGGACGCCCTCGCGTTTTAGGTAGCGACCGATCATCACATCTTCCAGCACCTCGTTCTTGACCGCCTCGTGGGGCGCGAGGCGTTTGTAATCCTCGGCACCGATCATCCAGAACTGCCCGTTCAGCGCGCTGATGGCAGAGGATTTTGTACGCGGAACCAGGGGAATGGGGAGCGCCGCCATGATGGCGAAGGGGACGAGACTGGTGAGCAGCGCCGCCGGGCCGCGGTCCAAGTAATAGGGAAGACCCGTTATTGCAGTGTTTGGCCCGCCAGCGGACTGCCACTTCTCTGCGAGGGAGCGGACCGCGTCGGGCTGGCGACACTCGGCGTCGGCGTCGAGAAACACGTACACGTCGCCGGTGGCGTGCTGGGCAGCCTGGTAGAGCGCGTGCGGCTTGCCGACCCATCCGGCGGGCGGCCCGCTGCCACGCACAGGTTTCAGACGGGGATCGGCATGTTGCTGAAGCACGTCCCACGTCCCGTCCTCCGAGGCATCGTCCACCACGATGATCTCCAGCTCGACGCCCTCCTGGCTCAGCAGCGTGGGGAGGAGGCGTCTGAGGTTCTCCTCTTCATTGCGCGCCGGAACGAGGACCGACACCTTCATTCCCGAGGGAAGCGGCGTCCGGCGGGTTCGGCTGCGCGTGAGCGACGCGATGTTGATCGCTAGCACGATGAGGACGCCTGCGTGGAGAACGAGGAGCAGGCCGACGAGAAACGTAGCGTCCAGGGGTACGAGTGGGAGGCTGGGAGGGCGTTGCAAACGCGAGTCAACTAGCGAGGGTTTTCACCAGCTCGTTGCCGCTGAATCGGACCCTTCCCCCCAGCCCTCTCCCTGAGGAGAGAGGCTCCATTCTTGCCTCGATCTGGCGTCACGGAGGGTCGATCAGGAACTGGCGGAACAGCGGGGGCGGGTTCCGCGCAAGCAACTGGCGCTGGAGCGCTCGGCCCTGGTTTGGGTCGAGCTTGCGGACGGCCATCCAGATCCACACCTCAGCCTCGAAAGGATGGATCCCGGGCACGCGCTGGTGGGACAGCACGCGCCGGAGGTCCTCGAAGGTGCGCTTCGCCTCTGCCGCGTCGCCGCCAAACCACGAAGGCTTGTAGTAGAGCGACTGCCCCTTGACCAGCAGAGCATAGGGCTCATCCGGGTCGATCTCGAGTGCACGGTTCAGGATGCGCTCCGACCGGCGCCCGTACGTGGGTAGGTGGATCTTCGAGCTGTTGGCGGCCTTGTACGCCCACAGAGCCGAGATCAGAGAAAGATCGCGGGCGGAGCGGACGCCCTGGTCGCTGGGGATGTTCTCCAGAAACCGGTCGTCCATCGTGAGCGGAAACAACCGGTAGCGATACATCAACCGGTCACGCAGGGTCCGCGCCTCGTGGCGGTACAGCCGGTGAATGGCTGGCGTGTTGAGATGTGCGTAGTAGTGCGTCAGCGAGTCGCTGACGGTCGGGGAGAACGCCGAAGGCGCTGGCGAGCTGGCGGCAGGCGCCAGGCCAACGAACAGGGCGGCGATGAGAGGGAGCATCGGTCGCAGAGGGGGGACGCTGAAACCTAGGCGGAAATGCCAAGGCGAGAAAGGAAAAAAGAGACAGATCCGTACAAGTGCGATCCGGCTCCGACTCGCCAGCTCGTTGTTGTGGCCTCTGGAGAGGAATGAGCCTGTGGGTGTGGGGGAGTTATAGAGACGGGAGGAGGCCCGGAAGGGTTACCCGAGGTCGGCTCCGAGCGGCAACAAATCCTGTTCTTCAATGGGTTCGACCGACGTGCCGCTGGTGCTGTTGTGCCAGGTCTTCATCAGCGGACAGGGCTGGAGATATGAGACGTCTACCTGCTCTCCCGCATAGACGTGTGATGCCGCCAGGGTAGTGTGCCTGTTCCGAGAATCGCCAGCTCGAGGGGTGGCCGCCCAGGTCCTCCTTATGCGCGGAACGTCCAGCGCCGGAACCAGGGCGCCAGTGGCGACAGGTTCCAGCGCTCATCGGGACCAGGAGTGCCTTCGAGGAGGACACGGGCCAGTCCCGTTTCGAGGTTCTCGGGACGGGCGGCCTCGAGCTGGCGAAGGAGCGTTCCGAGTCGGTTGGCTTCTTCGCCATCGGGGGCGTCGTGGATGGGACCGGCGCCGAGCAACGCAGTGGGGCGGCTCTGGCCCCACCACGAGGTTCGAACCCCAACCGGCCACCAGCCGACCGAGTCTGGGAGCAGTCGCGCAAGACGAGGCAGGTCTGCGGTGAACGGCGCCAGCCCAGCCTCGGGGACGCCCATCCTGCCTTCGGGATAGAGCAGCAAGATCGACCGGGGATCGGACTCCATGCGGCGCGCGGTCTCGCGGATCGTCTGGACGCGCTGGCGGGCATCCTCGGCAGGGAAGGGCAAAGCCCCAACCGGACCGAACATCGGCGCTTTGTCCCAGGCCTCCATCCACACCAGGAACGGGCGCTCCAACACCTGCGTGATGAGGTGGAAGAGTAGGTAGCTGTCGGCGTAGACGTGGTGGTTGGCGTAGATCACCACCGGCCGGCCGGGAGGGAGCACGGGTGGGTCTCCAACCCACACGACGCGTCGGAAGGCCTTGCGGAGATCGCCGACGATCATGCGAGTCGCAGCCTGGCGCATCAGGCGTGCGCTGAGGGAACCGCCATGGACGGGATCGGTCACGGCGCTGTATGTCTCATTGCGCTGGCGACCCTCGGGTCGCGTGCCGCCAGCTCGTTGCGGCGGCGGCGGTAGTCGTTGGCGAGCGCGGCTCCGACCTTGCGTCGAAGCGGGACGACGGCGCGGCGCGTCAGGTTGTCGTAGCCGTTGGCTCGGACGCCGTTCAGGATGGCGCGGTACATCCGGGCGGCGGCGCGGATGCCTGTCTGAGCGCCCGGTCGGAGTTGCTCGATGCCAGCAGTGGCCTCGTCGTAGAGGGCTTCAGCGCGTTGCATCATGTCCTCCATCACAATGGCATAGCGCGCTCGCACGTCGGGGGCATCCGAGAACAGAACGGCCGGCGCCAGCCCGTGGGCGCTGAGGGCATTGGCGGGCAGGTAGGTGCGGCCCAGTTCGTGCCAGTCTTCGCCCACGTCTCGGGCGATGTTGGTGAGCTGCATGGCATTGCCGAGGGCTCGAGCTGGCGTGTCCAGGGCTTCGAAGTCTGAGCGATTGCGCGCCAGAAAGGGAAGCATCATCGCACCCACGCTGCCCGCGACGAGATTGCAATACGCGAGCAGGTCGTCCCACGTCTCAACCGGCGTCTCGTGGAGGTCCCAGCGGGCGCCGTCGATCAGCTCATGGAGCGGGCCGGGGCGCAGGCCGAACTCCGAATGGACCGCAGCGAGGCGGCGCCACAGGAGCGCGTTTGGGCCGTCGGCCGGGGAGCCCGCGAGGGCGGCGTCGAGGTTTTGCTCGAGCTGGTCGGCTTCGGTGAGGGCCTGCGCCGTGCCGACCACCAGCGCACGCGAGTCCGCCAGCTCGTCGACCGTCCGGCAGTAGAGATACAGCGTGGCGACCGGAAGCCGGACGGGCTTGGGGAGCAGCCGTGTGGCAAGCGAGAACGTCCGGCTGTGGTACCGGAACGCCTGTCGCAAGTAGCGGTCTTCCTCCCGGGGCGACGCGCTGGCGGGAGGCTGAGGGGCAGCGCCCCGGTGCTGGAGGAGCGAGGCGACCACCGCTCAGGCCGCGACGGTGCGCGGCACGGCAGCGCCAAATCGGGCCTTGAGGGCTGCGAGCAAGCCGAAGGCGGCGGCCAGGGCCGCGAGTCCTGCAAGGCCTGCGAGTGGCACCTTGTAGGCGAAGCAGATGCCGACGGCGAATAGCGTGTTCAGAGCATAGAACCGAGGGCCCCAGCGCTCCACGAAGGGCGTCGGGGCTCCGTTCAGACCGCCAAGCATCTCGTACGCCAGCGCAATCACTGCTGAGGTGAGCAGCCAGCCAGCCCAGTTCACCCACGGCATTCCAAAAAACGCCCCTTCGATGCCGTATGTCCAGAACGGGAAGGCGTAGTTCATCGCCGGATCCAGAGCAACGTCCCACAGCACCATCAGAACCGCCACCAGCGCGACGCGGCCCCAGCGGTTGACCCCTGTGCGCCGGGCAAGGTCAAGCGAGACGATGGAAATGGCGTACCAGGACGGAGGGATGAAGTAGGGGACGTGTCCGGCAAACTTGGCCCCGAGCATCTCGTTGTACTCGTAGGCCCCAAACGGGAAGCCTGTGGTGGTTCCGAGCAGTTCCGCTCCGCCTCCAATCACCGAGCCCACCAGCAGAAACGCGAACGACCGGGCAGGTCCCAATTCGCGCCAGTAGAGTGCCATGCCAAGCACGGGCAGGAGCGCCATGTAGAGCCAGGTCGGCCCCTTGATGAGCATATCGAGCGTCGGCCCGATGTTGTCGGCGATCCACACGAGTGCCGCGTTCGCCGTCGTCGGCGCGAACTGCAGCAGAAACGCTCCCGAGAGACTGAACACGATGGCTCCCGTGAACAACCCGAAGGCGATGAGGAAAACAGTACGAGAGGACATGGATGGCGGAAGCGCCAGGGGAGGATGCGGTAGACTCTGCGAGGGACGCGTGTCCGATAGATCGTGATCCCTTGCCTTCCGCGAAATGACTGCGATCCGCCCGCCCGAATATCTCCCTCGATTGCCCTACGCGGCGCTCTTGATCGCCGCCGACCGCGTCGTGCTAGGGGACACGTTTCGATTCAGCCGACAGGGGCACCAGAACCGAGCACGGATCCGAACGTCGCAGGGCGCGATGTGGCTCTCGGTGCCGCGCACGCACGCCGGGCGCCCGCTCCAGATTCGCGAGATGCCGGTCCCGGACGATGGATGGCGCGTGCGCCACGCGAGAGGCCTCGAGGCCGCCTACCGGATGGCGCCCTTCTATGATCACTATGCGCCCTCCCTCAATGAGCTATGGGCCACCGCTCCGTCGTCGATGGCCGATCTCACGGTGCGTTCGGTGCGCTGGGTCGCCCGTCAGCTCGAGGCGGCCTGCGAGATCGGGCTGGCGTCGGAGCTGCCGGGGGCGCCGGTTGGACTCGCGGACGTGTGGGCTTCGGAAGGCGCCGGCGCGTTTCTCACGCTACCGGAGTCCGTGGAGCGAGACCGCCAGCTCGAGGCCGACGTTCGGTGGGTCGAGCTGGCGGAGGTGGAACGCCGGCAGACCTTTCCAGGCTTTGAGCCGGGGCTGAGCACGTTGGACCTGCTGATGAACTATGGCCCCGAGTCGGCGTCGATGCTGAGGGAGATGACCACGGTTCATCCCATCCGGACGGAGTGACGACACGTGCCGCCAGCTCGAGCTGGCGGAGGTGCGCTGCAGTGCGTCTTTGCAGGCGCTTCGGGTGCCGGGCTTGCGCCAGCCTGACGGTGCAGTCACCTTACGCCCCCCCCCCCCCCCCCCCCCCCCCCCCCCCCCCCCCCCCCCCCCCCCCC
>JBCBZH010000042.1:0-20718 GCA_039815415.1 Bacteroidota bacterium
CGCCGTTGGTCTTGCGGGTGTGGTGAACAAGCTCAATGGCGCAGTTGCATTGATCAGCAAGTCGTGCCTCTCCTCGACCACTCAGTATGGTGGGTCCACGACGACCTCGGTTGCCAGCCAGAACGGTTCGCCCGTGGGCGACCTCGTGGACTATGGCTTCGACCAGACCGGCCAGCTCGTGCTGGCGTTCTCGAACGGCGTCCGCCGCCCGGTCGCCCAGCTTGCGCTCGGCATGGTCGCCAACCCAGACGGCCTCGACCAGCTCGGCGACGGCTTCTACACCACAACGGCTGCATCCGGCGACCTCCGCATCGGTCGCGCCGGGAGCGAGATCTCGGCAGGCGTCATCTCCGGTGCCCTTGAGTCCAGCAACGTGGACCTCGCCGAGGAGTTCACGGACATGATTGTGGCGCAGCGCGGCTACCAGGCCAACGCCCGCGTCATCACCACGTCGGACGAGCTGCTGCAGGAGACGGTGCAGCTCAAGCGATAATCCGTCGCCAGCTCGACGGCCCGCGCTGACGGGCTGAACGGCCCTGGGGCAACCGCCTCGGGGCCGTTTTGTGTTCGCCAGCCCGAGGCTCTCCCCCGATTCAGTGCACACTCGCACCGCTCGCTTCGTACGCCCTCACGTGTGAGAGCGAGGACTGAGACTGTAGGCCGATCCGAGAGAGGGCTGGGAGAAGCGCCACCCGCCACCTCGAGCTGGCGAACGAGAACACCCCTGGGGCTGGCGCCCCATCAATCGGCGCAGGGGGGCACAGAAGCGTTCCCGGAGCGCCGATCAAACGAGGCCGGGTTCACCCTCGCGGAGCGGCTTCGATAAGCGCGCCAACGCACCCCTCCTCATGGAAAAGTCCACACCCCTCGGCCTGGTCGCGGGCATCGTCCTGATCTTCGGCACCATCCTGACGGGGGATGGCTGGATCACGTTTTTTGATCCGATGTCGCTGGGAATCGTGCTCGGAGGCACGATTGCAGGGCTGTTCGTGACGTTCACCGTCGCGGAGTTCAAGAACCTGATTCCGCTGCTCAAGGGCTTCTTCGGCTTCCAGGTGCCGGACTACAGCGGGCTGGCGGCCCAGATCGTGGACTTCGCCCGCACCGCCCGCCGCGACGGCCCCCTGGCCCTCGATGCCCGGCTGGATGAGGTGGACGATCCTATCCTCCGCTCCGCTCTCGAGATGGCGGTCGATGGCGCATCCTCGGAGGATGCCGAAAAAGCGATTCGCGTTCAGATTGGCGAGGCCGCCGCAGGTCCGTCGCTGCTGGTCAAGTTCATGAACAAGGCCGGGATGTACGCCCCGGCCTTCGGCATGGTGGGCACGCTGATCGGGCTCATCCAGATGCTCCAGAACCTGAATGATCCAGCAGCCATCGGCCCCGCGATGGCGGTCGCCATGATTACGACGTTCTACGGCGCGTTCTTCGCCAACCTCATCTTCCTGCCAATGGCAGGCAAGGTTCAGGGGCAGATTGTGGCCCAGATGAAGGCGCACGAGATGATTCGCGTCGGGGCGGTGGGAATCCTGGACGGCGACCCACCGAGTGCGCTGGACCAGCGCCTGAGCCTCTACACCGGCGAGAAAGCCAGTGGCGCCGAGCCAACACCACTCCGCAAGGCTGCCTAAACCATGTCTGACTTCCTAGCCCTTGAGGAAGAAGAAGAACCGTCGTCGCCATTCTGGATGGCGACGTTCAGCGACATGATGACGCTGCTACTGACGTTCTTTGTGATGCTGGTTGCCATGTCCTCTGTGGAGGTCAAGAAGTTCGAGGAGGCGCTGAGCTACTTCACCGGCAAGCGTGGGCTGATGCAGGAGGAGGGCCTCATGCCCGGAATCATGGGCGTCGCCGGTCAGCCGGACGAGCGTGAGCAATCCAGAGCCTTCGAGGACATCGCCCGCGACATCCAGGAGAAAGGCCTCGGCGATGGCGTGGAGGTAGACCTCATGCCCCAGGGCATCCGCGTAACCTTCGTGGATTCGATTGCCTTCGCGCCAGGATCCGTCGCCCTAGACGAGCCTGCCCAGCGCGTCCTTGAGATCGTTGCCGAGCTGGCGTCCTCGGTAGCGGCTGTCGAGGTGGAAGGCCACACAGATGACACGCCCATCTCGACTGTCGCCTATCCCTCGAACTGGGAACTGTCGGCAGCCCGCGCCGCCGCTGTGGTCCGCTTCCTGACAGTCCAGCCAGACTCCCTTCCAGCCGACCGCTACATCGCTACCGGCTACGGCGAGTTCCGCCCGCGCGAGTCCAATGACACCCCGGAGGGCCGTGCCCGCAACCGGCGCATCACCATCCTCTTCCGCACCACAGAGCCGGAGAGCGACTCCATCCTCCCATTTGACCCTGTCTCTCCTTAACCGACGTACTCGACATGGCTGAAGAACTCGAAGAGGCCCCCAAGAAAGGCAAGCCCTGGCTCATCCCTGTTGTGGTCGCCCTGGTTCTGGGCGTCGGTGGAACCGTCGCTGTGATGAAGAGCGATGCACTCCGTCAGACCATCGGACTGGCACCTGCCGCTGCGGCTGCGCCCGTCGAAGCCACAGAGACCGCCCCTCCGGAAGAATTCGGTGTGTTCATGGACCTCGACGGCATCGTGGTCAACCCTCGGGACACCGATGGGCGCCGCTACTTCATGATCCGCGTGGGCGTCGAAGCCGAAGATCAGAAAACGCTCGACCGCCTCGGTGAGCTAGGCCCCGCCACCACCGACGCCATCATCGACCTGATGAGCAAGAAGACCGTGGACGAGCTGGCGGACATCGCCCTGCGCGACTCGCTCAAGGGCTCCGTTCGCGATCGCTTCAACACCATCCTCGGCGAAGACGGCCCCGTCAGCCGCGTCTACTTCACGCAGTACGTCTTGCAGTAGAGCCCGCAGAGATCAGAGAACACCGTCGCCGTCGTCAGCTCGAGTCTGCGACAGGCCCCACCCTCACGTACTGGCTCCTGGCCTCGATCCCAACTCGGAACGGTCCTTGCCAAGCGTTGACGTGCCCCCCTTCTCATGGCCGTCACCGACCCCGACCTGATCCGTACCGCCTCTGCGGGCGACGCGCAATCGTACGATTTTGCGCGTCCGCGGTCCCTTTCGGATCGCCAGATCGAGGCGGCCCAGTCCACACACGCTGCGTTCGCTGACGGGCTGGCGGTGGCCTTGTCGGATGCCCTCGGGGAGTCCGCATGGGTTCAAGCATCGTCGCTGGACGACGTGCCGGTAGCGGACTTCCAGAACAGCCGCTCTCGCCCGACGGCCTTCTTCGACCTGCGCCTAGGCACTTCGGGCCCGCCGATGGGTCTCGACCTCGCACCGGCCCTTGCCCTCTTCCTGGTGGAGCGCCACCTCGGAGGCTCCGACCCCATCCGGGAAGACTCGAGAGCCCTCTCGAATCTGGAGACCGCCGTTGTCGAAGGCGTGTGGCTGCCACTCATCGGGACCGTCTTTGCCGAGACCTGGGGCACGATTCCGCCCGCTCCCGCCGGGTTCACCTGGAACCCTGACGACATCGGGCAGGCCATGCCCTCCGACCGCATTCTCGTCACGGACCTTGAGGTCACGGTTGGCGAAACCTCCGCGATCCTGTCACTGGCCTATCCCATTGACACCATCCGTGTCTTGCTGGAGATCGTGATGTCCCACTCGGCCGCATCCGATGCGCAGGCGTCCCGCTCAGACAGCGTCGCAGTAGACACGGTGCCGGTTCATCTGCGCGCTGAGTTGGGCCGCACGCAGCTCTCTGTGCAGGAGATCCTCAGCCTTCTGCCCGGCGACGTGATCCCTCTCGACAGCGCCATCGCCGACCCCATCCCCGTATGGGTGGGCGATGGGCTGCACTTCGAGGCCCGCACTGGTGTCTCTGGCAAACGGATTGCTCTCCGGCTTCTCACGCCCCCTACGCCTCCTCCCCATCATGGCTGAACTCGACGATGCTCCCGTAGACCTCGCCACCGAGGCTCCAGACCCCACCACCGAGACGCAGGCCGAGGCGCCTGCCTCAGCGCCGCACTCCAACACCACCATCGATCTTCTGTCCGACGTCGAGATTGAGGTGACCGTTGAACTGGGCCGTCGCCGCCTGTCCATTGGCGAGGTGACCCGGCTGGACGTCGGAAGCGTGGTCGAACTGGACACGCTGGCTGGGGAGCCCCTCGTGGTGTACGCCAACGGTCGCCAGATCGCCACTGGCGAGGTGGTGGTGGTTGATGGCAAGTTCGGCGTCCGCATCCAGGCCCTTTCCGGCGGCAGCTCGTAGACGCCAGCTCGGCGACGGTTCAGGAACGGCCGGGCTCTTCGGGGTCCGGCCGTGTTGTGTGAGGGTCCCGTGGCACCGTTCTCGCACACCAACGGGCATGGATGCCCCTGTCTCTTCGTCCTTGCTCGACCGCCTCCGCCAGCGCGCGGACGCGCTCCCGCTCGACCGTACGCCGTTGCGCCGTGCGGGGCTCCTGACGGCCCTTCTGATCGTCCTCCTCGTGCTGGGGAAGGTGTTTAGCCCCGCACCAGCTCGTTCCGCGGACCGGCAAGACGTGCGGAGTGCGACGGAAGAGGTTTCCGCGCCCCGATCCAGCGCTGTGTGGACTGGCGGGCGCGTGCTTGCGATTCTCTTTCTCCTCACCGGCGGCGGCATCGCGTTCTGGCTGCACCGACGGGCTGGCGGACGGATCGTGTCAAACGGCTCCACCCTCCAGGTCCTCGAGACGCACACTCTCGGCCCTGGGCAGTCGCTCCGGCTGGTGGCGTGCGGAGAGGAGGTGTTGCTGCTCAGCGTGGCCTCCGACGGCGCCACACTGCTCCGCCACTGGCCTCGTGCACGGTTCGACGCCGAGCCGGTCTCCTTCGCCGACGCGCTGGCGAGCCTGACCGACGACAGCTCGGCACCGTCCCCTCTCTCCACGGAAGAGAGCCTCGAAGCAAAGACGCCAGGACGATTGACCGCAGACCCAAACCAACACCTTGAGGCGTCGCACACGGACACCGAGCATCGAGCTGACGACCTCTCTGTTCTCGCCAGCCCGGCGACGAACGGCTCCCACCACGGTGGTATGGGGCCCCGACTGCACGAGGATGACTCGAGTGTAGAGGACCGCCTCTCGATGAACGAGCTGACGACCGAACCCACTGTTGCCCGAGGCGTGCTGTTTCCGCCCCGCGCCCACACGCCCCATCAGTTCGATGTGCGTCATGGTTAGGCGACGGCTCCTGCTTCTGCTCAGCGTCGCGCTGGCGATCCCGGCGAGCGCTCAAACCTCGTCGCTCACCCCCGACCAGCTCGAGGTGGCGCAGGCCATCGCAGACCAGGCCATTGCCGATGCCCAGCAAGGGATCCCCGCCCAGGGCGCCAACGAGCTGGCGCCCGCCGCTCGCGATCTCGCGCCGACGCAAAACGCACCCGGCCCGGCCCGCCGCGTAGCGAGCGCACAACCCGCCAGCTCGTCGCCCATCCCTGGCGTCACGCTAACCGACGACGGCAACTACGCTCTGCCGATTCAGCTGCTGCTGTTGCTGACGGTGCTCACGCTGGCGCCGTCCATCCTCATCCTGATGACGAGCTTCACGCGCCTCGTCGTCGTGTTCTCGATTCTGCGAACGGCGCTGGGACTGCAGCAAAGCCCGCCCACCCAGGTCATCATCGGGCTGTCGCTATTCCTGACGTTCTTCGTCATGCAACCGGTGTTCTCGGAGATCGACCAGGCTGCGCTCCAGCCGTACCTCGACGGCCAGCTCGAGCAGAAGGACGCGATGGAGATCGCCGCGAAGCCGATCAAGGAGTTCATGCTCGCGCAGACGCGCGACAAGGACCTCATCCGGTTCATGGACCTCGCGGACTTGCCTGCTGTGGATACCCCCGGGGAGGTGCCTTTCCACGTGCTGGTGCCGGCCTTCGTGCTCTCCGAGCTGCGGATTGCCTTCCAGATCGGGTTCATGCTGTTCCTGCCTTTCCTCGTGGTGGACCTCATCGTGGCGAGCGTGCTCATGTCGATGGGCATGATGATGCTCCCGCCTGTAATGATCTCGCTGCCCATCAAGCTGCTCCTGTTTGTCATCACCGACGGCTGGTTCCTGATCGTCGAGTCCGTCATCCGAGGGTACCTGGGTTAGGGGGCATGGGTGACGAGTGATGCGCCTGATCCAGACTTGCACTCCGTCGCCTGACGTCAGGCTCCTCTCTCTTTACTCCTCCCGCCTCACCCGCTATGACGCCTGAGACCGCTCTCCACTGGACCCAAACAGCCCTGATGCTCGCGCTGACAGTGGGTGCGCCTCTGCTCGGCGTCGCGCTGGCGGTCGGGCTGGTGATCAGTCTCTTCCAGGCGATGACCTCGATCCAGGAGATGACCCTCAGCTCGATCCCCAAGATGTTCGCCGTGGCTGGAGTTCTGCTGCTGCTGGCGCCCTGGATGCTCGAGATGATGACCGACTTTTCCACAGAGGTCTTCCGCGCCATCGCAACGGTTTCTAAGTGATTCGTGATGGGCGAGGGGCCTGAATGAGACCTCACGCTTCACGAATCACGTGTCACGCCTCTCCTCGTGGCCCTCGACCCCATCTCGCTCGTTCGCCTCGCACTCGTCTTCGGGCGGGTGAGCGGCGTGATGGTGGCGGCGCCGCTGTTCAGCCAGAAGAGCGTGCCAGCCCTCACCAAGGTGCTGCTGAGCGTCCTGCTGAGCCTGATCCTGGTGGGCTTCGCGCCGGAGGACCTACCCGCACACGCACTCCACCCCATCGGCTTCGGAATCGCCGTTGCCATTGAAGTGCTGACGGGTCTGCTGATTGGCTACGCCATCCGCTTCGTGTTCTGGGCCGTAGACATGGCCGGTGAAATGATCGGCTTCCAGATGAGCCTTTCGATGGCGCAGGTCTACGATCCCATGAGCGGCGCCGCTGCCAACCCGCTCGGGCGCATGCTCACGTTCGTGTTCCTGCTCCTGTTCTGCCTGCTCGACGGCCCGCAGCAGATCGTCGTCGGGCTGGCGCGGTCGTTCGTGGCCGTGCCCCTCGGCGGCGCGGACCTCGCAGCGGGCGGCCCGCTCCTGCTCTCCTGGACCGGAGGCTTTTTCTCGACCGCTGTACGCTTGGCGATGCCGTTTCTGGTGGCCCTGTTCCTAGCCGATGTCGGGCTGGGCGTGTTCGCACGTGTTGTGCCCCAGGCCGATCTGTTCTCGATCAGTCTCCCGCTGAAGCTTCTGGCAGGCATTATGGTGTCCATCGCCTTCATGACGGCCTTCTTCCCGCTGGCGCCGGGACTGGTAGACCAGGCCATCACCAGCCTGGACGCGCTGTTCGCCGCGCTGGCGCCGTAGGGCCTCGCCAGCTCGAGGCCTTCTCCCTGCGTGAACGCATTGCGCCGGGTCTCTGGACGACGTACTCTGAGCGACCTGCCCGGTCTGCCATGCGTCTGTTTCTCCTCGGCATCGCGCTTCTACCAACCCTCGCGCTGGCGCAACCGGTGGACTATTTCCCGCTGGAGACGACTGATGTATGGGTGTACGGTAGTATCGACACACGCTCGACTCCTCCTGACACCTTTCGTCTCGATCCAACACGCATACGTGGCTCGGTCATCATCCACGACACAGCGTATGTGCTTGTCAGCTTTCCAGGAGTTCCCACCGACACACTGAGGAAAGATGGGGAAGGACGGGTCTGGTCCCGCATTAACAACGCTGACCATCTCCTGTTCGATGTCACGCTCCAAGATGGTGATACATATACGTATCCCTTCAACGACTATTTCGCGCCCGGCATCCTTTACACGGTAACGGTCACGAGACCGATGGACACTGTGGTAGCCGCGGGGGCGTTTTCAGATGCCATCAGATTTCGCTTCGACACGAATGAAGTCACAGACTCGAATCTGGGCGTCATTCTGGCCCCTGATGTCGGCGTTGTGTATGGTCATAATGGATGGGGTAGTCGCGAGCTGATTGAGGGCAATGCTCCCCGTGTGGTTTCGACTCCGGAAAGACTGGAGCAGAACACACTCCATGCCTTCCCCAACCCGTTCTCCAGCTCGCTGACCGTCGAGCTTCCGCGCGGCGACTGGCAGACCCTCGAGCTGGTGGATGCGCTCGGTCGCCACGTGGCAGCGATGCAGACCGCCCCCTGCTCTACCTCGAGCTGTCGGCTGACGTGGGACGGCATGGATGTACCTCCAGGTGTGTACACCGTTCGCGCGGTCAGCCCGACCGGGACACTTCGCCAGCGCGTGGTTCGGATGCGATAGGCCCTCGCCAGCTTGAGGCTCAACACCCGGTAGTGAGGTTCAAGGAGGCGGTGGCCGCCAGCTCGACGGCAGGGTTTTCCGCCCCGTGACGGCCCATTCCGGCCAGAATGGGGCGATACGGCCCAGAACGCGGCAGGACGGCATGGCACGGCGCATGCACAACGACCTAGCGTTCCGAATGCGCCCGCATGAGCGACACCCCCGACCGCGCCGACAAACAGTTTGACCCTACCCCTCAACGCCTCAAGAAGGCGTTCGAGGAAGGGAATGTCTATCGGTCCCGCGAGCTGGCGTCGGTCGGGCTGTTGGCAACGGCGGCGCTGGTCATTGGCGTCGGGATGCCTGCCGCCCTCGGCGTGCTGCGCGGCATGACGGCTCGCATCTACATGGAAGCCCCCACCGCCGTCCTGACCGCCAGCTCGGTCCCAACGATTCTCGCACAGACGGGTGCCGACGCGCTGAAAGTGGTTGGGCCGCTGTTTGTCGCGCTGTTCGTGGTCGCCTTCGGCGCCAACGTGCTCCAGAGCGGCTGGACGCTGTCCGCCAAACCGCTCAAGCCAAAGGGCAGCCGCATCTCGCCCGTGGAAGGAGCCAAGCGCCTGTTCTCCTCGAAGGGCGCCTTCGAGCTGGGGAAAGCGGTCGTCAAGGTCATCATCGTGGGGCCGGTGGTCTATCTCGCCGCGCGGGCCTGGCTCCCGGACATCCTCGCGCTCCACACGGTCCCGCTCGATGCCGCCTTCAAGGCTGCAGGCGGCTGGACGCTCGGGCTGCTGATGCAGATGCTCCTCGCGCTGGTGCTCCTCTCGGGTGTGGACTACGCCTTCGGCAAGTGGAAGCACACGCAGGACCTCAAGATGACCCACAAGGAGATCAAGGACGAGGCGAAGGAATCGGAGGGCGACCCGCACCTGCGCGTCAAGCGCCGCCAGATCGCTCGCGAACGCGCCCAGCGCCCCCGCCTCGACCACGCCGTGCTCAAGGCCGATGTGGTCGTCACCAACCCAACGCACTACGCCGTGGCCTTGGCCTACGACGCGGAGGACGGTCATGCCCCGAAGGTGCTCGTCAAGGGGATGCGCAAACGGGCACTCCGCATCAAGGCCCTCGCCGCCGAGTACGGCGTGCCGATGGTAGAAGACGTGCCCCTGGCGCGGGCGCTCCACGCCAACGTCGAGGAAGGCGACTTCATCGACGAGTCCCTCTACCAGGCCGTCGCCGCTGTCCTCGCCGAGATCTACCGCCAGCGTGGTCGCCAGCCTCGAACGGCTCATGTCTAGTCGCCAGCTCGAACCGCAGGTCCGCACGGGCCAACTGACGCCCGCTACCGATGGCTGAGACCGCCCGCCCACCCATCTTCCGGATCAACACTGAGGTCGTCACCGCGACGGCGCTCGTGCTGGTGCTGTTCGTGATGGTGGTGCCCCTGCCGGGGTACCTGCTAGACCTTCTCCTGGCGACCAACATCGCCATCAGCCTCGCCATTCTCCTGACCGCGTTCTACGCCGAACGCCCGCTGGACTTCGGCATCTTCCCTGGACTGCTGCTCATCACGACGCTCTTCCGGCTGTCGCTTAACGTGGCATCTACGCGGCTGATCCTGGGCGAAGCGAAGGCGGGCGCGCTGATCGAGGCCTTCGGACAGTTCGTGGTGTCGGGCAACTACGTCGTCGGGGCGATTGTCTTCCTCGTGTTGGTCATCATCAACTTCGTAGTCATCACGAAGGGCTCGGGCCGCATTGCCGAAGTCGGCGCGCGATTCACGTTGGACGCGTTGCCGGGCAAACAGATGGCCATCGACGCGGATCTGAATGCGGGGCTGATCGACGAGGCCGAGGCCAAGCAGCGCCGCTCCGATGTCTCGCGCGAGGCCGACTTCTACGGCGCCATGGACGGCGCCAGCAAGTTCGTCCGAGGCGACGCCATCGCAGGGCTCATCATCACAGCCATCAACATCATCGGCGGGCTCATCATCGGTGTGACGCAGTACGGGATGGGGCCAGGCGAAGCGGCCTCTACGTTCACGCTGCTCTCGATCGGCGACGGGCTGGTGAGCCAGCTCCCGGCCCTGCTGATCTCCACCGCTGCCGGTCTTATCGTCAGCCGTGCCTCCGGCGAAGGCAGCCTCTCGAACGACACCAAGGCCCAGCTCTTCGGCAAGCCCGAGGCGCTGTTTGTGACTGCAGGCTTTATGGTGTTGTTCGGCGTCCTTCCTGGCCTGCCGCTGGTTCCGTTCTGGCTGCTTGCGGGTGGGCTGGTGTGGGCGGGCGTCTCCCGCGCCAACAGCATCGCCGATGACGCCGAAGAGCCGCCGCCGCCCGACACCGGCCCTGCGCCAGAGCCCGAGCCGGCAGACCTGCTCCTCGTCGACGAGCTGGAGCTGGAAATCGGCTACGGCCTCATTTCCATCGTGGACCCCAACCAGGGCGGCGACCTGCTGGACCGCATCTCGAGCCTGCGTCGCCAGCTCGCCACCGAGATGGGGATCGTGGTACCGCCAGTCCGCATCCGCGACAATGTGGAGCTGGGCGCCAACAACTACATCGTCAAGCTGCGGGGCAACGCCGTCGCGGAGGGCGAGGCGCTAATCGGGTACCACCTCGCGCTGCTGCTCGATGCAGCCGATGAGGCACCACCAGGCATCCGCACCCAAGACCCGACGTTCGGCCTGGAGGCGGTGTGGGTCGCCGAGCGGTCGCTGCCGGAGACCGAGCGCCTCGGGCTGGCGACCATCGAGGCGCCGGCTGTTGTAGCAACGCACTTGCTGGAGACCCTCCGCAAGCACGCCCACGCGCTCCTGACGCGCCAGGGCACGCGCAACCTGCTCGACAAGGTCCAGGAATCCGCCCCGGCCCTCGTGGACGAGCTGGTGCCGGACCAGCTCTCGGTTGGCCAGGTGCAGCGCGTCCTCAAGAAGCTCCTCGAAGAGCGTGTCCCCATCCGCGACCTCGTCCTGATCCTCGAAGCCCTCGCCGACCGCGCGGCATCGACCAAGAACACGGACGTGCTGACCGAATTCGCGCGTGCCGCGCTGGCGCCCACGCTCACGCGCCACTTCACCGGCCTCGACGGCAAGCTGCACGTGGCCGTGCTCGATCCGGCACTGGAACAGCACTTGCTTTCTAAGGCGGAAAGCGGCGAGCTGAACCCGACCACGTTGGGGCTCGACCCCGACCAGGCCGTGCGCCTGCAATCGGAAGCCGACCGCCAGCTCGCTCCCTTAATCGCTGCCGGCCACGCGCCGGTCCTGCTGACCTCCCCTGTGCTCCGTGCCACGCTCTTCGCCTTCCTCGACCCCGTCCTCGCGGACGTCTCGGTGCTGTCCTACCAGGACCTCGTGCCAGATGCCACGGTGGATGTCGACGGGCAGATCAGCCTCCCCTAGCGTGCCGTAGCGCCCTTCCAGGCCCGATATGACTCTCAAGACCGTCACCGGCCCCTCCACTCGCGACGCCCTCGCCCACGCCCGCCGCCTGTTCGGCAATGACGTGGTCCTGCTCCAGTCGGCCCCCGCCGCGCACGGCCAGCCCGCCTCTGTGACGGTCGCCTTTGACACGGTCCCGAGCCCGGACGAGAACCTCTCCGGGCCTCTGCCCCCCGAGGCCTGGACCGTCGCACCTGCCCACCCGGAACCTGTCCGCCAGCCCGAACCGCGTGCCTACGGCTATGCAAATGTGCGGAAGACCGCAGCGGCACCTTCGGAACCAATTTCCGCCGCCGCACCGCCGCACCGCACACCTTATACCAACACGCCTGCGAAGCCCCCTCCTACGACGTCCCCTCTCCCAGCGGGAGAGGACCGCGAAGCGAAGGCGTCCAGACAACCGAACGTCGGCGTCAGCCAACAGGGGGAGGGGTTCGGCATCTCACCCATTCTGACGAATTCAGGAATGGCGCCAGCTCGAGCTGATGAACCAACCCCCCTCGCTAGCTCGACTGCAGACGCCTTTGAACAGCGTCATATGGATTCCCGCCTGCGCGGGAATGACTCGGGTAAGGATGGAGACCGCGAACCCACCGCCAGCGCGTCGGAGGTGGTAGCGCTGCGGGCGCGTCTGGCCGAGCTGGAGGCCGTCATCGCAGAGGTCCGCACGTCGGTTCCGCCCCCCGTACTGCGGCGGACACCGCTCGTGTTCGTCGGCCCCGGCGGCAGCGGGAAGACGTCGCTGGCCCTGCGGCTGGCGCAGTCGCCCGAGCTGACGCAAGCGCAGCGCCCAGCCGTGCTCATCATCGCTCCCGACGCCGAGCGCTATGTGGACCCGGCACCCGTGTTCTGGGGCGTCGGCGTGCCGGTGGCCGTGGTCCAGACCCCCGAGGAGGTGACCGAAGCCCTCGAGACATTCGCCGACGCCGACCTCCTGCTCATCGACACCCCGAGCCTGCCGCTCACAGCCGAGCGCGCCCGTCCAGTGGTCCGACGCCTCGGGGAGATGCTCGCGCCCCTCGGCACTGTAGAGGTGCACTTTGTGCTGGATGCCACGCGCTCCCGCAGCACGGTCACGGCGACCGCTCTCCATACGCTCGGCCTGAAGCCCGACGCCCTCGCACTGGCGCGCCTGGACGAGGCCCCCGTCGATGCCGCGTCCTGGGCCGACCACCTCGAGCTGCCGATCCGCTTCTCGTCCTCCGGCCCCGACCTCGGCGACCTCAGCGATGAGCCTCTCGCCAGCCCGGCGCCGATGCCTGCGTTCGCCGTGGAGCCCGTGACGCCGCGAGAACGGTCGCTCACCGATCTGTTCGAAGCGGCCTCGGTGTCGCCTCAGGCCGCTTTCACACACGTCCCCGTCCTGGCCTAGCTCATGCTCCGCCTCCCCCTTTCCGCTTGTGTTCTGGCAGCACCTCTCTGCTGCACACGACGCCCACCTCGCTCCTCATGACCAGAACCTCCCCTCCTGGACTTATTCTGGCCGTTGTGAGCGGCAAGGGTGGCGTTGGCAAGAGCACCTTGGCCGTCAACCTTGCCGAGACGCTGTCTGACGCGGGGCGCCGCGTCGCGCTGTTGGACGTGGACCTCTGCCAGACCTCCTGCGCGACGCTGCTGAATGAGGAGCCTTCTGCCAGTGCCGTTGCTGCAGCCAGTGGAGCGGTGGCTCTTGAGCGGATCCCCCACACCACAGCCTCGGGTGTCACCCTCATCCTGGGCGGCTCGTCGGCACGCCCCGGTGGTGTCCCAGACACGCTGTACGATGTCCTCGATGACGCACTGGACCATGCCGCTCGCCAGCACGATGTGGTGCTGATTGACGCCCCAGCCGGTATCGAGGCTCCGGTGCGCTGGGCGCTCGACCGCGCCGATGCCGCAGTGCTTGTCCTCGTGGGGGAACCGACCTCCGTGACAGGCGCCTACACGCTCGCCAAGACCGTCTGGCAGGCCGTTCCAGAGTATCCCTTTTTATCGGTTGTCAATGCCGCCGATACCGATATCGACGCCGCACAAACGACGGAGCGATTCGCCGAGCTGACGACCCAGTTCCTCGGCCGCGCCCCAATGCCACTCGGCTGGATTCCCTACGACGCTCACGTCCGCGCAGCTGCGCGGTCCCAGTCGCCTGTCATTCGAAAGTCTGCCTCTCTTCGTGCCGCTTTTGCGGGCCTCGCCTCCGAGCTGACGCCTCTTCTCCCTGCCTTGAACGCTGCCGCCTGATTCGTGTCCGAGACGCCCCTCCAGACGCTCGTCGAGCGCTACCTCGACGACCCCACGCCAGCCCGACGCGAGGCGGCCATCCTCGGTGGCGTGCCCCTCGTGCGGTCGCTTATCGGCAAGATCCGCGTCCCCGATCACCCGCTGGCCTCGATGGAGGACTTGGAGAGCGCTGGTCTGATCGGGCTGGTGGAAGCGCTCAATGGCTACGATGCGACCAACGGCGCAGCGTTCATGACCTACGCCTACCTCCGCGTCCGGGGCGCCATCATCGACTACCTGCGCTCTCTGGACGTCCTCTCGCTGGACAAGCGGAAGCGCATGGCAGAGGCCGGGCTCGTCGCTGAAACGCTCCGCCAGGAACTGGGGGCCGAGCCCTCGGACCGCGACGTGGCCGAACGCATGGGCCTCGACCTGGCCGCCTACGACCAGCTCATGATGGAGGCCCAGGCCCGGTTTGCCCTCTCGCTGGACGCTCCTGCTGGCGGCGACGCCGACAGCGGCTCGATGTACGAGCTGGTGGCAGACGAAGCGGGTGTTGGCACATCAGCCTCGACCGAGCACAGTCACACGATGGCGCTGGTGCGCTCGGCCATCGAGACGCTACCTGAGCGGACACGCGCCATGCTGGGCATGTACTACGACGACGAGCTGACGCTCCGTGAGATCGGGCAGGTGTTCCGGGTCAGCGAGGCCCGCGTCTCGCAGATCCTCGGCAAGACCATGATCCAGATCCGCGCCAGCCTGGAGAGCGAGGCCGTCGCCTGACGCTAGCTCGACACTCGTTTACGAGCAGGTACTCCCGGATTGCGTCAGGCGCCGGAGTCTCGGCTGTACGCGACCGCCTCGTCAGCCAGGTCGCGGGCTCTTCGAAGGCTTCGCCCGGCGAGATGGTCCGAGAGGGCGCACAACCACGGCGAGGCCTGAACCCACTCGGGGTGCTCAGAGGCCACCCAGAGCCCGCCTCCCAGAATCGCCAGCCCGAAGGCGAGATTCGAGAGCACCCACGCCGTGCTAACCTGGACCACCAGATCGACATCTGCGATCCACGCGACAGCGACGATCAACAGGGGGAGCCAGAGGAGTGGAGCTACGAGGAAGGTGTTCCGCACCACACGGCTGCGGAGCACCCACAACGCTGAGAGACGACGCTGCACCTCGAGCATCGGCGCCCCGAAGTCCACCAAAGCGACCTGCACGAGCTGGCGAACAGAGACCACGAGGTACGCCAGCTCGCAGAGGAGCAAAGTCCAAGCGGAGGCAAGAATCGGCCATGGCGATGCAGCCCGCATGACGAGAAAGCCTACCAGAAGTGCTGTGCCGAGAACGGCGAGGGCGGTTTCCAGCATCAGCGACCAGCGGAGCGGCCCCAGCGCAGAGCGCGAGCGGTGCAGGAGGGCATGCGAGGGAGGCGTCGGGTCGGTGGAGGCCTCATCGGCGCGGCGGCCGACCTCATCGAGGGCCAGCTTGAGATCGTCGAAGGTCATGAGTGTGGATCGGTGGCTGCGAGAGTGGTTTGGAGGTGGGCCCGAAGGCGGCCAAGACGCGTGCTGACGTTGGTGGCGGAGAGGCCGAGCACGTCGGCGACCTCGGCATGGCGATAGCCCTCGAGGTGAAGAAGCACGAGCGCCCGGTCGAACGGGTCCAGCTTCGCGACCATGCTGTAGAGCATCTGAACCCGGTCGTCTGCATCGGTCGAGAGCGTGCCGGGATCTACAGGCTCGGCCTCCTGCGAATCGTAGGATTCCATCCGACCGCCCCGATAGGCGACTTGACGAACATGCGAGATGGCAACGTTCAGCGCAATCCGGTACGCCCACGTCGCAAACGGACGCCTGGCATCGTATCGGCTGAAGGAGCGCCACATCTGGGTGTGGATCTCCTGAACGAGATCGCGGCGGTCCTCGGGGTGCGCGCAGTACGTCGCAGCCACCTTGTGAACGAGGCCACGATGGGCCGCCAAGAGCGCTTCAAAGCGCGCTTGAGGGAAGCCGTCAGAGGAACGAATGGGGAGACGCACGGGGAGAAAGAGGTTCACTCCATGATTCGCACGAGTTGGCGAATCGTCACACCGTTCGCTCAACATCGCTCCCATCTGCCCTGAACCCACTTCCCCAGCCCGCTGGCGTCGCCCGCTGCACAGCCCAGCGAGTTGGCGGGCCTCTTCTATGACTCGGCTCCGAACTGCTCCTCGAACTGCGGGTCCTGACGAAGCGGCGCGATCAACGGATCTTCGTGGAGCTGGCGCCGGAGCCACGGTAGCGCCAGCGCGCAATGGGCTGTCTCCATTGCCTCATCGAGTCGGCCGAGTTGGGAAAGTACCTGCGTGTGCCGGTAGCAGGCCCCCGGCTCATCGGCCTTGATGCTGCGCGCGAGCGTCAGGAGGTCGTTCGCCAGCCCGTAGAGCCCCGCCTCCATCGCCTCGATGGGTCCATAGAAGGCAAGGTTGACGTACGCCGTCTCGAGCTTGCGCCGAGCCGCGGCAGCGCGCAAGGGGCGCTCGGTCTTGTCGGTCTCACGGAGGAGGTCGTCGAGGTCCAAACGACGTGCAGCACGAGCTGGCGGCATCGGAGAGTCCTCGCGAGCCATGGCCTGGAGGACCTCTCCCACGAGCGCCTTGTATGCCTGCACCTCCTGAGCGAGCCGCTCTTCATCGCGGAGGATGCGGCGGACCGCGCGGCTTCGGGCGAGCCGCCGCGCCTGATTGCGAGCTTCGGAGACGTCCACCAGCTCGCTGAAGTCCGCTTCGGCCTCCCGGTACAGGCGCAGGGCACGGCGCGCATCGCCCTCCGCCTCAACAGAGACCGCCTGCAGAAGTCGGGCGGCGTACTGCGCCTGAAGCGTGTCTGGCGAGAGCATGTCTCGGGCGGCGAGCCAATCGAACCATGCGAGCGCCTCGGACGCCAGGGATTCCGGCGGCCAGCTGTGACGCCCTGGAAACGACCGAAAACGACGCCTCAAGCCTAGGTCCTCAAGGGCGAGATGGCGCAGAACCGTGTTGTCGTAGTTGAAGTCATGCGTGCCCGCAATGCCGACATACGCTGGCAGCCGACCCATTTCGAACACAGGCGCCATCCCCGGCAGGTACGGGCTCAAGCCATCGCCCACCCCCACGATGCCAGCAAGATGCCCGTCCAGACTCGGCGCAACGGCCCAGGCGAAATGGGCCGTCCCTGAGAACCCCACGAGGTAGAACCGGTCGGTGTCAACTGTGAAGCGGAGCTGCACGTCCTGAATCATGGCCGTCAGCGCGCGCTCGTTGATGCCGAAGGCGGCGAGATCGTCGGAGAGGGTTTCGTGCGAGCTGATGAGGATGTAGCCTCGCTTCTCGGCCTCCGCTTGAAACAACCGAAGCGGCGTCATCGCCTGGCCGCGCGGGTCCATCAGAAACATCACCGGAGGGGGCGCTTCTGGAGTGTAGGACGAGGGCAGGTAGAGCGCGTAGTGTTGCGTGGGATCAGAGGCTGCCGTCAGACGCTCCATCGGAGCCCCGAGCGACACCACGAGCGTGTCCGTCTGAGCTGAAACGGACAGCGCCAGTCCGAGCGCCAGCCCGACGAGGCCTGCCCAACGACATCGAGAAAAAGACCTGGGGGGCAAGCAGGACGCAGTCATCATGCCCGAAGGATAGAACGTCTAGGCATATAGACTATATCCCTTTCGATGTGCCCTACTCCGCCTCATGTTCCATCTCGAGCTGGCGACCTCCAGCCGCGAAGAAGGCCCGCAGCTCGGCGAGCGTGTCCGGCGTCGAGGGCGTGTCCTGAACCACGCGCCCATCGGCCAACACCAGCACGCGCGTGCAAACGTCGACCACGTAATCCAGGTCGTGGCTGGAGACGAGAACGGTGGCGCCTCGTTCGGCGCTCTCGCGCCCAATCAGCGCTTCGAGTTGGATGCGTGCGCCGGGATCCAAGTTGGCGAACGGCTCATCTAGGATTACGAGCCCCGGCTGCGGCAAGAACGCGCTGACGATGCCCACCTTGTTGGCATTGCCCGTCGAGAGGTCCCTCAAGAGAGATGCGCCCTGAACTGCTAGGCCGAGGAATGAGGTGTAGCGCTCCACGCGGCGATCCACCTCGTCTGCATCGAGGCCGTAGGCACCGCCCACGAAGCGGAAGTACTCCGCAGGCGTGAGGTAGTCCACAAGAAACGCCGCATCCAGAAACGCGCCCACGCGTGGCTTCCAGTCCACCGTGCCCTCTACGCGGAGGCCGTCGAGCGTGACCGCGCCCTCGGTGGACCGGATGAGGTCGAGGATCAGACGCAGCAGAGTTGTCTTGCCTGCCCCGTTGTTGCCCACCAGGCCGACGCACTCGCCGGGCTGCACCTCGAGCTGAGGAAGCGTGAGGGCCGTCACATCCCCGTACCGCTTGACGAGGTTTGAGGCGAGAATGGAGACGCCAGGAGCCATCGGCGGGTGAGGTTAGAGAGAGGTGCGAAATCGGGCTGCGACAGCATGCCGCTGGCGGCGCAACCGCCTGAGCAAGGCCTGTTCCCACAGTGGGAGGGCGGCCACGCCTACCGCCCCAATTCCAGCCAGGGCCATCAGCCCGAGGCGCGGCCCCAGGGCCAGAAACAGCAAGGCCGCCGCGATGCTTGTCCCGCCGATCACGATCTGCGCGGGGAAGGACTGCACCTTGGTGTTCAGCATCACGCGGTCCCGCACGTCGATGGGCTTGGGGCCAAGGGACGACCCGAAGATGGCGATCGGCACGAGCACGCCCGACCCGAACAGCACCGCCGTGCCGACCGACAGCACATGGCTGGACCAGTCCGCTGAATCCAAAGCCATCGCCAGCCCGAGTTGGATGGCGCCCAGCCCCCACACCGAGCTGATGAGCAGAACCAGCTTGGCCCGCAGGAACGTCGGCAGCGAACTGGGGAGCGTCAGGAAGCGGTCGTAGTGACTGCTCGTAAACGGCAGCGTGAACTGGCCCGCCGAGATGGCAACCGTCGCGACGGCGAACACCATCAGCAAGGTGGACGGCTCGCCTGCAGGACTCACCAGCCCGAGAACCGACAGCGAAACCCCAAGCAGCGCCGCATTCAGGACGATCCCGCGCGGATAACGCGTCCGGGCGAGCTGGCGAAGGTCCATCTCTACGAACGCACGGATGCCAGACTGACGGAACCCATTGGCGCCAGCGGTGCGGCGCCGCGCCCACGGCATGGCCGGTCGGGCAGCCCGGTCGAGGTAGAGCGCCTCGACAACCCCACGGTAGGCGTGAACGCTCAGCCCAGTGGCCAGCAGCCACCCAAGCCCGACCCACACCCAGCCACCAGGCGCCCGAAACTGAGCGATCAGCCCTCCCGTCGCGAGGTCCAGCCCCGCCACAGCGGCCAAGAGCCCGCCCAGCAGGGCCACCGTCTGGATCGGACGCTCGCCCAAGCGCGTCTTCCACACCACCAGCCCAACGTGTGAGAGCGCCACCAGAGCCCCCACCCCGACCACCACCATCCAGGCCGCCGAAGCTCCCGAGGCTGCCCGGATGGTCCGTGCTGCGAAAGGGATCACGAACACCATCGGAACGATGTTCAGCACCGAGGCAAGCGACCGCACCAGCACCGCCCGCGCCACGCGTTGGCGTTGAACCGGAAGCAGCAGAAACGCCTCCGCGCCGCGTGTTGGGATGTCTTGAAACAGCACCCGCCCGATGGTCAACATTCCGATGGCAGGCAACAGCCCCCGCTCCACCAGCTCGAGCGCCGATACCTCGGGAGCCCACACCGACAGCGTGTCTGGGATCAGAAACCCGAGCAGCGCTGCTACCACAATGGCGTACGTCAGCCCGAGCGCCTTCAGGATCGCCAGCACGAGGCGCCCGCCAAAGTGCGGTGCACGGCGGAACGCCAGGATCTGGAGGCGAAGAAGCGTTCCGAGCACGTCGAGGGAGGGGCTCTGCTGAGTCTGTGAGATGGGAGCCTCGTCAGTGCATGAACCATGCCGAGCGTGCATGGGATGCAGGGCCTGTCTGTCCACTCACGGGGAGTTGACTGCCAGGCACCACCTCGAAAGCGTAGGTTCCTGTTTGAACCGTCTCGCGCACCGTGTGTCGCCTCGTTCCGCTGCTCCTGATCCTCATGGTGTCTGCCCCTACGGAAGGGCAGGCACGCCTCCCAGGTGAGACGCCGCCGGACAGCACTCGGGCCTCTCCAGTCCGACCGGACACCACGCGGCCCCCGTTTCCCTACGGACGCTCACTGACCTACTGGGACATCTTACGTGAAACGCGACTTCTGCGGCGGCGCCCCGAACCGCCCCCGGACACCACCCGGAGCGTCGATCCCACACTTGGGATCGGCGGGCTGGTGGTCGATGAAACGCTGACGCCAACCGGTCGCCTTTTCTATGAGACGTTCTTCCAATCCTGGACTCCGCCCCGTGGGGCCGAACGGAGCACGGTCACCATCGGAGAGCAGCCCTTGCCCGGCAACGGAACTGCCATCGTGATCCGAGCGGAGGGCGAGATTCTTGCTCAGGCGCGTCTGCCTCGCCGCCAGGAAGAGGTCGAGACCCTGGCCCGTCAGGCCATTAACTTTGTTCGACAGCGGCTTTCCGGTGGATAGTGCCTCCCCCATCGGTCTTGCGGTTGAAGTCTCGGCCGGACGCCCGTATCGTTCACCCGATTGCCTCTCCCTTGTTATGCGGTCTCTTTGTCTCTTTGCCGCGGCGTGTGTTGCGCTGGCCTTCAGCTCCAGCGCCAGCGCGCAGCAGTTTATCTACACGCCGAAGAATCCGGCGTTTGGTGGCTCTCCGCTGAACTACTCGTGGATGCTCAGCTCGGCACAGGCACAGAACGATCTCGGAGAGGACGGATCGAGCGCGTTTACCCGAGACCCTCTCGC
>JBCBZH010000241.1:0-6859 GCA_039815415.1 Bacteroidota bacterium
GATCGGTGGACGAGCCCAACATACGTGGAACCGCCGCCGTCCCGCGAAACTCCTGATTTTCAACCCTCCCGAACCATCCTGCTTTTTTCTCTCCTGGGGTGACCCCTTTTCAGTCAGAATCGCGTTTGTAGGGGTGAGGCGGCCACCGATCGTGTATCCGGTGGTGGCGAATCGTCAACTGGCGCGGAGTCTCGTGGTGGGGGCTCCGCGCCGGGCGCCTCTCGACGCGTGCCGCGTTTGCATGACCCGTTTGCGCCTCGAAAACCGTACACCGTAGTGGGAGCCACAGCGCCCAGAGCCTTCGGGCTGGTGGTGATGTGGTCACGGCGTGGGACCTGTGGTGGGGTCCCGCGCCTTCCCTTCGGTGCTCTGGTCAGAATCGCCGCGTTGCAGGCAGCGTAGGCCCGGTATCTTGCCCCTCGCCCGGACTGTGGCGCCCGCCACCCTGTATGTATCTCAGTCGGCTCGATCTTCACGGCTTTAAGAGCTTCGCGCAGAAGACGACCGTGGACTTCTCGCCCGGCGTCACGGCCATTGTGGGCCCCAATGGGTGCGGAAAAAGCAACGTGATCGACGCCGTGCGCTGGGTGCTGGGTGAGCAACGCGCACGGCTGCTCCGAAGCGACACCATGGGCGGCGTCATCTTCAACGGCGCCCAGGGCAAGCGCCCGCTCGGCATGGCCGAGGTCTCGCTGACGGTCGAGAACACGCGCGGCGTTCTCCCAACCGAGTACAGCGAGATCACCGTTACGCGGCGACTCTACCGCTCTGGCGACTCCGAGTACCTCCTCAATGGGACCGTCTGCCGCCTGCGCGACATCCTGGACCTCTTCATGGACACCGGCATGGGCGCGGGGGCCTACTCGGTGATTGAGCTGAAGATGGTGGAGGACATCCTGAGCGAAAACGCCGACGACCGCCGCCGCCTGTTCGAGGAGGCTGCAGGCGTCACCAAGTACAAGCGTCGCCGCGCCCAGGCTCTCCGCAGGCTGGATGCCACCCAGGCCGACCTCACCCGCCTCGACGACATCCTCGAGGAGGTCGAGAAGCAGGTCCGGTCGCTCCAACGCCAGGCCCAGAAAGCCTCCCGCCATGCCCGGTTCGCCGGGCGTCTTCGCCAGCTCGAGCTGGCGCTCGCGGCCCACGACTACTTCAGTCTTCAGGAGGAGCGCGAAACGCGAGAGGCCGAAGCCACCGAGCGACGAGACCAGGCCGGCGGCCTCGCCGCGCAGATCGCCACGGGCGAGGCTGACCTCGAGCAGGCCCGCGTGTCCTTGATCGGGCTGGAGGGCGAGATGGCTGCAGCCACGCGCGCCCTCAATGCCCACGTCGAGACCGTCCGCGAGCTGGAGGCCGAGCTGCGGCTGGGCGCCGAGCGCCAGGTGTTCAATCGCCGCCAGCTCGACCGGATCGCCGCCGAGCGCGACACGGACGCCGAGCGGCAAGCCGCCCTTGAAACCGACGCGGCGGCGGCTCAGGCTGCCCTCTCCGATGCCAACGCTGCTGCTGACAGCGCCCGTGCCACCCTCGAGGCTGCAACCGAGAAACGGGATGCAGCCGTCGCTGACGCCACGCGCCAGCGCGAGGCCCTTACGGTCGCACGCCGGACAGCCGAGGAGGCCCGACGCACAGCGCGCGACGCCGAGGCCGAGAAGCATCGGGCGCAGGACCGCCGGGCTCTCCGGCAAGCCGATGCCGAGCGCATCCAGGCCGAGTTGGCGACCCTAGACCAGGCCGAAACAGAAAACACCGAGGCCATCGGTCCTCGCGCTGATGCGGCCGAGGCCGAGCTGGCGGCCGCAAGCACTGTCCTGGACAGCGCCCGCCAGCGCGCAGAGACCGCCCGCGATGCGCTCGACGACGCCCGTGCTGCCATGCAGGCCGCGCGCCTCGCCCGCGACACCGCTCAGGCTGAGGCGGACCTTCTGCGAAGCCTTTCGGGCAGCGATGGTGCCGACGATGGCGCCGCCTACCTCCTCAACCACGGCACTGACGCTGTACCCCTCGCCGACCTCGTCGGGTGCGACGACGCGGATCGGCTGGCTCTCGACGCTGCCCTCGGACCCTACGCCAGTGCGTTAGTGGTTTCAACAGAGGCAGACGCCCAGGCCGCCATCGCTCAGCTCCAGGATGCTGACGCGGGGCGCGCGACGTTCGTGGTCCTGGACCGCCTGCCGAACGACCGCCCAACCGCGCTCGCACCTCCGACCGGTGCCACACCAGTGCTTGATGTAGTCCGGCCCGCAGACGCCCGCATCGGTCCGCTCCTCGAGCTGTTGCTCTGGGACGCGCTGGTGGTGAACACGCTCGATGACGCCGACGCTCTGCGCCCGGGAGCTCCCATGGCTCGGTTTGTTACGCGGGAGGGCGGATGGGCAGACGCCCGTGGCCTCGTTCATGCCGGGAGCGCATCGCTTTCCGGTGCGGCGGCTCGCCTGGGGCGGCAGGAACGCCTTGACGCCGCCGGCGCCCGTCTGGCCGAGATGGATCGCCAACTCGAGGCCGCCGAAGCCACTCTCGACACCACCCAGACCGCTCGTGCAGAGGCCGATGTGGCCCGCGCCGATGCCGAGGCGGCCCGCGATGCGGCCCGCGACGCACGCGATGCCGCGCGAGATGCGCTCGCCCGCGCCGAGGCACGCACCGCCGCGCTCACCGACCAGCGAGCCCGTCTTGTGGCCCGCGCCGACGAGTTGGCGACCGCTCTCGCTGCCGAACCAGACGATGCCGCTCTCGAGGCCGCCGCCGCCAAGGCGACACAGGCTGCGGAGGCTGTGGATCGCCAGCTCGAGGTGGCCTCGGACGCGTTTGAGTCTGCAGAAGCGACGCGACGCGATGCGGAGACCGCCTGGGGAGACGCTCGGCTAGCTCATGCACAAGCCGCCACCGACGTCGCCAGTCGACGAGCCGCACTCGACCGCAATGCACAGGCCCAGCGCGAGCTGGCGGCCCGGAATGAGGCTCGCGAGACCGAAGCCACGCGCCTGAAGGATGACCTGGACACCGCCGCCGGATCTGAAGGAGATCTCCAGTCCCGCCTCGACACCGAGCGCGAGAAGACCGATGCGCTGAAGACCGCCACGGCTGACACCGAGACGGCCGTGTTGCAGGGCCGCGCGCACATCGCAGAGGTCGAGGCCTCGCTCCGTGAGGTTCGGTCGGCCCGCGAAGCCGCCGTTCAGTCTACCAATGCTGCTGAGCTGCGACTCGCCGAGATCGGCACGCGCCAGGACACCATCATCGAACGCCTCGCCGACGAGCACGGAGTGGACCTGGACGAGGCCGACGCTGAACGCGAGCGCCTTCAGACCGAGGAGATGTTCCAGCCCGATACGGCGCGCCTGGAAGTCCCTGCCCTGCGCGATAAGATTCGCCAGCTCGGCGCCGTCAACGCGCTGGCGTTGGAGAGCTATGAGGAGGAAAAGACGCGCCTCGCTTTCTTGCAGGAACAACGCACTGATCTGGCGGACGCCGAGGCGTCGCTGCTGGACACCATCCGCGAGATCAACGAGACGGCCCGTGCCCGCTTCGGTGAGACGTTCAAGGCGGTCCGCAAGGCCTTCCAGACCCTCTTCACCGACCTCTTTGGAGAAACGGCTACCGCAGACCTCACGCTCGATGGCGAGGATCCGCTGGAAGCGCCCGTCGCCATCTCGGCGCGGCCTCACGGCAAACGCCCGGTCTCGCTGGCACAGCTTTCCGGCGGCGAGAAGACGCTCACCGCGACGGCCCTGCTGTTCGCCATCTACCTTGTCAAGCCATCGCCGTTCTGCATTCTGGATGAGGTAGACGCTCCACTGGACGACGCCAACGTGGGGCGCTTCATGACCCTCATCCGCTCCTTCGCAGACACCACGCAGTTTATTCTGGTCACCCATAACAAGCTGACGATGGAGGCCGCCGACCGGATGTACGGCGTGACCATGCCCACACCCGGCATCAGCCGCCTCGTGGGCGTCCGCTTCGATGGTGCCAGTGGGGATGGAGCTGCAACCGACACGCCCACTGCATCTCCGTCACCAGAGAACCGTACAGACGAGGCATGACACGCATTCCCTTCTCGTTCGATGAGAAAGACGGCTTCATTACTGTCAAAGGGACCGTCTTTCTCCAGAACGATGCCCTGATCATCGAAACCACGAAGTCCGTCCTGGACCTGATTCCGTACGGCCGGGATACCTTTGCCATTCCGGCAGAGGAGATCGAGTCGATTGAGGTAGAGACTGGACTGGTGAAGCATCGCCTTGTGGTCCGCCCCTTCTCATTTGAGTGGCTGGATGGATTCCCCGGCGACCCCGCGGAAGAGATCGCGCTTCCCATCAAGCGGAAGCACACCGACTCGGCAGAAGCCCTGGCCCGCGAAACGCGTCTCCGCAACCTGCCGCGTTGAGACCTCCCGCCTTCGCAGCACCGGCGGTCCTGGGAAACGGCTGTGCCGGGTCGCCAGCTCGAAGCCAGTGCGAATGACGGTCTGAACTGGGCCTCCCTATACGGAGAATCCGCCGGCCTGCGTGGATTCATCGAGAGCGACAGGGTTTCCAGTAGCTTCCGGACATCCCCCCGACCGCTGCTCCCATGTCCGACGCGCCCATCGACCGTGCCGCTGAAGCCCTCGCACGCCGCCTCCTGAACGACCTCCCCGCTCGCCAGCCCGTCGCGCGGGCGGCCTTCGACCAGCTTCCGCCTCCCGTTGCGCAGCTGCTCCATGCCCGCCTCAACGCCCGTGTAGACCGGGAAACGGCACGGCCAGCGACGCCGTGGATTGACGGAGACCACAGTGTCCTCCGGGAAGCCCAGACGGCATGGCGCGAGGCGATCCGGTCCGCCGCCCAGGTTCCTGTGGATGCCTGGGAAGACACGCTCGCCGACGCGACCCATCGGGCGATCGCGCACCTCGTCCAGCCTGCGGCCACGCTCGCGGCTACTGCCTTCGCCGACGAGCTGGCGTCCCCGGATCCCCTCCCGACCCCTCTCGTCCTTGACCGTCTCCGCGCCTTTGGCCCGTACCCGTACCTGATCGAAATCGTAGAGCGGTACGTCGAGAAGAAGGGCCTGGGCCACATCGACCGCGATGGGCTGGAGCGATTGCTGCTCCGCATCGACAGCCGGATGGTGGCCGGGTTCTCTGCTGACGAATGGGTCGCGCTTCTCGATCCGCTCTTCGCCCTCCTCGACGGCCACGTCTCAGCACCGCTTCTTCAGCTTGCGTTCGAGGCCCGAGGGCAGGGGTCTCTTGTCACCTCCCTCGAGGCCGACTCCGTCTCCCGTGAAGCCCTCCACACCCACCTCAAGGCAGCCACCACCGAGAGCGCAGATGCACCTGCACCGACTCGCCAGCCCGTTTCGGTCCCAGCCGTTTCGGATCCAGCCGACGGTGCGCCCCTCGAGGCCGACGCCCACACACGGTCACCTGCCGAGGCACCGTCTCCCCATGCGTCGGTACCTGAACTGGCTCCCGAGCCGGAGCCTGAGCCCCTCGAGCTGACGCCAGACCCCGCCGACCGTCCCCCGACAGGCCACACCTTCGACGTGGAGCCCCGGCGCCCGACGCCGCCTGTCATCAGTTCGAAGTTCAACGCCCCCGAGGAGGTGGCCCCCGATGACTCCGATGTGCTTGGCCCAGCACGGCCCGTCGAGATCGTCGAGGCCATGACTCCGATGGCGCCGCTGAGCGCTCCCTCAGCGTCCATCACAGACGCCATCGTCACCGAAACCGTGGAGGAGCGTGCATCCACCGACGACGAGCCGCTCTGGAAGCGCCTTGCAGATCCTGCCGACTCGGATTCCAACGCTCCAGCCTCGCCGTCCGACACGGCACCGCTCTGGGCCCAGTTCTCCCAGGACGCTCCAGCCCCCCTCGCCAGCTCGATGTCCTCGACCACCGCACCTCCATTGCCATCGGTGAGCGCCCCTGACCTCGTCAGCACAGTAGCCCCTCCGGTTGCTGAGCCTGCCCTCCACTCAGAGGCCTCGCTCGCTACGATCGAGCTGGCGGTTCTCGGCGCATCGGACACCGATCGCCGCGTGTGGTACACCGACGAACTGTTTTCTGGCAACGCTGAGGACTACGAGGCCACGCTCCGCCAGCTCGACGCCGCGCGGACGTGGACGGAAGCCACGGATATCATTGCGCGGGACGTGTTCCGCAAGCACAGCGTCAACATCTACAGCGATCCGGCGGTGACCTTCACCGATGCCGTGGAGGGCCAGATGGAGGCCCGATAGAACCCCATCCGGTTCCTTAAGAACTGACTCGAAGGATCGATTCTTTGGGGATGCGTGCACCGTCTCCATCGAGTCCGATCATCGCCTCGTTCCTGATCCTTGCAGGGATCGGCGGGTTGGCGATCAATCTGCTGTTCTACAGCGGGGAGGAGTTCGCGATGTGGGTTCGGCTCCTCGGGCTGGCGATCTACGGATTCTCTCTCGTCGCAGGCATTGCCCTGCTGATGGTCGGGGCGGTCCGACACCGGGTGCGCGAGCTGGTTCAGCTGTGTGTCTATGCAATCGTTGGCGGGGATCTGCTGCGCGCGATGGTCAGCCAGAGTCCTGATACGCTCCTCTGGCTCATCTTCATTCCCGTTTGTGGAGGCACCATCCTCGCATCGCTTGCCCGCCGATGGACCGAGGTCGCTGTGCACACCCTCTTCGCCCTGATCCTGTTCGTTCTCGGCGGATCGCTCGGTCTGGTACCGTGGACCCAGGCAGGAATTGCCCTGGTTGCGGTCTCGGTCGCTGGCACTGCGCTCGCACTCGGCACCACGGTCCGGCTTAGGGCGCAGGCAAACCTCGTCCGCCTGAACAATGACCTGACAGCCACTAACGAAGAGTTGGTCCTGGCACGGCAGGCAGCAGAGGC
>JBCBZH010000144.1:0-10691 GCA_039815415.1 Bacteroidota bacterium
AGCGACTCTCGGACCAGATGAAATTCAAAATATTCCAAATAGCGTAAGCCGCCGTGGACTAGACGGGTAGATATGTCCTCTTTGTGAACATCCGATTGTGGAGAGCCTTGGAAGCTCCTCAGCGGTCGATGTCTCCCAGGTAGTAGGTGTCGCCGAGAGGGAGAAACGCGAAGAAGGCTTCCAACCGGTCTGGCGTCTCGAACTCGACCATCAACACATGCCAGACCCCCTCGGACTCGGGCTCCACCACGAACTCGATCACTTCGTAGGCGAGTCCGCCGTCGGGCTGGCGCGCCTCCTCAAGCATTCCCTGGAGCGTTGCGAGCGTGCGTTCGACGTAGGCCCGTTCGCGCTCGATGGAGAGGTCTGCCGGGACCTTCCATTCTCGCGAGGGGTCATCCCCACGGGCGATCAGGAAGGGCGCGACAGTGGCGGCATTCGCTTCGGGGGCCGACGCTGCGGCCAGAAGATCCGCAAGCCGGGCCTCGACGGCGAGTTGCTGAGCCGAGATCGTGGGAGTGCTGCTGCATCCGGCCAGCAGAGCGACAGAGAGAATCAGAACGCGCATGAAGGGTGGGGCGATATGACAAGTCAACGGCTGTGCTGGTGTCGGGTTCATCGAAGGGGCGTTCCCCGGTCCAGGGGCCGGCGCACTACCTTGTCGTTTCTGTCCCCCCGACCGTGGTGCGTCGTTTCCTTCTCCTCCTGTGTGTGTGCACCCTGGCCGGGTGCGTTCCCTACGCTGTCGGCATGACGCCGGATACCGTGCCGGAGAGGCAGGTGAGCCCCAGTGCCGTGGTTCAGATCGCGTCTGGGCGCCGTGCGTTGGATGTGGATGACTCGCCGGACAAAGATGGCCGGGCTGCATTCGTGATCGGCAACGAAGCTCGCGTTGGCCTCGATGAGCGCTCCGATGTTGGGGTCCGCCTGCTTGGGCTCGGAAGCGTGACCGCGACCTACAAGCGTCGCCTGACGGGCCAGGTTGGGACGGATGAGGGCTCGGCGCTGATTGTGGGCGCGGGCGTCATCGGGCTGTCTCATTTCCACCTTGAGGCGACCGTTGTCACAGCCTACCCAGTCGAAGGGCCAGTGGTGCCGTATGGGGGCGTGCGAGTACAGCATCTGGTTCCCTTCACAGAGGAGGCGTTGAGCCCGGTCCCTGCAGTGGGGGCGTTTGGTGGGGCGCGATTTGGATGGTCGGATCTGAGCCTCAGTCCAGAGCTGGGCGTGTTCTATAGCCCGTCGCCGACGGGGCGCGACTCGGACATCATCTATGCGCCTTCGATCACCATTCGGGGCGACCGGTTGATGCGTGCCTTGGGTCTCTGAGCGGAACCGGACGCCTTCGAGCTAGGTTGGGCGGCCCTCCCAGATCGCTCCGTATGTCCACTCTCGACCGTCTGCGCCAGCTCGTCGCCGATCGCATCCTGATTCTGGATGGCGCGATGGGCACGATGCTCCAACGGGCTGGCGTCACCGAGGCCCAGATCCGGGCCGAGCGCTTCGCCGACTGGCCGAAGTCGCTCGCAGGCAACAACGACCTGCTGGTTCTGACGCAGCCGGACCTCATTCGAAGCATCCACGCAGAGTACCTGGAGGCTGGAGCCGACATCGTTTCCACCAACACGTTCAACGCGCAGGCCGTGTCGATGGAGGACTACGGCATGGGCGAGTGGGTGCGCGAGATCAATGTGGCGGCAGCGCGGCTGGCCCGCGAGGCATGCGACGCGATATCTACGCCAGCTCGACCCCGATTCGTCGCGGGCGCCATCGGGCCGATGAACCGGACGCTGTCGCTGTCGCCGGACGTGGAGGATCCCGGCTTTCGCGCGGTCACCTTCGATCAGGTCAAGGAGGCCTACCGCGAGCAGATCGTCGGGCTGGTGGAGGGCGGGGCGAACATCCTCCTCGTGGAGACCATCTTCGACACGCTCAACGCCAAGGCGTGTGTCGTAGCCCTACGCGAGCACCAGCGAGAAACGGGTTCCTTGCCTGCCGTGATGCTCTCTGGGACCATTGTAGACCAGAGCGGCCGGACGCTCGTGGGGCAGACCGTGGAGGCGTTCTGGACGAGCCTCGCCCACACTCCGAACCTGCTCTCGGTAGGCCTCAACTGCGCCCTGGGAAGCGCCCAAATGCGCCCGTTCATTGAGGAGCTGAGCGCGGTCGCCCCGGTACCGACCAGCCTTTACCCGAATGCCGGGCTCCCCAACGAGCTGGGGGAGTACGATGAGAGCGCGGCGTTCGTCGCGGAGCAAGTCTGTAGCTATGCTGAGGCGGGGTGGGTCAACCTTGTCGGCGGGTGTTGTGGGACGACGCCTGAGCACATCCGCCAGCTCGCCGAGGCCGTGGACGGGCTGGCACCCCGCACCGTCGCCAGCCCGACGCGCACCTTCCGGGCCGCAGGACTGGAAACGCTCACGATTCGGCCGGAGACCAACTTTGTCAACATTGGGGAGCGGACAAATGTGACGGGCTCGCGGCGCTTTGCGCGGCTCATCAAGGAAGACGACTACGACGAGGCGCTGAGCGTGGCCCGCCAGCAGGTGGAAGCGGGCGCGCAGATGGTGGACGTGAACATGGACGAGGGGCTGCTCGACAGCGTGGCGGCCATGCGGCGATTCCTGCTGCTCGCCATGTCGGAGCCGGACATCGCTCGCGTGCCGGTCATGGTGGACTCGTCCAAGTGGGAGGTGATCGAGGCCGGGCTGCAGTGCGTGCCGGGGAAGGCGGTCGTCAACTCGATCTCACTTAAAGAAGGGGAGGAGGCCTTCCGTGCGCAGGCCACGCGCGCCCGTGACTACGGCGCGGCGGTCATCGTGATGGCCTTCGATGAAGATGGGCAGGCCGACTCGCTCGAGCGCCGCATCGCCATCTGTCAGCGGGCCTACCGGATTCTGGTGGACGAGGTGGGAATGCCGCCGGAAGACATCGTCTTCGACCCCAATATCTTCGCTGTTGCGACCGGACTCGAAGAACACCGACGCTACGCCATCGACTTCGTGGAGGCGACGCGCTGGATTAAGGAGAACCTCCCGTATGCCCGCATCTCGGGCGGCGTCTCCAATCTCAGCTTCTCGTTTAGGGGCAATGACGTGGTTCGCGAAGCCATGCACGCGGCGTTTCTCTACCGCGCCATCCAGGCCGGAATGGACATGGGCATCGTCAATGCTGGGCAGCTCGCCGTCTACGACGACATCGACACGGAGCTACTCACGCGCGTGGAGGACGTGCTCTGGGATCGTGAAACGGCCGACGGACGTGACGCGACGGAGCGGCTGGTCGAGCTGGCGGAGACGCTGCGGGGCGCCAGCTCGACGCGTGAGACTGCGGACGAGGCCTGGCGCGATGCCCCGGTGGACGAGCGCCTGGCCTACGCGCTGGTGAAGGGCCTCACGGACTACATTGAGGCCGACACCGAGGAGGCTCGCCAGCTCGCCGCCCGCCCGCTGGATGTGATTGAGGGCCCGCTGATGGCAGGCATGAACCGCGTGGGCGATCTGTTCGGCGCGGGCAAGATGTTTCTGCCGCAGGTGGTCAAGAGCGCCCGCGTGATGAAGAAGGCGGTCGCCTATCTGACGCCGTTCATCGAGGCTGAGCAGGTGGAGGCACAGGTGCGGACAAAGGTGCTCATGGCGACCGTCAAGGGCGACGTGCATGACATCGGCAAGAACATCGTCGGTGTGGTCTTGGGCTGCAATGGCTACGATGTAATCGATCTCGGGGTGATGGTGCCCTCGCAGACGATCCTGGACGCGGCGCGTGAGAATAACGTGGACGCCATCGGGCTGAGCGGTCTCATCACGCCCAGCCTGGATGAGATGGTGCACGTGGCGAAAGAGATGGAGCGTGCCGGGCTCAAGCTGCCGCTGCTCATCGGCGGGGCGACCACCTCAAAGCTGCACACAGCCGTCAAGGTGGCGCCGCACTACTCTGGCCCTGCCGTTCACGTGCTAGATGCCTCGAAGTCAGTCCCAGCGGTGGCCGCCCTCGTCTCTGACGATCAGCGAGCCGCCTTCGTGGCGGATACCGACGCCGAGTATGCCGCCGTCCGCGAGCGCTACGCCGCCCGTCAGCGCACCCAAACGCTCCTGGCGGTGGAGGACGCGCGCGCCAATGCCCTCGAGCTGGCGACCGGCCCGGCGCCTCCGCCAGCTCGAGGGGGGCGACACGTCTTCGGGGAGATCTCGGTCGGCGAGCTGCGCGACTGGATCGACTGGGGGCCGTTCTTCATCGCCTGGGAGATGAAGGGCAAGGTGCCGCACCTTTTCGACGATCCCGTCTCCGGCCCCGAGGCGCGGCGCCTGTACGAGGACGCCAATGCGCTGCTAGACGAGGTCGAACAGAAGAGCCTGTTCTCGGTCCGTGGTGTCGCGGGTCTGTACCCCGCCCGCCGCAACGGCGACGACATCGAGCTAGCAGACGGGAGTCGTCAACTCGTCTTCCACACGCTTCGTCAGCAGACGGAGAAGACGCCTGGCAAGCCCAACCGCGCGCTGGCGGACTTCGTGGCGCCAAAGGACGACCACCTGGGCGCGTTCGTGGTGACGGTCCATGGCGCCGAGGCCCTGGCAGAGACGGCACGCGCCGACCACGACGACTACCGCGCCATCCTCGCGCAGTCGCTGGCCGACCGACTTGCTGAAGCTGCTGCCGAGTGGTTGCACGCCGAGATACGCCGCGACCTGTGGGGCTATGCGCCCGACGAAGACCTCTCCAATGACGACCTCATCCGCGAACGCTACGACGGCATCCGCCCGGCACCGGGCTACCCCGCCCAGCCCGACCATACCGAGAAGCTCACCCTGTTCCGGCTGCTCGATGCCGAGGTCGCGACTGGCGTCGGGCTGACGGACAGCCTCGCCATGACGCCGCCCGCGTCGGTCTGCGGGCTCTACTTCGCACACCCAGAGGCCACGTACTTCAACGTAGGGGTTCTCGGTCGCGATCAGGTGGAGGACTACGCCCAGCGTAAGGGGATGTCGGTCGAAGAGGCCGAGCGCTGGCTGGGGCCCTCGCTGGCATATGAGCCTGCCGAGCTGACGAGGTCCGAAGCAGCGTAGCGGAACGCCGGGATTCCGACCCAGCGGGTTGAACAGCCATAGGCCGAGGTGCTCTCTGTGAAGGCGATACGGAGTGCGTCAACGCTTCTCCGATGCGCTATCTCGTTCTCGCTGCCGTTCTCCTAACCGGAGTCGGACTCTTCTCTCGTCCCAAGACTCCGACCCCTGCTCAGGATGAAGCAGGCGCGGATGAGACAGGTGTGAGCACTACCCAGTCCTCGGCCCGTGGCATTGCGATCCCGTCTCGCCCGGCAGGGGGAGGCTTCGAGAGCGGCCTCTTCGTGGATGTCCAGGAGCAGCGGTATGCAGTGCAGGGAAGGACCGCGAATGAGATCCTGTCTTCGATGCGGGCATCGGGGCCCTCGACCGGGGGGAAGTCGTTCTTCGGCCTGACGGCGAGCGAGTTTTCTTTCCAGATCCAGCCGCGGATGGATGGAGCGAGCTGTGTTGTGGACGAGGTCCGCGTCGAGCTGGCGGTGACGATTACGCTCCCTGAGTGGACGCCACCAGAGACGGCTCCCTACGAGCTACAGCGCGACTGGTCTCGGTTCTCTACAGCTCTCAAGCGCCACGAAGACCAGCATCGTCAGCTCGCGGCGGATGGGGCAGCGGAGACGCTCGCCGCCCTTCAGGGGCTTCGCCGGGCATCCTGCCAGGAGATTGAGTTCGAGGCTCGTCAGCGCGCAGAGCGCATCGCGGAACAGATCGAGGCCAAGCACCACCGCTATGACGACGAGACCGACCACGGGCGGACGGAGGGGGCCGTTTGGCCGCTGCCGTAGACGGTGAAGGGAAGCGGTCGCCAGCTCGAGAGTGGACTCGGCTCTGCCTCGAGGGAGATGGGCCGTGTGGGCTTTGGGTCGGGCTGGCAATGGACGCCAGTCACCCACTCACTCAAACCGAGAGAAGTCGGGCGGGCGCTTCTCGAAGAACGCCGTGAAGGCCTCCTGGGCTTCGGGTGAGGTAAGGCGCTCCATGAATGCCGCTCCTTCCTGTGAGATCGTTTCTGCCACAGCCTCGGCGAGTGGGCGCCGGAGAAACGCCTTGGTCTGACGGACGGCTGACGGCGGGAGGGCTGCGAGCTGGCGGGCGCGTTCGAGAGCCCGGGAGACCACGGCATCTGAGTCCACGATTTCGTTGACCAGCCCGATCTCGCGTGCGGTATCGGCGGAGAAAGGCTCTCCGAACATCAGCAGCTCGGCCGCGCGAGCATGCCCGGCGAGGCGGGGGAGAAGCAAGCTCGAGGCGGCTTCTGGCACCAGCCCGAGGGGGACGAACGGCATCTGGAAGCGCGTTTCCGGCGTCGCGTAGGCGAGGTCGGCATGCAGCAGTAGCGTTGTGCCAATGCCAATGGCAGGGCCGTCCACGGCCACCAGGAGCGGCTTCGGAAACCCAACGAGTGCCGTCAGAAACCGAAAGACCGGACTGTCTGGGCCTGTGGGCGGCGCGGCCATGAAGTCCATCAAGTCGTTGCCCGCGGTGAACACGCGGTCGCGCCCGCTCAGGACCACCACGCATGTTTCTGCCGAGGCCGCGGCCTCGGCGAGTGCGTCCGCCAGCGCGTCGTACATCGCTCGCGTGAGCGCGTTTTTCTTCTCGATGCGGCTGAGGGTGATGTGGAGGACGGTGCCATTCTGCACGGAGTGGACGTGTTCGCTGGACGAATCGGACATGGAGCGCGAGCGTGAGGGGCGAGCAAGCTACGGGCGCCTCTGCATGGGATCGATGCGGCACCCGCGACGTATCTTTTTCGCACCCCGACCGCCTCCCCTATGTCGATTGCTCTCTCTGCTCCTCGCTCTGCCTCCATCGACCGCCTGCGTGCGTCCGACGCGCCGTTCTGGCTCCAGGTCGCAGGCATCATGGGCTTCGCGCTGCTGACAGTTCTGCTCGCCCAGGCCGAGTGGCGCATCTACCTCTGGTCCGTTCCGCTGACGCTCCAGACGGTAGCGGTTTACTCGAGCGGTCTGTTCCTGGGACGCCGCAACGGCGCGCTGGCGATGCTGGTGTACCTCGCTCTGGGGCTGGTGCTACCGGTCTTTTCAGATGGCGGAAGCGGCATCGCTCATCTGCTGGGGAACTCAGGCGGGTACCTCGTCGCGTTCCCGCTGGTGGCGTTCCTCGCCGGATCGCTCACGCGCGAGCGGCGGACGCTGGGCCGAATCGTGCTGGCGCTCGTCGCCAGCTCGTTGGTGCTCTTTGCGGTCGGCGTTGCGTGGCTCACGGTGGTGTCGGACCTCTCGCTTCGGGCCGCGCTGGTGAACGGTTGGCTGCTGTTCATTCCCTTCGATCTGACCAAGATCGCGCTGGTGACGGCGCTCTACGGAGGGGCGCGGAGGGCGTCTCAGTCGTAGCGCACGGCACCCACACTGTCCAGTTTGAAAGACGCCCGTCCTCGGGAGCCTGCCCCTGTGCGGGCCAGAGGCGGGCGTTTTTCGCGCGTCCTGGCGTCGGCAGAGCGTTTGATAGGTCTCCTCTCTGAGCCGCGTTACCCCGCTCCATCGGCGCGCGGCTCGTTGCACAGTTTCGCCCCCCACTCCGCAGTCCTCATGCGTGCTTTTGCTTCTTTCCGTCTACCCCTCGCTGCGCTGGCGTTCTCTCTCGTCTTTTCCGCGTGCGACACCTATGAAACGCGCCGCGATGTCAGCGTCGTTGACTTCCGCCTCGATGCGCTCAACTACGCTGTAAGCGCCGACAACAAGACGGCCTCGTACGAGTCGGACGACGTCGACTCGGGCACGGCGCGTGACGAGATCGAATTCGCGCTCCGTTCGGCTGGCGATGGCGCGCTCGTGCTGCTGTACATCGAGAGCGAGCTGGTGCAGGACTTCGAGGGCACGGGGCAGACGTACTCTCCACTGCCACTCTCGCGGTCCATCGAAGAGGTGGTCTTGCAGGATGCCCAGACCTCCATTCCTGTTGTGGGCTATACGGTGTCCTACGAGTACTCCTTTGACAATGAGGACCTCTACTTCGATGTCGTCTCATCGGCCCCGGCAACCGATTTCGATGCAGATCCCCGCGTGCTGTTCGATAGCATCGTTCCCCAGCGTGCCGAGCGCGGCCCCGATCAGCTGGAGCTTCGGCTTATAACCATCCCTGCAGACCGCTATTACAGCCAGGGTGCTGCACGCATCGACCTGCGGGACTACGAGGCCGTTAAGCGAGCCTACAACCTTCCGGACTGACGTTTCCCGCCAGCCCGATTCATGGCGCCCCGTTGGCTCTGGCCGACGGGGCGTTCGTATGTCCGCGTCGTTCGGCTTCTACCCAGAGTGCGGCCCAGCGGATCAGCGCGTTGGACGTGCTGAGGTTGAGGCGGCTCTTGATGTGTGCGCGGTGCGTCTCCACCGTCTTCGGGCTGATGCCCAGGTGCGCTGCGATTTCCGTCGTCGTCATGCCCAGCCCGATACGGCGAAGCACGTCGAGCTGGCGACGGCTCAGCGCATCTACGGACAGGGGCGTGGAGGATGTGCCGAGCGGAAGCGACACGGTCTCCGGGACAATCACGTGCCCGAGAAGAACCGAGCGGATGGCCGCCAGCACGGCCTCTGGGCTGGACGAGCGCGGCAGAAAGCCCCGAGCGCCAGCGCGAAGCGCGCGAGCCGCGTGCTGGTCCTGATGGTCGGAGGACAGCGATGCGACCACCAGGACCGGGAGGGAAGAACCCGCCTCGCGAAGACGGGACACCAGCTCGAGGCCGTCGGCGCCAGCGAGGATGAGGCAGGGATACACCTCGTCAAGGACCGCAATGGCTTCCTGCGCCGTGGCGACATGGCCCACGATACCCAGATCGGGCGCATTCTCAATGGCAGCCCGAAACCCCTCTGTGGTAGGGGGATAGTCGTCGACGAGAAGGATGCGGTGGTCCATAGAACGAAATGCCGAGTCCGCTCAGAAGGCCAGAGTGCCGGGCGCACCAATCTACCCCGGATCCGTTTCCCTAACTGGGTTATGGGGTGCAACTTTAGTCCATTTACACATGCCCTGAACACATTCTGAAACGGGGCGAATTTCGCTCCCTCGGATCGCCGGATGGCGAGTGTGCGTTTCTTAGATGCCTTCCCCCTGACTCATGCGTTTCCGATACGTCGACTGGGACCCGAGCCGCCACGAGGCGGCCAAGACCACCTTCGACACGCTCTTCGACCTCTTCCAGCAGCTCCTCTACCATACGGGAGGGGATGCCGAGGAAGCCTTGCGGTGGCTCACGTCCATCGACAACGAGTACAGCCTCACCGATGATGACATGGGGATGGGCGACTTCATCGAGGAGCTGAAGAACCGGGGCTTCATCGAGCGGGATGAGGAAACAGGCGTGGTCCAGATCACCGCCAAGTCCGAGCGCGGGCTCCGCGAGCGGTCCCTCGAAGAGATCTTCTCGAGCTTGCGGAAGGGGGGACGCGGCAGCCACAAGACGCCCTTCTCCGGCGCGGGCACCGAGCGCCAGCCCGAAACGCGCCCGTACAGCTACGGCGACGACATCCACGACCTCGACATCACGGGCACGCTCTCCAACGCCTTCAAGCGCGGCGGCATCGGCGAGTTCTCCCTGCACCAGGACGACTTCCAGGTGTTCGAGACCGACCACCACACGTCCGTGGCGACGGTCCTGATGATCGACCTCAGCCACTCGATGATCCTCTACGGCGAGGACCGGATCACGCCAGCTCGGAAGACCGCCCTCGCGCTGGCGGAGCTGATCACGACGCGGTACCCGAAGGACACGCTCGACATCGTGGCCTTCGGGAATGAGGCGTGGGAGGTGGAGATGAAGGACCTGCCGTACCTGCAGGTGGGGCCGTTCCACACCAACACGCGGGCGGGGCTGGAGCGGGCGCGGACCATCCTGCGGCGGCGCAAGAACCGCAACAAGCAGATCTTCATGATTACCGATGGCAAGCCGAGCTGCCACTTCGAGAACGGGCGCATGTACCGCAACGCCTACGGCCTCGACCGGAAGATCGTGAACAAGGTGCTGGACGAGGGCGCCATCTGCCGCCGTGAGGGCATCACGATCACCACGTTTATGATCGCGCGCGACCCGTACCTCCAGAACTTCGTTCGCCAGCTGACGGAGGTGAACAAGGGCCGGGCCTACTACTCGCGGCTAAACGACCTCGGGGGGTTCATCTTCGAGGACTACGTCCGCAACCGCCGCAAGACGATGCGGTAGGTGGGGGCGCCAGCTCGAAGGCTCGTCACGTCAGCAGGCTCTGAGGCCTCGAGCTGGCGAGGTCTCAGTGGCGGTTGCGCGACACGGACGGAGACAGCAACGCTTGCAACCGATTGTCGTGAGCAACCTGTTGCAAGCGTACTGGCTTAGACGCTTCTAGTCCGTTTAGATGGAAGCCGCAGCAAGTGCAAAATCGGAGAGTACCCGGTAGGAGAGAGCATGCGCATCCCGGCGGTTGAAATTCTCGCTCGTCACGACCACAACAGCGTTGTGATCGGGGGAGATCACAACGAGGTTGCCGCCTGCGCCGCCCATGTACGCGACCTTCGTTAGCTCGCCCTCCACGTCGAGGGACTTAAGCCACCACAGGTATCCGTACTCGTAGGACTCTCCCTGAGGACCCGGGCTGGTGAAGGCGACATGCGTGTCGAGAGACTGCTGAACCCATGCCT
>JBCBZH010000006.1:0-40302 GCA_039815415.1 Bacteroidota bacterium
ACCAAGTAGGCACCGACGACCTTTTTCCAGTTCAGCTCTTTTAGCCCATCGTCATCCACAGATTTCAGCCTCTGAGCGAGCCAAGCCCTGAGCGACGAGGTTTCCACGTCCTCCAGCAATAGAACAGGCTCAATGCTGGAATCGATTGAGGCTATGAGAGCTTTGTCCATCTCCTCGAAGCTCTCAATCAATCCGGCCATAGCACGGAAGACGCGACCAGGATCAACCGTGTCCTTCTCGAACTTGATCTCGACGTAGAAGTCTGCCTGTCGATCTGCGAGGTCCGGTTCCATCGTGGGTCGCGTTCGGCTTGGTAAACTACAAGAACTGGGGTGACAGCTCTCTGACAGGTCACCAACTTGAGTTGGTGACTTGGGAGTGGTTCCAGCGTGCTTGCCGCTACACGTTGAACCGGAACAGCATCACGTCGCCGTCGGCGACGGTGTAGTCCTTGCCTTCGGAGCGCATGGTGCCGGCGTCGCGGGCGGCAGCCTCGCTGCCGAGGCGGTCGTAGTCCGCGAACTTGATGGTCTCGGCGCGGATGAAGCCCTTCTCGAAGTCGGTGTGGATGACGCCCGCAGCCTGGGGCGCCTTCGTGCCCTCGCGGATCTGCCACGCGCGCGACTCCTTCGGCCCGGCGGTGAAGTACGTGATGAGCCCGAGCAGCGAGTACGCCGCCCGCACGAGCCGCGCCAGCCCGCTCTCCTCCAGCCCAGCTGACTCGAGAAACTCGGCCCGGTCCTCCGGCCCCAGATCCACGAGCTGGGCCTCGAACTCCGCCGACACCACCACCACACCTGCGCCCTCTGCCTCAGCGCGCTGGCGAACCTGCTCGACGTACGCGTTGCCGTCCACCACATCGTCCTCGGACACGTTGGCGGCGTAGAGCACCGGCTTGGCCGTGAGCAGGAAGAAGCCTTTGAGGATGGGCTCCTCCTGATCGTTGATCTTCAGGCTGCGTGCAGGGTTGCCATTGCCGAGGTGGTCCTCCAGACGCTCCAGCAGCGCCCCTGAAGCCTTGGCGTCCTTATCGCCGGAGCGCATCTGCTTCGCCACGCGCTCGCGGCGCCGCATCACGGCCTCGAGGTCCGAAAGCAGCAACTCGGTGTCGATGGTCTCGATGTCGCGGATCGGATCCACCGACCCCTCGACGTGGACCACGTTCGGGTCCTCGAAGCATCGGACCACGTGCACGATGGCGTCCACCTCACGGATGTGACCGAGGAACTGGTTGCCCAGCCCTTCGCCCTTCGAGGCGCCCGCCACCAGCCCGGCGATGTCCACGAACTCCATCGTGGCCGGGAGGGTCTGCGCGGAGCCCGCCAGCTCGCTCAGCCGGTCGAGGCGCGGATCGGGCACGGCCACCACGCCCACGTTCGGCTCGATGGTGCAGAAGGGGTAGTTCGCCGCCTCGGCGCCCGCTTCACTGAGGGCGTTAAACAGGGTGGACTTGCCGACGTTCGGCAGCCCGACGATTCCGGCACGGAGAGCCATGAGCAGGGGAGAGGGTGGTGACTCTCTAGGCTACTCCGCTGGGACGCTGCTCCGAATGGAAAGGCAGAGGAGAGTGGGTCCGTCGATGTGGCAAGTCGCCAGCTCGATGGTTGTGCCTCGAGCTGGCGATGGGGGCGCGTGTAGAGCGGAGAAAGCGACGAGAGCATGGAAAGCGGGCGCTCTGCTTGCAGGGCTGGCGAGGCTTTCAGGCCGCTCGGCGGGACCGCCAGCTCGAGGGAACTATTTCGGCGCCGCCTTTAGCCATGCTCTCCATGCTCTCCATGCTCTCCATGCTCTCCATGCTCTCCATGCTCTCCATGCTCTCCATGCTCTCCATGCTCTCCATGCTCTCCATGCTCTCCATGCTCTCCATGCTCTCTACCTTCCACCATGCGTTTTGTCCTCGCCCTTGTCCTCGCCAGCGCGCTGGCGACCGGAGCGTCCGCCCAGGCCCCACTCGGGAACGACACGCGGCTCTACGGCGGGGGCGGCTTCGGACCTGGCTTCGGCGTGGTCGCCGTGGTTTCAGATCCTGTCCTCCTCCTGCTGACGCGCGAGGGTGCGGTGTATGCCGACTACGTTCCGCGCGTGACGGGAGGCTCAGGACGCTTGCTGACATCTGTGGGGATTGGGGGCAGCATCCGGGCCTGGCGCGTGGCTGGCGTTGTGCTGGACTTTGACCCGGGGCGGTACGATCTCGACACAGGCGTTCGCATCGGCCCGGCCTTCTACACGGCGTTCTTCGAGCAGTCGGCCGAGAGCGAGGCCAAGGCGTTCCGCATCATGTTCGATCCGTTCGTGCGGGGCGCCCTCCGCCTCGGCTCCAATCGGGTCGCCTTCGCCGAGTTGGGGTTCGAGGCACCCGCGCTCCGCGCCGGGCTGGCGGTGTCCATCGCGCCGCCGACGCGGTAGTCGCCCGTTGGCTGACGCCGGTCTTCGGTTCGAAGCTCAGTCGTCGTACGGCAGGGTATCCACGTCCACGTCGATGTAGTGAGGCTCTGGCGTCGTGGGAAACTGCACGGCCGCGATGGTTTCGTGGCCTTCCAGGTACGCCTTCGCTACCCGGTGCATCCCATCCATCACACGGCCCTCTGCACTTAGGAGGATCGGATAGCTCAGATCTGTCTCAGCGATGAGGTAAGCGTGATCCGCCACTGTCCGGCATGTTGGCGCCTCGCTGCCCTCGGGGAACCAGTACTGCTCATCCAGTTCCCGAATCTCCGCAAGCGGGACCTCGATCACAGGCAGCGCTTTCGCCAGCTCGACCAGCCGGTTTACATCCCAGATGAGTTCGCCTTGGTCTGAAGGCCGCGAGTGGTACTGCTGTCTCACAACGCACTCAACCCTAGCATTCTCGAGCTGACGGTCTGCATTACCCGATGCAGCGCACGGCGGTGAATGTCCGGTCCGGGAGCGACACCGCCGTCATCCGCCCGAGATCGGGACGGCGGTTCACGTACACCGCGCCCGTATCGATGTTGATGAGCCGGGGCATGTTGGTCGGCGTCGGAACGGGCGTGTGGCCCGTCACCACAGGCTTCTCCCACATCGACAGGTCGGCGTCGAGGTGGCTGCGGGTCCAGAGGAAGATCCGTGGGTTGGGATCCACCAGATTCTCGGCGACGGACTTCGTGATGTCCAGTCCGGCATGAACGAAGACCGCATGGGGCGTGTCGTAGGCCAGTTGCGTGCGCCGCAGGAACTCGATGTGAGGCTCGGGGATGGCCCGATCGCCCGCGGCCTCATAGGAGGCGAGCGTCGCCAGCCCGCCGTTGGTACGCCACAGCTCGAAGTCGCCCACGCCCTCGGCGTGGTTGAGCATCATCTGGTCGTGGTTGCCCCGCAGGAAGATGGTCTTCGGACCCGTCCCCGCTTCGCTGGCGGCCTCGATTTCGAGAAGCCGCTCGATGGTGGCCCGGCTGTCCGGCCCTCGGTCCACGTAGTCGCCCACGAACACCAGCTCGTCATCCGGCGTCAGCTCGAGCTGGTCGAGAAGCGCATCGAGGGTTCGGACGCAGCCGTGAACGTCCCCAATGGCGTAGAGTCCCATCGTCTATTACCGCGCTGAGGAATCGAGGAGGCGACTCCGTGTTCTGTGTGGCATGCCCGGATGAATTGAACCCACGGCCTGCCCTCTGCAGTACGTAGCCGATGTTGAAGACATGAGGGGGATCAGTTTGAGCTGGTGTTCACGAGGCCGCGCCCGGACTTCTTGAGACGGTCGGCGTTGCGCAGGTCCCGCAAGACGGCATCGAGCACGCCATTGACAAACGCATCGCTCTTGTCCGTTCCGAAGGCTCGCGCCACCTCCACATACTCATTGATGGTCACCTTGGGCGGAATGTCCTCGAAGTAGAGGAACTCAGCAATCGCCAGACGAAGCACGAGGCGATCCGTAAGGGCCAGGCGCGACAGGTCCCAGTTCTGGACGTGCCGCTCCGTCAGGACATCTGCCTCGTGCCGCACATCCACCGAGCGAACGAACAGCTTCTCCGCAAACCGGAGGTACGTCTTTTCGCCCTCGAACGTCGGCCGGACGATCTCTTTCAGGATGTGGTGGACATCGTCGCCGCTCTGCTGGTGAGCATACACAGCCTGCAGCACGCGCTCACGAACCTGACGGCGCTTGCTAAGGGGGGGAGAGGCAGACACAGGCGACAAAGAGCGAGAGGGGATTCTGAAGATAGAGGAGCGGATTTCGCCGCCCGTCAAGAGGCCGCGAAGCGATCCCGGACTCGGCAGGTTAGATCTGAGGTGGCCGGGGGTCTACATACCCGATGTTGCTTCGCCCGCGCCCTGCCCCCCTTCACCTGTCGTCTCGCCCTCTCGTGGGCGTGGCCGTCGCGCTGGCGCTGGGCGTGATCGCCGGGACGCGGGTTACCGATGTGTGGGTCTGGGGCGTCGTGATTCTGGCGGCGGTCTTGGGCGTGCTGGCGCACCGGCTCGTCACGCGTCGGAACCTCGTTACGCTTCGCAACGCCGTGATGGCCGGAGCGGTCGGAATGGTGGCGATGAGCGTGGGCGGCTTGCGAATGGCAGTGTGGACGACGCCCCCGCCCGACAGCATCGCGCACGTCGCCCAGGACGCCAGCTCGTTGGACGACGCGCCGCCGGTCACCCTCTGGGCCCGCATTTCGGAGGTGCCCGCCACATCCGAGTGGAGTCACCGCTTCGCGGTCGAGGTGGACTCGGTTGCACAGGACGATCTCGGCGGAACAGCTTCAGGGCGCGTCCAGGTGTCGCTGGCCCGGACGAGTTATAGCGACACGCCACCGGTGTATCCAGCGCTTCGCCTCGGCGACCGTGTCCGCCTGACCGGGCAACTGCGCACCCTCCCGACCCGCCGCAACCCCGCCGACTTCGACTACGGCGCGTTTCTCTCCCATCTCGGGATCGGCGCCACCCTGCACATCCGCGATGGCGAGGCCGTCACCTTTCTCGCTCCCACCCGCCAGCTCGACGATCGTCTCGCGCTGGCGGTTCAGACGCGTGTTCGGAAGGCCGTCGCTCGGTTCGTCCCTCATCCAGAGTCTCAGTCTGTCTTGCTCGCGCTGCTGCTTGCTGACCGCAGCCAGCTCAACGACGCCACCACCGACACCTTCCGCGAGACGGGCCTGATGCATCTGCTTGCCGTTTCGGGCTTGCACGTCTTTCTGGTCGGGCTGGCGGTCTTCGTGCTTCTAGGGCCTCTGCTGACGCGCACGGGACTGCGGCGTCGGCACGTGATGTGGACCCGTGCCATGATCTCTCTCGGACTTCTGGCGGTCTACGTGCTGGTGACCGGGGCCTCCGTATCGGTCGTGCGTGCCTTCGTGATGGCGGCCATCCTGATTGTCGGCACGGCACTGGACAGACGGCGCGACACGCTGAACGCGCTGGGCGCTGCTGCCATCGTTCTCCTGGTCCTGCGTCCGGCGGCGCTCTTCGAGGTTGGATTCCAGCTGTCGTTCTCCGCGGTGGCCGCACTCGTCACGCTCTCGCCTCATCTGACCCAGGCGGTTCCAGTTGCGTGGCGTTCAGGTGCTGTCGGAAAGTGGGTCACGTCTTCCTGTGTCGCCTCCCTCGCGGCAACCCTCGGGACGGCTCCCGTTTTGCTGGTTCACTTCGGACGCGTGGCGCTTGGCGGGCTGGTGCTCAACCTTCCCGCGATTCCGCTTACGGGACTCACACTCGGCTCAGGCATCGGGACTGTGGTGTGTGCTCCGATTCCGTGGTTGGCGGAGACGTTCGGTGCGCTCGCGTCGGCCAGCGGGTGGGCGCTCGTCCAGACCAGCACGCTGGGAGCCGAAGCGTTCGGTAGCGCTGCGGTTGTCGGCTTTCTGGAGGATGGGTGGATCATCGCCGCGCTGGCGATGCTGCTGCTGTCCGGGGCTCTCTGGCGGCGACCTGTCGCTCGGCGCCGCGTCGGCCTCGCCGCATTGGCGATGATGGCTGTCAGCATCAGCTCGAGTGTACTCCGGGGCGATGCGTCTCCTCAGCTCGAGGTTGTCTTTCTGGATGTGGGGCAAGGCGATGCCACCCTCATCGGTCTTCCCAATGGCACGCACGTGCTGATCGACGCCGGGGTTCGCTCTCCGTTCAGCGACCAAGGCGAGCGAACCGTTGTCCCTCACCTGGAGCGCTACGGCGTCCGCCAGCTCGAGGCGGTGGTGATGACCCACGCCGACGCCGACCATATCGGCGGCGTTCCGAGTGTACTGCGGTCCGTGCCGGTTGGGCGCCTCGTGCACAACGGACAGTCCAAGGACACGTCCCTCTGGACCCATCTCATGCAGACTGCGGACTCTCTCGAGGTGGAGCAACAGATCGTTCGAGCTGGCGATGTTTTAGACTTTGATCCCTCGGTCCGCATTCGCGTGCTGGGCCCCTCCACGACGCCGCAGCCCGGCGAGAATGCCAACGAGGCCTCCGTTGTCCTGCTCGTCGAGTACGGCCACACGCGCTGGCTCCTCACCGGCGATGCTGAACAGGCTGGCGAGGCTGACCTCGTCTCGCGCTACGGGTTGCTTCTCCAGGCCGATGTCGTCAAAGTCGGCCACCACGGCTCTCGTACCTCGTCGTCTCCCGAATTGGTAGCAGCAGTGAGTGGGCGGGCGGCGGCACCCATCCGCCTGGCTTCTGCTTCGCACTCGAGCGACGGTCCGGATTATGCCATCGTCTCGGTGGGGAAACGCAACCGCTATGGCCTCCCCAACGCTGAACCGCTGATGCGCTGGCAGTCTGCTGGTGCTGAGGTTCTTCAGACTGCGGACGAGGGTGCGATCTGGCTGCGCTCCGATGGCACCTCGATCGAGCGCGTGGACTGGCGCTAGTTCCTTCTTCTACCTGCAGAGAAACAGGGGCACGGTGGCCTGCTCGAGGAATCGAGTGGCTGACGATCCAAAGACGAGGCGTTTCAGCCCTCGCTTGGCATAGGCTCCGGTCACCAGTAAGTCTGTCGACTTCGAGCTGGCGTGTTCCAGGATCCGCTGCGCTGGCTTGCCTCCCTTCAAACCAACGGTCTGGATGGATTCAAAGCTGTACGCCTCGAGGTACCGCTTCGCGGCGTGCAGGAGCTTGTCGCTTTCGAGCCGGTCCTCTTTGCTTTCCCCACGGACGTGGATGAGTTCCACTTCGATCTCAGTCCCGTAGGGGACCAGATGCACAAACTTCTGGAGCGTCCGCGCTGCTGGGGTGCTGCCATCGTATGCGATGCTCACCCGCTTCACCATCGGGATCTCTTGTCCAACGATGAGACTCGCCGCAGCTCCATGCTCGATGACCTTGGCGATCGCGTTGCTCAACTGCTCTGGATCATGGTAGTAGAAGTGGCTCTCTCGACCGGTGATCATGAGGTCGTTCGTTCGCATCGCTGTCACGAGGCTGGTGAACAATCCGTCCTCGCTCACCCGGTCTCCGGAGTGCCGAACGCCTGCGTCGTCCACTTTCGCGACAAAGGTGCGAAGCAGCTCGTGAGCCTTGGCTTTGACTTCCTCTGTGAGCGAGTTCCTCAGCCTCTCGGCATACGCGTATCCGCCGATCCCACTCCCTGACGAGTCTGCCAGGATCGCATCTTTGTCGACGAGTGCCAGACACGTCAGCTCGGCATCGTGTCGCTTGGCAATCCGGATGGCCGCCTCGGTTGCAATGGGAGTGTCGCCGTCAGGGTCGAGAACGACGAGGATGCGCTTGATCATGGTGTAGAGCGAAGGACCATCGAAAGGTACGTGTGGGATGAAAACAGCCCATACAGGCCTTTATCGCGTGGTCTATGCCAGCCTGTCAGGGAGTGATACAAGATCGCATACCACTCGGATTGCACAACCAGGACTTCCCCACAGCCCTCTCTTCTTCTCTTTAATAAGTAAGGATGATTGAAATACGTAGTAGAGCCGTGGACAAGTGGACAACCTGGAGAACAGGGGCCGTTGTGGGATCACGTTCACAAGTCAGGACTCTTTCCACACACTCATCCACAGGCTGCGATTCTGTTCAGGTCACGGACCGAGGTGTTCCATGTGAAACGAGATGCGATATCCACAACTCCACGCTCGTCCACTCGAGAGTTGCCAGCTCAAGGGTGAGTCGTGTTCACATCGGGGGCGTGTGGAGAACGATGGGGAGGGCCGTGGGCAGATCGGGGTTGACTCGTGCCTCGGTTTCCCGGGTGCAGGCTCGTCCACAGGCCTGTTGCCAGGGCTCCTCGTTGTCCACACTGGAATCCACAGCGTGGATAGCCTTTTTCGCCAGCTCGAGGCACCTACTGGTGCCTGCCAGTGCTTCTATCTCCGTCATCTTGAGCGAACCGACAGGTCGGCGAAGCCAACGGAGCGAGTCGAAGAGTCTCCGCCGAGCACAGCCCCAGCTGGGGACACGTGGTGCCATCTTGAGATTCCTGAATCAAGTTCAGGACAGGCTCTTCGACTCCCGGCTACGCCCTCCGCTCAGGATGGCACGACGGATAGATGTTTGTCGAGAGACAGCAGTGACTCGAGCTGGCGAGTCCCGGCAGCACTTCATGCCCAGACTCGCCAGCTCGAAGTGGGCTACTCCGGCTTGCCGAGGAGGGAGAACATCTTCTGCTTGTAGTTCTCGACGCCGGGCTGGTTGAAGGGGTCGACGCCCAGAAGCGTCCCGCTCACGGCGACGGCGTGCTCGTAGAAGTAGATCAGCCGACCAAGCGTGTCGGCATTGAGACGGTCGAGCGTAATCGTCCAGTTGGGAACGTCGCCTTCCACGTGGGCCTCAGCGGTGCCCTGGTAGGCCTTTTCGTTGACGGTTCCGTAGGGGGTGCCCGAGAGGTAGTTCAATCCGTCGGGGTCGCCGGGCTCTTCGCTCACGGTTCGGCCCTGAGAAGCATCGTTCAGCCTCAGAAAGGTCTCGACGAGCGTGCGCTGGCCCTCCTGCACGTATTGGCCGACGGAGTGGAGGTCTGTCGTGTACTGCAAAACTACAGGAAACAATCCTTTGCATTCTTTTCCTTCACTCTCACCAAACAGCTGTTGCCACCACGCACCGATGCCGTTCAGCTTGGCCTCCATCACCGACAGAATCTCGGTCGCGTAGCCCGCCTCGTGAAACGCGAACCGGTCGCCTGCATATTGCAACGCAGGGTGGCTCGAGCTGGCGTCTGTGAGCGCGCGAGCCTCGGAGACGGCACCGTAGAACAGCGATTGGATGTCGATGCCCGCGACGGCGATCGGCAGCAGTCCGACCGGCGTGAGGACGGAGAACCGACCGCCGACATCGTCCGGGACCACATAGCGCCGGTATCCGCGGTTGACGGCAAAGTCGTGCAACGCGCCTTTCTCGGCGTCTGTTGTGGCGATGATGCGCTGCTCGGCATCGTCGAAGCGCTCTTCCAGGAAGCGGCGAGCGAGGCGGAAGGCGAGAGCGGGCTCGAGGGTGGTGCCGCTCTTCGAGATGACGTTGATATAGACGCTCTTGCCATCCAGATACTCGAACAGCTCGTCGTGGTAGGTGGGGGAGAGGTGATGCCCGGCGAACAGGATCTCGGGGCCGTCGTGCCCGAAGTAGGGCGTGAGCGCCTGGATGACAGCCTCGGCGCCGAGGTAGGACCCGCCGATGCCAATGCAGAGCAGCACATCAGCCCGTTCCCGGATCTCGGCGGCGGTGGCGGCGACCGACTGGAGCAGGGCGTCGTCCGGGTCGAGAAGCATGGAGCGCCAGCCAAGCATGCTTGGGCTCTCGGTGGTGCCATCGAGCACGCGCTGGTGCGCGGCCATCACACGCTCGTCTAGCGAATCGCGGTCAGAGAGGAAGGGGAGGACGTGCTGGCGGTCGAGGGAGATGGACATGAGGAGAAGCAGAAAGGGGCACGATCCACGTGCTCGGAAACGGTCGCCAGTCATGCACGCCGGTCGCCAGCTCGAGGTTCGTTTTGGGTTGTTTCGAATTCGTTAGGAGCAGGGGTCCGCCGGATCGGGGTCTTCGGTGCCGGTGGTGATCCTTTTGAGCCCAGCCGGGTAGGAGGGAGGCCTCTTCTTCGGCCTCATGACCCTTCGCGATCTCCTCTTCGGCTCCGGTGCCACGTCACGCGCGACCGACCTCGGTCTTCTCGTTCTGCGGTTCGGCATCGGCATCCCGATGCTTCTCGCGCACGGCATCGGAAAGATCCCTCCCTCCGATGGGTTCATCGAAGGCACCGCGGCGATGGGATTCCCGCTGCCGGTGCTGTTCGCCTGGGCGGCGGCGCTCGCTGAGACCGTAGGTGGGCTGTTCGTCGCCATCGGGCTGCTGACCCGCCCATCCGCGTTCTTTGTCGCGTTCACGATGGGTGTTGCGTTCTTCGTCCGCCACGGCGAAGATCCGTTTGGCGAGCGCGAGCTGGCGTTCGTCTTCCTGGTCGGGTTTCTGGCAGTGATGGTGGCCGGGGCAGGGCGGTACGCGGTGGACGGGTGGATTCGCCAGCGCGAAGCAGCGTAGGACAGCTTTTGGCGTTCGCTACGGTTTCTGCCAGAGTACTTCGATCTCGTAGTCCGAGAAGGCGCCGTCTCGAGAGAGAACCGGGATCTCTTCAGCCATCGCCTGCGCGACGATGAGGCGGTCGAACGGGTCCTTATGATGAAACGGAAGCTGCGCGACGCTATCGAGATGAGACGCGCGGATCGGGAGAACGTCGATGGCGTTGCCTCGGACCTGTTCCTCGACGAGCGCCGAGAAGGGAAGTGCCAGCTCGAGGCGTCCGAGTCTGGACTTGATCGCCATCCCCCAGAGGCTTGCCACGCTGAGCAGTCGCTCGTTCTCCGGATCGAGGATGAGTCGTTTCGCAGGTTCGCTGAGCCGCCGGTCTCCGCCGATGAACCAGAGGAACGTGTGCGTGTCGAGGAGCAGTCGCACGGCTACGGCCTCACGGTGCGTACGGCTCGAACCCTTCAATCGGGTCATCGAAGTCGTCCGCCATCGTGACGAGGCCTCGCGCGCTTCCGAAGACCGGGCGTGGGCTGGGCTCCACGACGAGAACCAACCGGAACGAGGCGCCATCGCCACGTGAGATCCGAACGTCTTCACCGCTCGCAGCTTCCTCCATCAACTCAGGGAGTCGCTTCTGGGCCTCATCGAGCTGTACGGTTCGCATCGTCCTTTATGGCTGTGGATTCAATGTACGCTGGGGGTTTCCTAAACGATGAGAAAGCGGATGCGTACGACCTGCCGCGACGTCGCCCTTCGCCTCACCGAGCATTGCTTCAAGCTGACCTGCTTTGGCATTGGCCTCGAGATGGCGATCCCACTCGTCGTCCGTGTATTTCTCGAACCACTCGGAGAGGTGGGGTACTGCTACGTCGGGGATGATGGTTCAGAAGTACTCCCCTTTGGCGTACCGCTTCAATTTTGGGGACAGCTGCCGCCACGCGCCCCAGTCCCGGAGCAACGTTACGTCAGATGGTTCAAGAAAAGAGATCTGTGCAGCGTTCTCGATTTCGGGATCAGCGTCGTCTCGCTCAATGGCCTCGTTGACAAGGCCGAATGCCCTCTCCAGCACATCGGAGTTCTGCTCTTTCGCAGAAGCTCGGATCAACCGCGCAAGCGCAGGGAAGACAATGTGCAGGCCCACATCGTCTTGGTATGGCATGTCGAAGTGCTTTTCGATTTCGGGGACCCGTTCGAGGACATCAGCCACAAAGTCCAATTGGGCGTACCTGTAGGGAAGCATCTGACCTCGACCGTCGGGAAGCAACATCGAATCAACCGTCTGCACAGAACGGCCACGTACCTCTTCGCAATCGTGGGGCCGTTCACGTTGGTAGAAAGCCAAAGCTACGCCAGCTCGAGCTGGCGACTCACGCCGCCACACCGCGCGACGCCTGAGCCGCCTCCACCGCATCGCCCAGACCGTCCAGCAGCCCTCGAGCTGACGAGAGCGTCGGCACCTCCTGCACGATGGCGCGGAGCCGCCCCGTCCGGCTCTCCTTCATCACGAAGCGGTTCGGCAGTCCGCCAAGGGCTTCGAGCAGGTCCTCCCAGACGTGCGTGTAGAAGTGCGGATCGCTGTCCTGATCCGGCACGGTGAGAAACAGACGCTGGTTCTTCCATGCCACGCGCGGGAGCCGCAGTCGCTGCGCCGCCGGTTTCATGGCCGCCAGCGCGAGGAGGGTGTCCACCTCGTGCGGGACCGGCCCGAAGCGATCCGCCAGCTCGACGCGGAAGGCATCCACCTCATCGTCGGTGGTGATGTCCGCCAGGCGGCGGTAGAGGTTCAGGCGCTCGACCGGATTCGAGACGTAGTCCTTCGGGATGAACACGTCGTCGTCTACCTCTACGGTGGGCTCCGGGGCAGGGGGGAGGCTGTCCTCATCGGCGAACAGCTCGGCGAACTCCTCGTGGCGTAGCTCTTGCACAGCCTCGTCGAGGATCTTGTGGTACGTCTCGAAGCCCACGTCCTCGATGAAGCCCGACTGCTCCGCACCCAGGAGGTCGCCCGCGCCGCGGATATCGAGATCGCGCATGGAGAGGTTGAACCCGGCGCCAAGGTCCGAGAACTCTTCCACGGCCTGGAGTCGCTGCCGAGCCTCGCGGGTCAACGTCTGCACACTCGGCACGAGGAGATAACAGAAGGCACGTCGGTCACTGCGGCCGACGCGTCCGCGAAGCTGATGGAGGTCTGCCAGCCCGTGGCGCTCCGCGTGGTTGACGATAATCGTGTTGGCATTGGACACGTCGAGCCCGCTCTCGACGATCGTGGTGCTCACCAGCACGTCGAACGTGCGATCCATGAAGTCGAGCATGACCTGCTCCAACTCGCCCGACGCCATCTGGCCGTGCGCGAAGCGAATCCGAACGTCGGGCACGAGGGCTTGGATCTGCGCCGCCATCTCGGCAATCGACTGCACGCGGTTGTGGACGAAAAACACCTGCCCGCCGCGCTGGACCTCGTAGAGGATCGCGTCGCGGATGAGGTCGGTCGAGTAAGTGTGGATCTCGGTGACGACGGGCTGGCGATTGGGCGGCGGCGTCTGGATGAGCGACAGGTCGCGCGCGCCCAGCAGCGAAAACTGGAGCGTGCGCGGGATGGGCGTGGCGGTGAGCGTAAGCGTGTCCACGTTCGGGCGCAGCTTGCGGAGCTTCTCCTTGGCGCCCACGCCGAAGCGCTGCTCTTCGTCCACGATCAGCAGCCCGAGGTCCTTGAACTGGACATCCTTCGAGAGCACCCGGTGTGTCCCGATCACGACATCCACCTCGCCCGCCTTGAGCTGGCGAATCACCTCCTTCTGATCCTTCGGGCTGACGAACCGGGAGAGCTGAGCGATGCAGACCGGGAAGCGGCCCATCCGCGCCTTGAAGGTTTCCACGTGTTGACGCGCCAGAATGGTTGTCGGAACCACCACGGCCACCTGCTTGCCATCCTGCACGGCTTTGAACGCGGCCCGTACGGCGACCTCGGTCTTGCCGAAGCCCACGTCGCCGCAGACGAGCCGGTCCATCGGGACGGGCTGCTGCATGTCCTCTTTCACGGCCTCCACGGCAGAAGCCTGGTCCGGCGTGTCCTCGTACTGAAACGAGGCCTCCAGCTCGCGCTGCCAGATGGAATCGCCCTTGAAGGCGTGGCCCGCCGAGGCGCGGCGCTTGGCGTAGATCTGGATGAGGTCGCGCGCGATGTCTTTGACTCGCTTCTTGGTGCGCGATTTCAGCCGATCCCACGCGCCCGTGCCCAGCTTGGTCAGCTTCGGCTGATGGCCCTCTTTGCCGGTGTACTTGTTCAGCTTGTGGAGCGCCGTCACGTTGACGAACAGCTCGTCGCCGCCGGAGAACACGAGGCGGACGGCCTCCTGTCTCTGGTCTCGCACGGTGATCGTCTGCATCCCCGCGAACTTGCCGATGCCGTAGTCGATGTGGACCACGAAGTCGCCTGGCTTCAGCGCTTGCACGTCGCGGAGCGTCAATCCGCCGCGGGCCTTCTTGCGCTTGCGCGCGGTAGGGCGGTGATAGCGGTTGAAGAGCTGGTGATCCGTGTAGACGGCCAGTGTCGCCTCCGCCAGCTCGAAGCCCTCGTGCAGCGACTCGACGAGGAGCGTTGCAGGGGGCTCCTTTCCGATCTCCAGGTCACCGCCGAGGAGTTCCACCAGCCGGTCGCGCTGGCTGGGGCTGTCGCACAGAACCAGCGTGGCACGCCCATTCAGCTTGGCTCGATCAAGGTCGGCGCGAAGGCGCGCAAGGTCGCTGTTGTAGGCGGGCTGCGGACTGGCGTCGAGTGTGAGCGTCGAGCTGGCGTCTCCCGCGAACGTGCCGAAAAGGACGACCGGGTGCTGCCGCACCAGCGCGTCGAGGCGTTCTTCGGTGAGGATCAGCTCTTCAGGAGGGGCCACGGGCTCGGCATCGTCGGGGCGCTCAGCGTAGTGCTCCACGGCCTCGTGGAACCGGGTCTGCGCCAGCTCGCCGAGGCGCGCGGCATCGAACAAGAGGAGCGGTGTTTCACGTGACACATAGGCGAGCGGCGTCACCCGACCCTCTCCACTCGAGCTGGCGCTGTCGAGGTTGGGCACGAGGCGGGCGGTCTCTGTGCGGCTGACCGAGCGCTGCGTCTGCGGGTCGAACTCGCGAATCGAATCGATCTCGTCGCCAAAGAACTCGAGGCGGACGGGGAAGCCGCCGGCGAACGGGTAGACGTCGAGGATGCCACCACGCAGCGCCAGCTCGCCGGGCGCGCTCACGAACTCGACGGGCTCGAAGCCCTGCCCCGTCAAGCGGTCGAGGAGGTCCTCGGGCGAGACCTCCTCGCCGACCACCACCACCATCGTTTCGTCGGACACCGTCTCTGGCGGTGGCACGAGGTCAGACATCGCCTCGATGCTGGTCACCAGAATCCCGTTGAATCCATCCCGGAGCCGCGCCAGCGCGTCGGCGCGCTGGACGAGCGGGAGGGTGTCAGCGAGCTGGTCCGGGTCGTACGGATCCTGGCCTGTGGGAGGGAGGAACAGCACCCGGTCGTCGGAGCCGAGGATCTGTTCGAGGTCCGAGCGGAGGTAGTCGGCGCTCTCGCTCTCGCCGAGCACGACCACGAGTGGGCCGCCGGTTTCGGTCAGGAGGTCCGCCAGCACGAAGGCTGGGAGCGACCCAGCGGTGCCCTTCAGGCGGAGGCGTTCGCCAGCTCGAAGGCGCGGTACCTGGCGGCGGACGTCGGCGAAGAAGGGGAGGGTGGAGAGGTGCTGGCGGAGGTCGCCGAGCGAGTGGAGAGACGGCACGAAAGCGAAATCGGGGAACGCACGAATGGCCCGGCGCGCGGTCGCGTCGGGCTGGCGGATCAGAACGATGGGGCGGGGATAGAGGTCCCCGGTGGCCTCATCGTTTTCGTTCGGTAGTAGGGACACCATGCATGGTGTCCCTACGGCGATGGTGTTGTGCTCGGTAGGGGCGTATCGCAATACGCCCCTACGCAAAGGTGTGACCTCGAGCTGGCGATTACGGGGCGGTGCCCGCGATGGCGTGGCGTACGAATCCGCCGCCCTCGTCAATGCGCTGGCGAGCGGCATCAGCGTCCACATCGGCCAGAATCATCACGAGAGCGGTCTTGACATGCCCGTCCGCTCGGTCCAGCGTGGCTGCGGCCGTGTCATAGTCCACGCCGCTTGCCATCATCACGATGCGCTTGGATCGCTCGACGAGCTTCTGGTTGGTCATCTGCAAATCCACCATCATGTTCTCGTAGACCTTCCCGAGGCGGATGAAGGTGGCGGTCGAGAGCATGTTGAGGATCAGCTTGGTGGCCGTTCCGCTCTTCATGCGCGTCGAGCCCATGATGGGCTCCGGGCCCACGTCAGCGCAGATTGCCACGTCCACGTCGAGGGTGAACTTGCTGCGGGGGTTGCACGTGACGAACAGCGTCGTCGCTCCGAGCTGGCGGGCGCGTTTCACGGCCCCGATGGCGTAAGGCGTCCGCAGGCTGGCGGCGATGCCGCAGACGACATCGCGCTCGGTCACGCCTGCAGCGTCCACATCGTCGGCGCCGTTGGATTCGTGATCTTCGGCACCCTCCTGCGCCTTGAACATCGCCGGTTTCCCGCCCGCCATCAGCCCCTGCACCAGTTCGGGATCGGATCCGAACGTCGGAGGGCACTCGGCGGCATCCAGCACGCCGAGGCGGCCGCTCGTTCCCGCTCCGGCATAGAACAGCCTACCGCTGTTGCGGAACGCGTTTTCCACCAGTTCAACCGCCTGTGCGATGTACGGAACCTCAGGCGTCACCGCGACCACCGCGCGCCGATCCTCCTCGTGGATGATCTCCAAGATCTCCCGGATGGGTGCCGTGTCGATGTGCGTCGAGCGCGGGTTGCGCTTCTCGGTCGAGAGGGTCTTGAGTTCCTCGAAGAGGGCGCGGCGTTCGGCGTCGGTCATGCGGGGGAAATCTGCGAGCGAAGCCGCCAAGCTAGCCCGACCGCCCCCAGCAGTGCCGCCAGCCCGAGCCACAACGCCCAACCTGGACGCGAGCCGCCGAGCGGGACTGGTTCAGGGTCTCCGGAGAGGACCGCTCCTGCCCAGAAGAACGGGCTGGCGGTTCGGGCATCACTCGCATCCAGATACGCGAGCTGAGCCTTCTGGAGTGCCCGGTCCTTGCTCAGCCCATCAGCGAGACCCTCGTATAAGGCATCCATCAGCTCGACCGTCGCACGGTCGTCCACAGGCCAGAGCGTGGCAACAGCGGCACGGGCCCCAGCCACCCGGACGCCGTACTGGAGTCCGATCATGCCCTCTCCGTCGTGCTGTTGGCCCTGCGCCGTGGAACAGCCGCTCAATACCACAAGGTCAGCGTCGAGGCGTGTGTTCTGCAGCTCGTGGAGATAGAGCGTCCCGTCGCTGGTCGAGCCAGGGGAGAGCAGGATGCGGCTGTTGAACGGAATGGCCGGATCGACGAACGCGTGCGAGGCAATGTGAACGACGCGCGCCGAAGGGGCCGTTTCCAAGAAGACCTCTTCCGTAGCAGCGTCGTCCAGCGCAGTTCGTGCGCGAGACGTGTGGGATCGGACTTCTCGAATCTCTTCCGGAACGAAGGGCAGATCTCCCATTCCATCTCCCCGGAACGTGCTACGGCCCATCGCCAACACGTCCACATCTCGATCTGGCGATTCCATAGGGGGCTTCACCATCAAGCCTGCCGCCAGTTCGGTCGTGATCGGGTGTTGACGGACCAGGTAGTCCGAGGTCTCGGGATCGATGAGCGCCGCGAGTGGGAGTTGGGCGAACGCGGGGTCGGGTAGGACGGTCAGTGGCGCTTCAGGGGGGAGGAGGGGGGCGATGGGGGCAATCAGGTCCCTGTACAGTTGGGTCGCGAGGTCGCGCTCAAAGGCGGGGTCAGGGAGGTCGCGGACCCAGCCTGCCGTCAGGCGGTCGCTGCGGGCGCGGATGGAGTCTCGCGAGACGGCAAGTGGCACCGCAACGAGCGTATCAGACCGCACGACGAACGCCAGCCCGTCGTCATCGCCTAGCAGGTAGGAGATGAGCACCCGCTGATCGGACGCGAGACCCGACTGGAGGTCGGCCTGCGTGAGCGGATCGGGAGGGACAGCCCGCACACCTAGAGTGGACTCCATCGAGTCCTGGAGCGCGATGATGGCAGTGGTGAGGGCTGTTCGGGTTCGGGGGTCGGGCGTGGCCGCCAACTCGACCCGAACCGTTGCCAACGAGTCGGCAATGGCTTTGGCGTGGGCCCGTGCATCCGGGGTGAGGGCGCGCGTCGCGCTGGCGAGGGCACGGAGGTCTCGGAAGGTGCGCGCCCGCGTGGCATCCACCAGCTCGAAGGCCTCCCAGGGCTGATTGGCTTGTACCAGAAGACGTGCCAGCGCTCGGTGAGGTCGCTGCTGCTCGGCGAAGGAGGAGGCCTTCCAGTCCTGCAGCCCGATCCGGTCCCGCTCGATCTCCGTCAGCGCGATGGCCTGGCGATACGACGCTTCAGCGTCCTCGAGGCGCCCAAGGCGCTCGTAGATCCGGCCGGTCCGGGCGGTCGAGTTGTAGAGCTTGAGCGCCGAGGCGGTCCCCAGGCGGTGGGCTTCCTCTTCGGTCCGCAAGCTCGACACGAGGGCGCGTTCCCAATCTTCAGCCTTCATATCCAGCCGGGTCTGGTTGCGCCACCAGCTGTGACGCAGATCGGGAAACACAGAGATGCCCTGCGGGATGGGCGGCAGAGCCTGAGCGAGTGAGCGACGGGCAGCCTCGAGGTCGCCGAGCTGGGTCTCTGCGCGCGCGCGGAGAATCAGCGCGAGGGCCATCCGTCCGACTTCGTTGTCCTGCGTGGTTCCACGGAGCACGGCGTAGGCGCTGTCGGCGGCAGAGCGCATGGCGGCGTAGGATGCCCGTCGAGTGGGCGCTGTGTACGCTCTCTCAGCAAACGCTGCAGAGAGCATCGCGCGTTCGATGAGCACGCCAGCTCGAGACATCTCCGCCTCCTCGAGCACATCGGCGCTATCCGCGAGGATGCGCTCAGCGGCGTCGAGATAGAGCACGGCTGCGGACAGATCGTTCAGGTCCCGCGCGCTGGCGGCGGCCTGCGAATACGAGCGAACGCCAAGATGAGCGGGGATCTGGTCGGACAGCGCGGCCGCTTGGTAGTAGTACAACGCGGCGTCACCGAGGCGTCCTAGCCGGACGGTGGTGAATCCCTGGTTGTACAGCAGGCGATTCTGGATCTCTGCTGAAAGCACATCGAACGTTGGGTCGTGGATCGTCTCCGTGAGGACAGAGTCGGTCTCGGCGAATGCGCCGTTTAGGAGGAGGAGCACGACCTCATAGTCTCGTGTGGTCTGCCGACAAACGGGGGCATCGGCGTAGCGGGCGTGGAATGCACGCAATCGTCTGAGCAGATCCTCTCGCTCTGCCGGACCTTCCATGCGCTGATTCAGGTACTCCTCCCGAAACACTGCCGATTCGGCCTCACACGCTGTTTCGGGTCCGTCTTGTGCATCGGTTGCCCACGCCAGCCCGACCGCGGCGACGGCGAGGCAAACGATTGCGGCTCTTGGAGATGTCACAGATCCAACGGAGCGGAGCGGGCGCACAGAGTACCACAGTCGCGGCGTTTCCGCCTCCATCCACCAGCTCGCCGATGCGCCTCACTCAGCTTCGTGTCCGCTCGTTCCGCGCCCACGAGGCGACGGACCTCGAGCTGGCGGCGGGCGTGAACCTATTCGCAGGGCCCAACGGAGCGGGCAAGACAAACCTGTTGGAGGCCATCCACTACCTCTCGCTCGGAAAGAGCTTCCTGACCTCCACGGATGCGCATGTCGTCCAGCGCGGCGAGCCGCACTTCGAGGTCGAGGGCGCGTTCGAGGGCGAGCGTCGGTCGTCGTTTTCGGTAAAGGTGGTGGTGGTACCGGGGGAGGGCAAGCGCGCGTTCGTCAATAGCTCGCCGCTGGACCGGCTGGCCGATCTGGTCGGTCAGGTGCCCACCGTCGTGATCTCACCTGCAGACGCCGAGCTGACGGCGGGCGGCCCCTCGGAGCGGCGCCGGTTTCTGGACACGACGCTCAGCCAGTCGTATCCGGTCTATCTCGACGACCTCATCAAGTACCGGCGGGCACTTCGCCAGCGCAACGCACTCCTGCAGTCGGTGCGGCGCGGGGCCGCGCTGGCGCCGGGCACCATGGATGCCTGGGATGAGGAACTGGCCGTGCTGGGATCGCGCATCATCGCGCGCCGCGCGGTCTTTCTCGAGGGATTCTCAGGCCGACTGGCAGAGGCCTTTGAGCTTCTGAAAGCGGTCGGAGAAGTTCCGTCGCTCACATACGCGCCGTCGGTGGAAGGGGAGGAGGTGGCCGAGGCGTTTCGTCAGACAATTGCACGACGCTCACGGCGAGAGCGGGACCTTGGGCGCACGCTCGTCGGCCCTCACCTGGATGAGGTCGTCTTTCAGCTCGATGGCTTCGACTTGCGTCCTTATGCATCGCAGGGGCAGCATCGCACCTTTGCGCTGGCGCTCCGCATCGCGCAGGCGTTGTTCTTCCGCGACCACCTTGATGAGACGCCGATTCTGATGCTCGATGACGTGTTCGGGCCGCTGGACCCGGAACGGGCGGACGTCGTGCTGGCGCTCCTGGCAGAGCAGACCCTTGGGCAAAGTCTGATTACCGCAGCGCGCACAGAACCATTCTGGGACCCTGTGCCGTTTGACCACTCCCATCACGCGGCGTTTCACGTGGAACGTGGCACCGCAACTCGTCTCTCGTCGGTTCCCACCACCAACTCGACATGATCCGCTCTCGGCTCTACTCCCTTCTCGCTGTTCTACTCGTCGTCGGCTCCGGGTGTGGAACCGCCAGCTACAACGCCATCACCGGAGAGCAGACGCGCGGCGCCTACACGTGGGCCCAGGAGGTCCAGATCGGTCAGCAGTCGGATCCCCAGATCATCGCGCAGTATGGTCTGTACGACGATCCGGCGCTCCAGCGGTACGTGGAGGAGCTAGGACAGGCCGTGCTCCAGACGAGCGCCTACACCGACCCGAACACGCCTGCCGAGATCCGCAATACGCCGTTTTACTTCCGCCTTCTCGATTCGCCGGTCGTGAACGCGTTCGCATTGCCTGGAGGCTACATCTACATCACGCGCGGGCTCCTATCGTTCCTCGACAATGAGGCCCAGTTGGCCGTCGTGCTTGGCCACGAGATCGGGCACGTGTTGGGACGTCATTCATCCCGGCAGGCGCTTCGGCAGCAGCGCGGGCAGTTCCTGGTGGTCGGTGGCGCCATCGCGGGCGGCGTGCTCGGTGGGGGAGACGTGGCGCAGGGCATCCTCGAGTATGGAAGCACGGGCGCACAGCTTCTCTTCCTGAGCCACGGACGCGAGGCCGAGCGCGAGTCCGATCGGGCGGGCGTGGCCTACGCCGAGTTCGCGGGCTACGACGGAGCGGAGGCCGCGCGCTTCTTCCGGTCGCTGGGGCGCCTGAGCAATCAGGGCGGCGGCGGAAGCCTGCCGAGCTTCCTCTCTACACACCCCAACCCATCGGAGCGGGAGCAGACCATTCCTCAGCTCGCGGCACAGTACGACACCGGGACAGCAATCAACAGGGAGGGCTACCTCGCGCAGATCGAGAACATTGTGATTGGGGACAACCCACGGCAAGGGTTCGTGGAGAACAACACGTTCTACCACCCGGACCTGCGGTTCGAGTTCAACGTGCCGCAGGGCTGGCAGGTACAGAACACGGCCTCGGCGGTGGTGATGCAGGAGGCGAACGGTCGCGCCGCGATCCAACTCACACTCTCGCAAGAGGCGTCCGCACAGGCTGCGGCCCAGAAGCTCAGCCAGACGCAAGGCGTCTCGGTACAGGACCAGGGCCGGACCACCATCGGCGGCAACCCAGCCTATGTGGTGGAGGGGACCGCGGCCCAGCAGAACGGCTCCATCGGCTTTGCGGCGACCTACATCGAGTATGGCGGCAACGTCTACGAGTTTCTCGGGCTGACGAGTGCCCTGACATACAGCCAGTACCGCCCGAACCTTCGCGGCGTGGCCGACAGCTTCGAGCGCCTCACCAGCTCGTCGGCGCTGAACCGCCAGCCCGCACGCATGGACGTGGTGACGGTTCGCAACGCGGTCACCTTCCGGTCGCTGCTCTCGGGCCGGGAGATTCCGCTCGGGATGACCGCCGAGACGCTGGCGATCATGAACGAGGTGGAACTGGACACCCGCCTGGAGGCTGGGACAAAGGTGAAGCTGCCGAACTGATCCCGTCTGTTAACGACTGAGGACTGGCGTCGAGCTGGCGGGTGTTGGGATTCGCCAGCTCGAGGCCCGTGGGGCTTCTCTACGATTGCGCGACCTGGCTGAACCCAACGTAGGCAACACAACGAGCAAGAGCTTGCCAGAAGCCCAACTCTTCTTGTGAGACCTCGAATCGGCTCATTGGCTCGTCAGGCTTATCCCCCTTTCGGGCCCAGTAGATGATCCCGGAGAAGTCATCGGAGTACCTCCAATTCCCGTGGGCGACGGCGTTCCGGAAAGCACGTACAGGATTGTTGAGGAGATACTTACACGCTCGTTTCGTCGCACTTCCAGATGGAACTTGGCGGCGTAGGATGTCAAAAAGCGCGTCCTTCAGATAAACGAAGCAGATATAGTTCTGAGTGACTACTTGTGCTCTGTTCACTGCGGGATGGCCTTCTGTGTTGTTGACCAGATCCATCCACATCTGGAACGCTTGCAGCTCTTCCAAGCGGTCCTGAACTGGAACGGGCGAAGCCCTATTGATACGAGACTTGGACTCTGAAGGAAGAGCCTCGATATCGGTGGAGATGGCTGTTGCCAGCGCCATACTTTGCTCAGCAGATAGCTTCACATTGTCGCAAAGCCGGGTGGCCCAGAGAGCCATTTGCTGATCGAGTCGTGTCCAGTCACCCATGGCTCTTGCGCTGGCTCAGAAGGACTTACGCTGCATTCTCAGCAGGCGGCGGCAGTACAATCGCCTCGCCGCCGACAGCCATCTTGCCGAGGGCGTACGCGTAAAGCTTGATCTTGACGTGCCCGCGCTTCTCGATCTTCTCGGACACCTTCACCTCGATCGTCACCTCCTCGCCGACGGGCACAGGGCGCAGGAACTTGGCCGAAAGCGCGACCGCAATCGAGCCTGGACCAGGGAAATCCCGCCCGAGGACCTTCGACGCCAGCCCGAGGATGTAGACGCCGTGGACCACCGGGCGCCCGAAGATGCTCGCCTTACCGGCCTCCTCGTCGATGTGGATGGGGTTGTCGTCGCCGGTGATGTCCGCGAAGGCGCGAACGTCGTCCATCGTAAGCGTGCGCGACCAGGAGAAGCTGTCGCCGACGGAGAGGGAGTCGTAGGTGTGGGCCATGAGAGGAGGGAAGAAAGCCGAAACCTACGGTGAGGCCCGTAGGGAGTGGGCGATGGCCAGTGGCAGAAGTTTCGCCAGCTCGAGGGGGGCATCGGGTTGGCGAGAGAATGAAAGACACAGGAGTTACGCAGTTGCCTGTACTCCTCCCTTGGAGGGTGGTGGCCGCGAAGCGGACGGAGGGTGTTCTCGAGCTGGCGAAACACCCCCACCCGCTATGCGGGAGCCCCCCGAAGGGGCAGTTGGCTGAAGTGCGTACGTCTTATGGCTGACTCTGCCACTGGCGACTCGCCACTGCCCACGGGCCTCACCCCACATCCAGAAACCGCGCGGCGACATCCGGCGTGGGGATGCGGCAGGACTCGCGGGTGCCGAACCACCGATAGCGATTCTTCGCCACCCAGTTGTAGATGGCATCCCGGAGGAATCGCGGGACGATGCGAAAGGCGGAAGCGGCGTTCCACGGGAACCGCAGGTCTCGCGCGATCCGCAGCGCAGCATCGGACTTCGTAAACGCCTGGTCTCCGTCCACCACCACCACCGACGCCAGCGCGTCGGGATCGAGCTGGTGATCGACGAGCAGCGCGCGGCCCGTATCCGACTGAAGTGAGGCGAAGCGGAACACCCCGGCCCGGTCGCGGTCCAGAATGAACTGAACGGATCGATCGCACAGATTGCAGACGCCGTCGAACAGGACGACGGGACCGGATTGAGACAGGGCGGCAGATTCGTTCATGACCTGCGTCGTACGCACGCCGCTGCACACAAGATGCCCGATCTCGAATCGCCTACTGAATCCTCACCGTCGGACTCGCCAGCCCGACGCCTGATCGAGCTGGCGCGGCTGTTCTTCACCCTCGGCGTCGTCGGGTTCGGCGGCCCGGCGGCGCACATCGCCATGATGGACGAGGAGGTCGTCCAGAAGCGCAAGTGGCTCTCGCGGCAGCACTTCCTGGATCTGATCGGAGCGACGAGCCTGATTCCGGGGCCCAACTCGACCGAGATGACGATGCACGTCGGCTACGCGCGTGGCGGGTGGCTCGGGCTGTTCGTGGCGGGCGTGTCCTTCATCGTCCCCGCCGCCGGGCTGACGCTCGCGCTGGCGTGGCTCTACGTCGCTTATGGGACCATCCCCGACGTCCAACCGGCGCTCGCAGGCATCCAGTCCGCCGTGCTGGCGATCATCCTCGGCGCGTTGTGGAAGCTGGGCAAGAAGGCCATCACGTCACCTACGCTGGGGGCCGTCGCGCTGGTGGCATGCATCCCGCTCATCGCGGGCATCGGCGAGCTGCCGGTGCTGTTTACCGCGACGATCGTGGGCGCGCTGGTGGTCTGGTGGCAGCGCACCGACCGTCGAACACCTCCATCGGATGATCCAGGGCCCGATGGGGAGGCCTCGGATGATCCCAGGCCGCCCTCCGCCAGCTCGGCGCTTGGCAAAACCGCCTCGGCTGCATTGCTCGTGGCCGGGCCGCTCGGAGGCGCTACACCATCGCTCTGGACGCTCGGGTTCTTCTTTCTGAAAGTTGGTGCCGTGCTCTACGGAAGTGGCTACGTACTGATCGCCTTTCTCGAGGGCGACGTCGTGGGGCGCTACGAGTGGCTGACCTCCCAGCAGCTCCTCGATGCCGTCGCGCTCGGCCAACTCACGCCGGGGCCTGTGCTCACGACCGCGACCGCCGTGGGCTACTTCGTCGCCGGAGTCCCGGGCGCACTGGTGGCGACGCTCGGAATCTTCCTACCCTCCTTCCTGTTCGCAGGCATCCTGCATCCCATCGTGCCCCGGCTTCGCAAGGCCGCGTGGTCGGCCGCGCTTCTGGATGCGGTCAACGCTGTCGCCGTGGCGCTGATGGCTGTGGTGACGGTCCGCCTCGCGCTGGCGACGCTCACAGGCTCCGCATTGTGGGCCATCTTTGCGCTGGCGTCGGGCTGGGTGCTGTGGAAGAAGCCGAGCGTGGTCTGGGTGGTGGCCCTCGGCGCGGCGCTGGGGTGGGGGGCGAGTGTCTTGGGCGTATAGGCCAGTGGCCAGTAGGATGCAGCCAGTGGCAGAGTCGAGCTGGAGATCCTCTGCCATTCCCCAATCGCCACTGGCCTTCCTGCCAGCTCGAGTGTTTCATGTGAAACACCCTTGATCCCACGGGCTGGCGGGGTAGTCTGAGACTCGTCGCCGATTCAGCTGCGCTCGTGCTCTTCGACCGTCTCCGTGTCGTCCCCCGGTTTGTTGTCCGGCATCCTTATGTGGTGCTGGCGGTGGCTGCCACGTTGGCCGCGATCATGGGCTGGCAGGCGACCTCGCTGAAGGTGAACGCGAACATCATCGCGCTGCTCCCGCCCGAGTACACGAGTGTTCAGGCGCTGAACCGGTTGCAGGAGACGGTCGGGGCTGAATCCACAGTCGATGTGGCGATTCGCAGCCCCGCGTTCGAGACCAATCTGGCGTTTGCAGAGGACTTCGTCGAGGAGATGATGGCGCTGGAGGCGCCGAGTGGCGAGGCCTATTTCAACCGCTACGACCTCAAACGCGACGTCCGGTTCGTCTCGGAGAATGCGCTCTACTTCGCCACCTTCGAAGAGCTGGACCGTCTCGAACGCTTCCTGCGCGGACAGGCCCAAGAGGTGCGCAATGTCACCAATCCGCTCCGGCTTTCCATTCTCCCGACCTCGGAGGACAGCCTCAACGCGGCCAAGGAGCGCGACGCCGATCAGCTTCGCCGCGACCTCGCTCAGCTCGCGCTGACCGAATACCTCATCAGTCCGGATTCCACCACACTCGCCGTCCGCTTCTATCCGACCGGCTCGCAGGCCGACATTGGCTACGTGGAACGCCTCTACGCGGATGTCGACAGCCTCGTGCTGGCGATGCGTCCGGGCAGCTACAGTCCCACGATGGTGGTGACGCCAGCTGGACGGCTGCTCCGGCAGACCGTCGAGGTGAAGTCGATCACGAATGATGTGCAGCGGTCTTTCGGCGCGGGCGTGCTGTCGGTGATCCTTGCAGTGGTTCTGTATTTCCTGTACAAGTCCGTGCAAGCGCGAACAGGTGGGCGGTTCGTGCTCCGGGTAGTCCTGAGCGAGCTGCTTCGCACGCCAGTCACAGCACTGCTACTGACAGTTCCGCTCATCATCAGCCTCGCGTGGGCTGGAGGGGTGGCTGCGATGGCCTTCGGGTCTCTCAACCTGATGACGTCTACCCTTGGGCTGGTGCTGTTCGGGCTGGGGATTGACTACGGTATCCACTTCTACGCACGCTACGCGGAGGAGCGAGGGGGCGGAGCCGATGTGGAGGCAGCTGTCGAAGAGACATTCGTAAGCACAGGCCAGGCCATCGCCGTGTCAGCCTTCACCACCGCCAGCGCGTTGTTTGTGCTCCAGCTCGCGGACTTCCGTGGATTCAGCGAGTTCGGCCTGATCGGTGGTATGGGCATCCTGTTCGCGCTGACATCCATGCTGATTGTGCTGCCTGCGCTCATCACCATCGCGGAGCGAACGGGCGCCATCAACCTTCGCGTGCGGGGCGAATCGTCCGAGTACGAGCCGGAACGCCGGTTTCCGTTCGCTCGAACCATCACGTCCATCTGCTTGGGAGTCGTCGGGCTGGCGATCATCCTGTTCCCGCAGGTCCGCTTCGAGTACAACTTCTCGAAGCTGGAGCCGACGTACGACGAGTATGACGAACGGGCTCAGGCCCTCCGCCCGGTGTTCAGCACGAATGAGCGTCGCAACCCGGCGTACATCCTTCTCGAGGACGTGTCGGATGTGCGTCCGGTCTCCGAGGCGCTCAAAGAACTGGCTGCACAGGACTCGCTGATCCTGACCGTCGAGAGCCTCCAGGAGCGGTTCCCGACCGACTCCTCGGGAGCCCGCCGCAAGCTGGATCGGCTGGCCGAGATCCGGGCGGTACTCAATGACCCCTTTCTCGCAGCGGACCAGACGGGGCAGGTCGACATGTTGAAGCAGGCAGCCTCCGCTACGGAGCCGATTCCGCTCGACAGCGTTCCACCCTTCCTCACACGTCCGTTCCGCACGCGAACCGGCGAGATCGGCAACTTCGTGATCGTGTTTCCGCGTGGAAACATGTCTGACGGACGACGCTCGATGCGTTTCGCCGAGCTGATCGGGGCCGTGCAAACGCCCGACGGGGATGACTTCTACGCGGCATCCACGCAGCTCGTCGCAGCCGACATGCTCCGGCTGATGCAGGAGGAAAGTCCTCGGATGGTGGGCATTACGTTCCTGCTGGTCTTCGTCCTGGTGTTCGTCTCGTTCCGGTCCATCCGCTGGACGCTTGCCGCCATCCTTCCACTTGCCGTCGGGATCTTGTGGATGCTGGCTGTGATGGCCATTGGTAGCATCGAGCTGACGTTCTACAACCTCGTCGTCCTTCCCACGGTGCTTGGCATCGGCAACGATGGAGGCGTACACCTCGCCCACCGATATCAGGAGCAAGGGAAGAGATCCATCCGCAACGTGCTCCGGTCCACAGGGGAGCACGTGACGATGGGGGCCGTCACCAACCTGATCGGCTTTGCCGGTCTACTGCTCTCCAACCACCCAGGCCTTCAATCCATCGGCGTGCTGGCAGTGGCAGGCATCGGGGCTACACTGGCGGCGACCCTCATCTTCTTTCCGGCAGCACTCCAAGTGCTCGAAGACCTCCGATGGTTCGACCAGCGACCTCGGCTGCGACGTCGCCGCTACAACCTCGGCGACCCCGAGAGCATCCGCCAGCCGACCTTCAAGCTGCGCGCTCCCGCCGCAATGGTAGCCGACAATGCTAACGATTCGAAAGAGGACTAATTCTGGCTCTGGTTTCCGGGCAACCCTTGAGTGCCCGGCAGGGTCTCAGTACACATTTGGTTCATAAGCAATCTACTTATAAGCATATAGGCCTTTCTGTATACACCGGTTTAGAGGCTGGTTGCGACGGAAAGCGCCAGATCGTTGCTTTCGAGACCCTCCCATGCGAATCGATGAGATCACGGTTGTTGTCCCAACCAAGAATGAGGAGGACAACATCGTCCCGTTCCTCAGTAGCCTCGATCCCAACGTCGAGCTGATCGTTGTTGACGCAAGCACCGATCAGACCCGGGAGAGAATCGCGGCGCATCGGCCGAACCGGACACGTGTCATTCAGCAAGCGTCAACGATTCCAGAGGCTCGAAACATAGGACTCAAGGCTGCGCAAACCGAGTGGATTCTCTTTACAGATGCAGATATGTCTTTTGAGGCGACGTACTGGGACAACTTGAGAAATAAAAATCTGGGACCCCATGTAGGAGCGATTCAAGGGGGGAAGCTGAGCGCAGATGGCGAATATCGGTTGTACTATCGAATGTTTACGCTTGGAATTCGTGTCTTGTCGTGGCTAACGATTCCAGCGGGGTCAGGGTCGAACATGATCTTTCGGCGTGAGCCATTTCTGGACGCAGGAGGGTTCGACGAGGCCCTGGTCGCAAACGAGGATATCTACGCGCTGTGGACGATGAGAAAAACGGGCTGGCGTGTGCCGTTTGTCTCCGGGCTCAATGTGCTCGAGCGGGACCATCGCAGGCTGGATCAGGGCCGGTTTCGAAAAACGATTCACGGGTGGATTCGCCCTGTCATGCTCTTTAGCGGGCTGGGGGCTTCGCAGGTTCGGAAGTCGGACTGGGGGTATTGGGATGAATCCTCTCGCGAACCGGATTCGGACCCACCGAGCGAGTGAGACCTGCCCGCACGGTGCGAGGTGCAGGCTCTCGACGGAGCCGAACCGGCTTCGGTTACCGGAATGGGGCATCGCCAGCTCGAGCTGGCGTCCGCGACACGCTAGGCTGCACCAGGGACCTCTGGCGCGACCGGCTTCCAGGGGCTAAACGCTAGCACCGCGCTACAGGATGCCGCTGCTCAAGGCTCAGGGGCGTACGGCGAGTCCGAACCGGACGAAGGTTTCCGAGGGGCGGTTGTCCCACCACTGGCGGTCGGCATAGAACCGGAAGGCCACCCCGCGGGCGGGCTCCACTTCAATCATCGCGCGGGCTCCGGGGCCTTGGAACAAGTCGCCCGAGAGGAACGACTTGCGCCCGTCGGCTGGGGCCTCGCCGAGCGTCACATCACCGCCAACGGTTGTGATCTCGCCCGTAACCGGATCGACGAGATTCTCGCCTTTGCGGACGTAGCGGCCCGAGAATCGCGCGCGGGCACGGAAGGGCAGCCAGACACTCGCTCCAGCAATCCACTGGTCCGCGTTGGGTCCGAGGGGGTGACCGAGGCCAAATCCGTTGTGCGTGTAGCTATTGAAGTAGACGCCATCCTCGCGGAAGCGATGTGTATAGGTGTAGGGCTCGATGCGGACATACTCACCGAAAAGCGTCGCACCGGTCCGAGGCATCGTGGCTTTGAGGCCAGCCTGGATAGCCCACTTGTTGCCGTAGCTGCTATCCCCGAGGGTCGCGGTCGCGAGGTCGTCCACGAGCCACGTGGCGTTGCCCTCCACGCCACGGAGAGGACGAACAGTGGTCTCGATGGCGAACAGGGTATTGTCGCGGTCGTAGAGTGCGTGCTCCGCCGGTTTGAGCGGGTAAATCGGGTTTAGGTACGCGATCTCGGGTCCACGCCGCCCGTAGACCGCCATGCCGGTGTAGGCCGCCGTCCACCAGCCCGTTGGCTGAACCTCCAGTCGGTGAATGGCGAGAAACCGCTCAGGGCTGTCGAAAAAAAGGTCGCCTGGAGTCGGATCATCCTGAACGACTCTCGAACGGCTGCTGAGCGCCGCATGGACGGACTGAAGGGTGACGCTTCGGGTCGCCAGCCCGAGGCGGACGAACGGCAGGTGATCGGCATTGTCGCCCAGGAGAAGCGGAGTCTCGACCGACGCACCATACCGAAGGTGCGCATTGGCAATCTCGGCAGAGAACGGTCCCTCCACGATGCGCAGCGAGGCGGTGGTCCGGTCGTAGCTGCCGGGGATGTTGTCCGGGTCTCGCGTGACGTAATAGATGTTGCGGAAGTCGGGGTCTCCATCCAGCACCTCGGTGCCTCCGCTGAAAACAGCGCCAGCAATCGTGCTGGTGTAGAGACCGATGCGATTTCGGTAGCTCGCCTCGAACGTGAGACGGGCACTTCGCGAGAGTCCGGTTGCGGTGCGAACGCGACGGTCGACGCGGACGCCGTCTGCGCGACGACCTGCCAAGATCCCTTCCCCCCAGATGGACACGCGCCAATCGTCATCTCGGAAGTAGCCCCAGGTCCGCTCAGCGTCTGCGTCGAGCCATTTCGCCTCTCCATCTCCCATATAGCTGTGGACGCGATCGAGAGGCTCGAAGAACTCTCGCTCGTATTCGGCGAGCCAGTAGCGTCCGGACGAGGAGAGCGACAACCGGCGCGTTGCGAGGCTGTCGAGATGCCTGCGGACCGTCGCCCGGTCTACGGGCAGGGTCTCATGGCTGTACTCAGGAAGCAGTCCGGCAACGCGCTGGTCGGCGAACCAGTCGTACACCGCGTGTTCAGCCGGGACGATCTCCGGTTGAGCTGCGACCGAGATCGGAAGGAGAAAAAGGCTGAGGAGTCCGGAGATGCGCCGCATACTGCAAACTAAGAGCCATGCCGAGCAGACCAGGTCCTTCCACATGCCCCGAGCGGCGTCCCAGAGGGGCAACTCTCAGGCGCCTGCTCTAGCGCGTTCGTAGACCTCAAACGTGGTCTCGAAGCAGCGCTCCATCGAGTAGTTCTCCTCCGCGTGCTGGCGGGCCGCCTGGCTGTAGGTCGCCAGCTCGTCTGCGATCTCGGCGACCGCGTCGGCCATCGCGCTCGAGTCATCCACAGGAACGAGACGCCCGATGTCCTCCGTCGGAATGCGGTTGATGAGGCCCCCCGATGCCACGCCCACGACAGGAAGGCCCGCGGCTTGCGCTTCCACAACCGAGAACGCGGCCACCTCGTGAGGCCCAGCGGTCACGTAGATGTCTGCAGACCCCAGGAGCGTGGCGACCTCCTGCTTGTCCGTGATGTACGGAAGCAGCGTCACGCGGTCGTGCGTCGCGGCGTGTGCGGCCACCGCTTCACGCTGAGGCCCTTCGCCCGCCAGCACGAGGTGTGGCCTCAGCGACTCTGGGAGCTTCTCCACGGTCTCGAGAAGCATGGGGATGTGCTTCTCGGTGTCCATGCGGCCGATGTAGCCCAGCAACAGGCTGTCCGTCGCCAGCCCAAGGCGGTCTCGGAAGGCGGCCGACGCATGGCGTGGGTGGTACTGATCGAGGTCCACGAACTGCGGCACCAGCTCGACGTCCGCTCCTTCCTTCCGCAACCGCGTTTCGTGGAGCGACGACAGCGTGGTGGCAAAATCGGCCCGTTGCAGAATGCGGTGGACGTAGCGCGTGGCGCGGCGTTGAAGCCACCGGCTCACTCGATCGCCAAACACCTTTCGGCTGTACGACCGCACGTACGAGTCGGCAAAGTCCGTGTGGACGTGGACACCGACAATGGCGTTGGGATGTGCGTCTCGGTAGGCAAACGCCGCCCGCTGCTCAAACGGGACGTAGAACGTATTCAGCTCGGTGACATCCGGCTGGGCATCCCGCAACGCGGACTCCAGGGCACTCGAGCTGGCGAACCCCCGGTACGGCTTCGCGCCGGGCATGTACGGCGCTTTGATCCGGTACGTCGTCCACCGCTCGCCGCGTTCGACCCCAGATGCCGCGCCGGGAATCACCAGCACGTGGTGATGGTCTGTCTGCTCGAGGATGTAGCGACGTTTCAGGTCGATGTACGTGCGGATGCCGCCGCTGGCCTCGTGGTAGGCGTGGGTGAGGTCACAAACGATCATGCGAGGACGCGGCGGTAGTTGTCGATCATAGAGGCGAGCACCACCTGCCAATCGTACGCGCTGGCGGCGGTTCGGGCGCGCGTGCCAAGGTCCATGCGCCGATCTGCGGAAGACACGAGCGATTTAGTCGCCAGCTCGAAGGCGTCCACGTCGCGGGGTGGACAGAGGAGGCCGGTAGTGTTGGGATCCACGAGGCTGCGGCTCCCGGCGGCATCGGCGCAGACGACCGCCAGCCCGGAGGCCATCGCCTCGAGGGTCACATTGCCGAAGGTCTCGGTCTCGCTCGGGAAAAGGAAGATGTCCGAGCTGGCGTAGGCCGTCGAGATGGCGCGTCCGCTGAGGTGGCCGGTGAACACGGCGTCCGGGAGCATGGCCTGCATCGCCTCGCGCTCGGGGCCATCGCCGACCACAAGCCCGCGGACGGGGAGTCCCTTCGCATAGAGCCGCCGGACGACCTCCGCGTACACATCAATGCCCTTCTCCTTGACCAGGCGGCTGATGAACGTGATGACGACATCCTCGGGGCCGAAGCCGTGCGAGGCCCGCCAGTCGTCCGACCGAAAGGCGGGATCGAAGCGGTCCAGCTCAATGCCGCGCGGCCAGACGTGGATGGGCGCGGTGACGCCGTGCTCGCGGAGGGCGTCGGCCATCGTGGGTGCGGGCGGGTAGACCTCGTCGCAGCGGTTGTAGAAGCGCCGGAGCGTGGCCCAGAGGGCCGGTTCCGCCAGCCCGAGGCGGTAGTAGTCCAGGTACGACGCGAAGTGGGTGTGGTAGGTGGAGACGACCGGGATGCCGAGTGTCTTCGCCCAGCGCAACGCCTTGTGCCCCAACACGTCCGGCGTGGCGATGTGGACGATGTGCGGCGCCCACGCTTCGAGCTGGCGACGCGTCTCGGCGGGGAATCCGGTGCTGACGCGGTACTCGGGCCGCCCCGGCGCGGCGATGGACGGGACGGGAATGAAGCGCCCGAGCTGGTCCATCGGTGGGGCGTCGATGGTGGGGCCGAGGATGGTCACCTCATGGCCCTGATCCACGAGGTAGCCCACCAGCCGCCCGAGCGTGCGCGAGACGCCGTCCTCGATGTGGACGTAGTTGCCCGTGAACAGGGCGATGCGGAGGGGGCGGGCGTCGGGCACCCTGCAAGATGCAACCGCCCGCACGTTGCGGGGAGCGAGCTGGTGAATCTGGGCCGAGAACGCAAAGACGGTCGCCAGCTCGACGGCGTAGAGAACGAGCTGAGGAAGTGCGTCACTCCAAGAGCCCGTTTCTACAGGTAACTAGCGGGCAGCCTGTCGTAGACGAACACGTTCTTCCTCAATGTGTCTTACGGTGATGGGAAAGCCCGTTGCAGCAGTCCTGGAGCAAATGCTGGTGTAGAAATCAGGTGTGCCATCGCTATTGCGCCGAGTTATGCCGTGGGTGTACACGATGGCCCGATCTCTTGGGTAAAACACAAACCCGCAGTCACCACGACCTGTGCCAGACCGGACCTTGACTGTGTCACCAGTGGCGACCCCCTTAAATCCTTCCGCCACTGCAAACCGGTAAACCCATCCAACTGGTTGTTCATACTGCTCTCCGTGCCAAGGCCGCTTATCGATCACGTCGCCAACAAATACGGCCTCGGACTGAGCAAGAGAGGCCGCCACCGCTTCATTCGGGGGCCCACTGGGGCCACGAGAGCATTGGCACGACTGGCACTCATCAGGAGTGACAAATGCTAGGAAGAGAGGGAGTACGATCCAAGCCATGTCTATCACGTCGGTAGAACCAGAGCTTCAATGGATTCTGTTCAATCCCAAGCTTCGGAGGTCGTCCGAGAAGCGGAATCGGCTCCACAGTATATCCTGGATCAGTTCCAACACAGACAGGCCCCGCCAGCTCGACGTGGCGGGAATGCTGGCGGCATCTGATTGACCTCACGCCTACGACCCAGATTTAGCGCTTCCCACCCTTATGCCGTCATCCCGGACTTGATCCGGGATCCACGGACAGGCGTGGCGCTGTGAAGTGGATTCCTGCCTGCGCAGGAATGACGGCTGTGTGAGAGGTCGGGGCAATCTGAATCGCTGGGGGATCTCGCCCCAAGCGCAGAGGGCGCACAACGAGCTGGCGAACAGCCGGAGCCGCCAGCCCGACCTGCACCGGGCTGGCGACTACAGGATCTCCCGCAGGAACCGCCCGGTGTGACTGTCCTCCACCTCGGCCACCTGCTCCGGCGTCCCCTCGGCCACGATGAACCCGCCGCGGCGACCGCCCTCCGGGCCAATGTCGATCACCCAGTCGGCCGCCTTGATGACGTCCAGGTTGTGCTCGATCAGGATGACCGAGTGCCCGGCCTCCACCAGCGCGTTGAACGCCTTGAGGAGCGTCTTGATGTCGTCGAAGTGGAGACCCGTGGTGGGCTCATCGAAGAGGTAGAGCGTGTGGCCGCTGTGGCGCTTGGCGAGGTGCGCCGCCAGCTTGACGCGCTGCGCCTCGCCGCCCGAGAGTGTGTTGGACGGCTGCCCGAGTGTGAGGTACCCCAGCCCGACATCCTGTAGGCTCTGGAGCTTGTTCGCGACTCGCTTCTGGCCCGCGAAGAACTCCACCGCTTCATCGACGGTCAGCTGGAGGATGTCATCCACGTTCTTGCCCTTCCAGCGGATTTCGAGCACGTCCTGCTTGAAGCGCTTGCCGCCGCACGCCTCGCACTCCAGGTAGAGGTCGGCGAGGAACTGCATCTCCACCTTCACGACGCCCTCGCCCTGGCAGGTCTCGCAGCGCCCGCCAGGCACGTTGAACGAGAACGTCCCGGCCCGGTAGCCGCGGATCTTGGCCTGGTGCGTCTTCGAGAGCAGGTCGCGGATGGGGTCGAAGGCCTTGACGTAGGTGACCGGGTTGGAGCGTGGGCTCTTGCCAATCGGCGTCTGGTCCACCATCTCGACGGCGTCCACCAGCTCGTGGCCGAGGATCACGTCGTGGGCGCCCACCTTTCCTTGGAAATCGCCACCCTTCAGGCGCTGGAGGGCCGCGAAGAGGGTCGCGTGGACGAGCGTGGACTTGCCGCTCCCGCTCACGCCAGTGACCACCGTGATGCCGTCGAGCGGGAAGGCCACGTCGATGCGCTTGAGGTTGTTGGCGCGGGCCGTCTTGACCGTCACCGCGCGCTCGGGGTCGAGCTGGCGACGGGATTCGGGGACGGGAATCGTCTTGCGACCGGAGAGGTAGGCGCCGGTCAGGCTGGCGTCGTCCTCGAGGGCCTCGTCGAACGGGCCCTGGAAGATGATCTCGCCGCCGTGCCGCCCTGCGCCGGGGCCGATGTCCACGATCTGATCGGCGCGACGCATCATCTGCTCGTCGTGCTCCACTACCAGCACCGAGTTGCCGATGTCGCGGAGCCCTTCGAGAATCGAGATGAGCCGGTCGTTGTCGCGCGGGTGGAGGCCGATGGTCGGCTCATCGAGCACGTAGAGGCTGCCGACGAGCGACGAGCCGAGCGACGTGGCGAGGTTGATGCGCTGCGTCTCGCCGCCCGAGAGCGTCTGCGCGAGCCGGTCGAGCGTGAGGTAGTCGAGTCCGACTTCCACGAGGTAGCCTAGGCGCTTCTCGATTTCGTCCAACACGCGGCCCGCCACCTCGCGCTGGTGATCCGAGATCTGGAGGCCCTCGAAGAAGGCCTTGGCGTCGGCGGTCGTCAGCTCGGCGATCTCGCCGATGTGCGTCCAGCGCGGCGTGTCGCCCTCGGCACCGAGAGCCGGGCCTTTCAGCTTGACGTAGAGCGCTTGCGGACGGAGCCGGTAGCCGTCGCACGCCGGGCAGCGCGTGTAGCCCCGGAAGCGGGCTGTGTAGATGCGGTAGTGCATCTTGTACGACTTCTTGGCGAGGTAGGCAAAGAAGCCCTCGACGCCCGGATAGTCTCCCTTTCCCTGCCAGACGAGATCCTTGTGCTCATGGGGCAGCAGCGTGTACGGCGTGTCCGCGTCGATGCCCTCGCGGGCGGCCATCTTGAGGAGCGAGCGCTGGTGCTTGGACCACTGCTCGGTGCGGAACGGCGCCAGCGCGCCCTGGCGGATCGACAAATCCGGGTTGGGCACCACGAGGTCCGGGTCGATGCCCGGCACCCGCCCGAAGCCTTGGCATGCAGGGCACGCGCCGAGCGGGCTGTTAAACGAAAAGAGCTGGGCGGTTGGCTCCTCGAACCGCATCCCGTCGCGCTCGAAGTGGGCGGAGAAGTCCAGCCGCTGCATCGTTTCGCCGTCCGCGCGCGGGACGGTCACGATGACAGCGCGCTCGTCGCCCTCCCGAAACGCCTGCTCCACAGAGTCCGCGATGCGGTTCGTGACCGCGTCGTCGTCCGCTCGAGCCGCGAGGCGGTCCACCAGCACGAGGAGCCGGGAGGCCGCGGTCCGCACCGAGCTGGCGTCGGTCTGGCTCAGGTCGATCACCTCCGGCCCGTCGCCCTTCGCGGCCTGTTTTTCTGTAGGCAGCGCCACGATTCGGTAGAAGCCGCGCGCCTGGAGCGCCGCCAGCTCGTCGGCCTTCTTGACGCCTTTGTGCTCGGGGAAGGGAAAGCAGAGGTAGTAGCGCGTGCCGGTCTCGAGCTGACGTTGCAACTCATCGGCCGCGGAGCGTGGGCTGTCGCGCGTGACCACCTCGCCGGAAATAGGCGAGATCGTCGTGCCGATACGGGCGAAGAGGAGGCGGAGGTAGTCGTAGACCTCCGTCTGGGTGGCGACCGTCGAGCGTGGGTTGCGGGTGCCGGTTTGCTGCTCGATGGCGATGGCCGGCGCCAGCCCGGTGATGAGGTCCACGTCGGGCTTGTCCATCCGCTCGAGGAACTGCCGCGCGTAGGCGCTCAGGGACTCCACGTAGCGCCGCTGGCCCTCGGCGTAGATGGTGTCAAACACCAGCGACGACTTGCCACTTCCCGACGGCCCCGTCACCACCACGAGCTGCTTCTTGGGCAGCGTCAGGTCGATGTCCTTCAGATTGTGCTGGCGAGCGCCCTTCACCACCAGCTCGTGGCCGACGAAGCGGTTTTTGGGGGCTGGGGATTGGGGGTTGGGGAGTGGGGACCGCTTCGAGCTGGCGGTGCGTTTTGGCTTGGCGGTCTTTGCCTTCGGACTGGCGGAGGTCTTGCCGCGCGATGCCTTCGTTCTAGAACTCGTGCCCTTCTTAGCCCGCGCCTTCGTCGCGCTGGCGGTCTTGCGCGCCGACGCCTTGGTCTTCTTGGGTGCCACCTTCTTCTTGGCGGTGGGCTTCTTTTTCGCCGGAGTCTCGGTCGGTGCGTCGGTCTTCGTTGCCATCAGGGAAGGGCCAGGGTGAGGGGGCGGCGGCCATCGCCAGCTCGAACCGGAGGTCGGTGTCAACCAGCCAGTGTCCGCCACCCGAGACAACGCGCCGCGAGCGGCGAAGATGCCACGGTGGGTGTGAAACCAGTGTGTCACCGAGGCCGATCTGAAGGGTGGCATGGGTGAGGCTGTTGCAGAACAAGCGCATGGCGTAGGTTCATGAAATCCCTGAACGAATGCCATGCGCTTGTTCTGTCTCCTCGCAGTGGCTGTGCTGCCCGTCCTGGCTCAAGCCCAGCCATTCGCCGTCGACGCTGCGCCCGAGACCATCGAGTTGGCGACGGTCCCCCAGCCAACGGCGTTGAAGGTCGCGCTGGTGGTGGAACAGGCGGAGGAGTCGAGCTGTGGGGATGGCGTGGATTGCAGCGACACCGATTGCAGCCCGTCGGGGTCCGACTGCTCGGACGGGGGAGATGGCGGGGCGGGGTGCCTCATTGCGGGCGGATGTCTCGTTGCGGCAGGCGGCGTGGGTTATCTCATCTATCGGTGGATCCAGGGCCGGAAGCCCCGGCCCGATTCGCTCGCATCTCTCAATCTGACGCCTGCGGTTCGCGCGCTGGCCGACGCGCTGGCGGAAACGGCAACGGTGACGGTAGGGCGGGAGGCCCCATCCACGGCGGACGTGGTGCTGACCGTTCGGGAAGAGTCGGCGTCCCGACATGGCGTGGGTCTCCGGTCCTCGGCTCGCCAACTCGTCATCCAGGCCTCAGACGGCGCAGGCGTTCCCCTGACGGTCTCCGCAGGCCATCTGCCCGCATCGAGGGTCGCGATTCCGGTCGATCGCCAGCTCGAGCACCGTGCGCGGGCGCTCCTCAACGAGCTGGCGGGGCGTCGGCGGTAGTCGCCGGGTCGCCCGACGCTCAAAGGGACGGGACAGCGAGAAGCGAGCGGCGCATGGTGAAATCAAGCTGGCGAAACGCATGAGGCAGAAACCCAGCTGGTATAAGGCCAGCCCTCGCGGCGTTGCATCTTCCTACATGAGTGAGATCGAAATCACAACACATATCGCTGCACCACCCGAGGCGTGCTTCGATCTGGCGCGCAACGTCGCGTTTCACGCGGAGTCGTTAGAGCACACGGGGGAGCGCATCGTCGAGGCGCCAGCTCGACCGCTCCTCAAGCTGGGGGATGACGTCGAGTTCGAGGGGAGGCATTTTGGCGTTCGCCAGAGGTTTCGGGCTCGCATCACGGCCTATGATTCCCCCCGCTGGTTTCGCGATGAGATGGTGCGGGGCGCGTTTGCGGCATTCGTGCACGACCATCTGTTTGAGGCAACTGAAACTGGAACGCTCATGTGCGATCGAATCCAGTTCGCTGCTCCCTTTGGGCTCGTAGGGCGTCTCTTCGAGAAAGCCGTCTTAAAGCGCTACCTCTCTCGCCTGATTGCCGAGCGGGCGGCTGAGATCAAACGGGCTGCCGAAGGCTGAGCCTCGAGCTGGCGATGACGCACCGCGCAGCGCATCTTGCCGTCGCCAGCCCGATGATGCCGCCGACCCCGAATGAACGACCCCTTCCGCCACGTCCCCGAGGCGCCCACCCATCCCGAGGTCGCCAGCGCCTCACGCGACTTCGACGTGGCCGACCTGTACCAGGAGCGGCAGCCCGACGCAGCCCAGCAGGACGACGCCAGCGCGCTGGGCGAGAAGCTGCGCCAGGCCTACTTCTGGATCGTCAACACGGCCATCATCTCGCCGTACTACGACATCGAGTTTGGCGACGAGCCGCCCGCGGAGTACACATTCGGGGATTCCAAGAGCGTGCTCCGGCTGCCATCAGGCCAGAGCTACTCCAGCTTCGTGCTGGTGCCGCTGCTGACGCTCGCTGTGCGGCGGCGCTGCCTGCTCGTCGGCGGGCCGGGGCGGGGTAAGACGGCCACGGCGGTGCTGATGGGCGTGCTGGCAGGCTACTCGCTCAAGGACATCAAGCGGGCCATCCAGCATGGGCAGCCGCAGATGACCATCACGGACCTGCTGGGCAACCCGCTTCCCAAAGACCTCGTTGGTGCCGAGTCGATGGACGAGATCCGCATCGCGTGGCGGCGGTGGCTCGGGATGCGCGTCAAGATCATCGACGAGTACAACCGCATCCCGACCCGCACGCAGTCGGCTCTGCTCACGCTCATGGCCGACGGCTACGCCGAGGTCCTGGACCACGTCTACGAGTGTCCCGACGCCGCATGGTACCTGACCGCCAACGACGACGCGGGTGGTGGTACGTATCAGGTGATCGAGGCACTGCGCGACCGGATCGACGTGGTGGTGAAGGCGCTGCACTTCTCGCCGCGCTTCCTGAACGACCTGCTCGCGCGCATCGAGGCGCGCGTGCGGCCCGAGGACGTGGTGCCGCCCGAGATCGTGTTCACCGCCGACGAGCTGGCGGCGGTCGAGTCGGCCATCCTCGCCGTGCGCATCCCGGAGGCCATCCGCAAGCGGCTGGAGTTCTTCGCCAGCCAGTTCGAGTTCTTCGAGGGCGCCGCCGAGCAGTTCGAGTACAAGACCAAAGACACCGTCAAGCTGGCGGGGGCGGATGTCGGCCAGCTCGGCGCGCAGGACACCGGGACCGACCGACTGGCGGACCTGGGCGCGCAGACCGAGAACGGGCTGTCGGTGCGCTCGCTGATGACGATCCTCGTCTACGTCAAGGCGCTCGCGTTCTTCCGGGGACATGGCGAAGCGGACCTGGAGGACGTGCGGCAGATCCTCCCATTCGTCCTGCACGACACCCTCGTGCCCAACCCGGACGCGCCGTTCTTTGAGCAACCCGGCCACGCCCTCTACCGCACCGACCGTGTCGGCTGGGTGCGCCGCCTGTTCGACCTCGCCTGCGAGGAGTACGACCGCCTGGGCCGTGACCGCGACGACCCCATCGCCGAGATGGAGGCCGAGTTCGCGCGCGGCCTTGATGGGCTGGGCGCAAGAGAGGTGCGGGCCCGTCTGACCGCCATCGAGCGCCTGCTCAAGAAATGGAGCCGGGGCCGCAAGCTGACGGGCCACGTCTACGACGACCTCCTCAAGCTCAAATACTTCCACCAGCGCTACACCAACTACCTCGCGTGGCTGGAATGGAGCGGAGGGCGATGAGGCCCGTCGCCAGCTCGAGCACCACCAGTCCGTTCGGGCAATCCGTCAGAGCGCTTCCGCCGAGCAGATACGCTTTGCTGATCCACGCCAGCTCGTCCCAAACGCCGTAGGGGTCTATTGCAATAGACCCCTGCCGAGCGTAGGCGCTTCGTTGTCATCGTGAATCCTGTCCCACGCCTCCACCCCTCGCACCCGCTCGCCGTCGCGCTGGCGGCAGGCCGCGACCGCTACAACGCGATGTTTGAGGCCGCCCGCGCCCGTCACGACGCGCTGGAGGGCTCCGACGTGCTGGCCGTGCTCGCCGAGACCGTCGCGCCGCTCGT
>JBCBZH010000382.1:0-2858 GCA_039815415.1 Bacteroidota bacterium
GTCGCCTCGTAGCCCTGCTTCGCCAGCTCGTCGGCGGCTTCCATTGCGAGCCAGTAGCTCTTTGAGTGCGCCACGATGGTGACATCGTCGCCCTCTCGTGCGATGCGTGCCTTGCCGATGGGCAGCACGTAGTCCTCCTCCTCAGAGACCTCACCCCGGAGACCGAACATCAGCTCGGACTCGAGGAACAGCACCGGATCGTCGTCGCGGATGGCAGCTTTGAGCAGGCCCTTGGCATCGTCCGGGTTGGAGGGTGCGATGATCTTGAGGCCGGGGACGTTGGAGTAGAGGGCCTCCACGGAGTTGGAATGCGTCGCTCCCAACTGGCCCGCGGCGCCGTTGCCGCCTCGAAACACGATGGGCACGTTCAGCTGACCACCGGACATGTAGCGGATCTTGGCCGCGTTGGACACGATCTGGTCGAAGGCCACAAACGTGAAGTTCCACGTCATGAACTCGACGATGGGGCGAAGCCCGAGGAGAGCCGCGCCGATGCCGAGGCCGGAGAAGCCATTTTCGGAGATCGGCGTGTCGATGATCCGCTTGGGGCCAAACTGATCCAGCATGCCCTGCGAGACCTTGTAGGCCCCGTCATACTCAGCCACCTCCTCGCCCATGAGAAACACGTTCTCATCGCGCACCATCTCCTCGGTCATCGCGTCGCGCAGTGCTTCGCGGAATTGCAATTCTGCCATCGGCTTTCTGCTTTGTGCTGTCAGAAACTCAGCGAGCTAGCGAGCCGGTCAACTGCCCGGACACCAACCGCTGGCTGTTGACTTCTAGACAATGAATGGGTAGTCGTCCTGGACGTACACGTCCTCGTACATGGTCTCGATGGGCGGCAGCGGTGACTGCTCCGCAAACTCCACCGACGCCATCACCTCCGCTTTCACCTCCTCGTCGATCTCGTCGAGGCGTTCGATGGTGAACAGCTCCTGGTCGAGGATGTACTTCTTGACGCGGAGGATGGGGTCTTCGTCCTTCTTCCCTTCTAGCTCTTCCTTGGTGCGGTACTTCTGTGGGTCGGACATGGAGTGACCGCGGTAGCGATACGTCCGCACTTCGATGAAGAACGGCTTGCCCTCACGCGCCTCATCGGCCATCTCCTTGAAGGCGCCGTACACCTCGAAGAGGTCCATGCCATCCACCACGGCAGCCGTCATGCCGTACGGGTAGGCCTGCTTGTAGAGGTCCGCATCCCCACGCGAGCGCTCGACGGAGGTGCCCATCGCGTACTCGTTGTTCTCGCAGATAATGAGCGCAGGAAGCTCGTAGAGCGCGGCGAGATTCATCGCCTCGTGGAACGCCCCCTGATTGATGGCGCCATCGCCGAAGAAGGTGAGCGAGACGTTGTCCGTGCCTTTGTACTTGCACGCGAACGCCATCCCCACCCCGACCGGGATCTGCCCGCCCACGATGCCGTGGCCGCCGTGGAAGTGCTTGGAGGCATCGAAAAAGTGCATCGAGCCGCCTTTGCCTCGGCTGGAGCCATCGATCTTTCCGAACAGCTCCGCCATGCAGGCATTGGCACTCATGCCGCGCGCCAGCCCGAGGCCGTGATCCCGGTAGGCGGTGATCATAGGGTCGTCCGGCTTGATCGCCCAAACTGATCCTGTGGAGACCGCTTCCTGACCGATGTAGAGGTGCAGGAACCCCGCGATCTTCTGTCGGCCATACATCTGCGCCGCGCGCTCTTCGAAGCGCCGCTGGAGCAGCATGTTGCGGTACATATCCAAGAGCGTGTCGGGCGCGATGCCGAGACTCTCATGGGTGTACCCGCTGTTGGTGTAGAAGCGGACGTCAGGAACGTCGAGCTGAGGAGTCGACCCGTTGGTCGCCGCCGATCCCTTCTTGGGACGCGCGGGTGCAGGTTTGGCAGTTCCGGCCATAAACAGAGGAGGCGTTCGGAGTGAGCAGTCCAGATGCGCGACGTACCCTTGGTCTATGGAGCAGGGTCCGCACAACGCTGAAAATACCGACGCCAGCTCGACCCGGACGCGGCATTCCACAAGAACATCAAACACGTCGGGTGCCCAGACTGCGCGTCGTCCCCACCCAGAGGGGCCTCGTTGTACTAAGGAGCAGGACCACTGAATCCTTGCGAGCCGGATCTCGTCCGCATGTTAGTTTTTCGGCTTGCGCTTCGAGTCCCGTGGACACCTTTCTTTCTCCCCCGGATCCTGCAGCGGGCGTCGGCGCCGTCGTCGTGGTCCCGACGTACAATGAATCGGCGTCTATCGCGGCGATTCTTCAGCGCGTGCTCGAGCTGCCCGGCGAGCTGGCGATCCTGGTTGTGGACGACGGCTCGCCCGATGGCACGGCGGACATCGTGAAGCAACACCAGCTCGAGCACCCGACACGCGTCGGGCTGGTGGAACGGGCGGGAAAGCTGGGATTGGGAACAGCCTACCTCGAGGGCTTTCGCCACGCGCTGACGGCTGGCTTCCACTACGTCTGCGAGATGGACGCTGACTTCTCGCACAACCCCGACGATCTCGTCCACCTCGTCGAAACGCGGCTTGTCCTCGAAGTGTGTGAACTCAGCGGCCAGCCCCGTGCCCCGCGCGGCCAGGCCGCGGATCGCTTTCTTGCCACTGGCGTCGATGCTGACCGCATCGGCTTCGGACCCGAGCGTGTCGAGCTGCTTCGCCGCGGCGCGGACGACGTTGCCGTTGAAGCCGCCGCAGTAGCCGCGGTTGGCGGCCAGCACGACGAGCTTCGCGTTCTGCGTCTTTTCGCGGGCCTCGAGCAGCGGGTGGCTCACCTCCAGCCCGGTCTGCATCAGGTCGGCCACCAACCGGGTCACGCTGTCGGTGTAGGCGGTCGCCGCGCTGGCGCGGTCCATCGCCTTCTTGAAC
>JBCBZH010000161.1:0-9768 GCA_039815415.1 Bacteroidota bacterium
CTCCGTCAAAACGGTTGAGAGCTACCGCTCCCGGATCAAGACCAAGCTCGGGCTGGCGAATGGCACGGAGCTGATCAAGCACGCTGTGGCCTGGGTGGAAGGCGAGGGCGCTGGGCGGTGATCGCCAGCTCGTAGAGGCGCCGACCGGGGACGTCGAGCCGACGACCACCGATGGAGCCGCTGCCACTCCCACATGCCTCGCCAAACGCGAATGGTCTTTCCACAGGTCGATGCCCAGCCGGAACGAAGCCGTGCCCTGGATCAACTCCGGCGTTCGATAGAGACCTTCGTTTCATTGCCCGAGGAGGTTTGGGCAGAGGTCCAGAAACCGTGGCATCTTCGGCCGGTGCGCAGGGGCGAGCAGCTGACCCTCGAGGGCGAGATGGAGTCCACGTTCTCGCTGATCGTGGTCGGCGTGCAGCGGCTCTACTTCACGACGCCAGATGGCGATGAACACACCGTAGCGTTCGTGTATCCGCCAGATTACTCCGGCGTCCCGGACTCGCTGTTCCTCCAGGTGCCGTCCGCGTATGGGCTCGATGCGTTGTCGGACGGCGTCATCCTCGCGACCGGCCGCAACCGTCTTCTCGAGCTGATGGAGCGACATCGAGAGCTGGATCGGTGGGCGTGGCGGCTGTTCGCCAGCGCGCTGGCGGGTCGCCTCAAGCGCGAGCGAGAGCTTCTGACCCTGACGGCGCAGGAGCGGTACGAGCGCCTTCTGCGCGAGAGTCCTCAGATTCTCCAGCTGGCGCCGCTCCGGCATGTGGCCTCGTACCTCGGGATGTCGCCAGAAACGCTGAGCCGGGCGCGCGCGGCTCAGCTCTGACGCAGGAGGGCTTCTTGACACAGATCAAGAGGGGCGCAGGAAAGCGGTCCTAGCGTGGGGGACTTGTTTCACGTCCGAGCCTTGTCGCTCCAGATTCCATGAACGCACTACGCGCTCTCGCTCCCCATCGCATTCTGCTTTCCGTCGTCGCGGCGGTCGGCTTCTTCGGATTGAATGGGGTGTTTCTCGCCTACGCTCTCCTCCACCCAGAGGCCCTGATGGCAGCGTTCCAGAACCCCATCAGCCTTGTCTTCATCCTGGAGGCCTTTGTCTTGATGGGGCTCCTGACCTGGGGAATCGCGGCCCTCAAGATCGAGACGCCGGGCTGGCGACTCTTTGTGCTGTTGTCTCTCGTAGGGAGCCTCGCCTTCAGTGTCCCGGCCTTTGCACTTCTCCACCTTCGGAAGCAACGTCAGCAGACTCCGGAACCTAGCGCCTCACGGGCCTAATATCCGAGGCCCTGAATACAGCGCCAGCCCGACATCCGGAGACATCGGGCTGGCGCCGTGTGGGAAGCTCGTGGGAAGGGCCTAGCTGGCGCCATTCACCAGCTCGAACTTGACCGGGACGGTGTAGCGAACTCGGACCGGGCGGCCGCGCTGCAGACCTGGAGTAAACTTGCACTTCAGGACGGCGTCGATTGCCGCCGCGGACAGAACATCGCTCGGGCTCCGCAGGATGAAGGGATCGATCACGCGGCCTTGTTCATCGACCACGAACTGGACGTGGACGCGGCCTTCGATTCCGGCCATGATGGCCATCTCGGGGTAGACCACGCTCGCCTGCAGGGCTTCCAATCCACCGATCAGCTCGGGCGGCGTCTCGACGACCTCGAAGATCTCCTGTTCCGTCGGTTCAGGGTCTGGCGGCGGCGGCGGCGGCGGCGCATCCGGGGTCCTGGGCGGTGGCGGAGGAGGAGGAGCGGGCGGGGCGGGTGGGGCTGCCGGCGGCAGGAGGTTGGCCGTCAGGTCCAGGTCGATCTCCTCGATCACGTCCTCCACCAGCTCGACATCGTCCGGCACCTCTTGGGGCGGCGGCAGCGCGGCGGGCGGCGGCGGCGGCGGCAGCGTCTGCTGCGTCTGCTCGATGGTCTCGATCTCGATGATCTCCGTGGTGTCCTCCATCATCACCACGTCCTCGCCGGTCGGCAGAGGAATCGTAAAGGCGCCGATCAGAACTGCAAGCGATGCGATGAGTCCGATCTGCTGGTGGATGCGGTAAGCGTTCCTGAGGTTGGCGTTGGGTGCTTTGGAGATGGCCATGGTATCGAGGGAGGCCTGAACAAGTGTCTTGTTAACACTCTCAACATCGGCTGCTCAGAGGCATGGCTTTGCCGGGGGGCTCGCAGAGACCAGATGGGGGTTCAACCAGTCCAGATCTGGGGGATTGATCGGAGCGGATGTGGGGGAAACCCTGCACCCTCTCCTCGACTAGAGGGCGCAGGGGTGTGCTCGCCCCGGCAGAGGGGACTGCCGGGCTCATCAGAGCCGCAACGTGCCGAGAAGCACAGGGGCGAGAAATCAGGAGTCCCCCTCCTCAGGAAGAGGCGTCGGCTCATGGGCGCGGTCCATCCCACGCTCCACGAATTCGCTGACGGCGCGATGGGCGTGCTGGCGGATGAGCGCCACCACCTCGGGGTCCGTCGAGGTCTCGACGACATAGACCCCGCCAGGAATGTCCTCGATTGTCATCTCGATCGCGTCGGCATGGGCAAACACCTCCGCGAAGAGAGGGTCCCACCGCCGCATGGGGCGCCCGCTTTCGAGCCGCGCTTTCATCTGGCGGACGTGCTGGCGAATCAGAACCGCGACCTCCTCATCGTCTGAGGTCGTCCACGTCTTGACGCCGTTGGGAAGGTCTTCCACGCGGCGTTCAATGGCCTCGTGGTTGGAGAGCAAGGCGTGGATGGTGTTGTGGGCCTCTCCACGTCGTTGCATTCGGCCTTGTCCCTGGCCTTGATGGGTGCCTTGGCCCATCCGGCCCTGCCCCTGGTGGGTGCCCTGGCGATGACGGTTCCCCTGGCCTTGGGCGAACACGTCCGGAGACAGGAACAGAAGGAGGAGGAGGGAGATGCTGAAGTGTAGGAAGGTGCGCATGGCAGTGGGGGCTACACGAGGAAGAATCAGGTCAAGGTTGAGGGGCGTGTCTATCGTTTCGGCATCGAGTGGGCCGGTCGTGTGCGTGATGTGTTCGAGGCCAGATTGGGCGTGCGCCGCCAGCATGTCGGGCCAGCGATGGTCCGTCACATAGACCGCCGTGCATGCAGAGCGGCGAGGCCTGGCGCGCCCGCCTCGATCAGGCGCGCAACGCGGATGCGATCAGGCCTCGCCATGGATCTACAGACGGGGCGGCCTAGATGAAGATGATCTGGGTGGCGTCGCCAGCCGCCAGCGCGTACATGTCCCCGACAGTGATGACGCCTGCGAGGTCGTCGATGAACTCGTCCTCTTCGATCTTGAACATGTCCACGGCCAGTTTGCAGCCGTAGATCTCGCCACCGCCGGCGACGATCATCTCCATGAACTCAGAGACGGGGGGGATGTCCAGTTTGTCCATCTCCTTGCGCATCATCGTCGAGGCGAAGGCCTCGAAGCCCGGAAGCCCGGCAACCATGGTGGGCAGCTTCTGCATGAAGGCCGGGTTGCCGACAGTGGCCGTGTGGAGATGATCCTGGCGGTCCTTGCGGATGGCCTCGAGGCCGAAGAAGGTGAAGAACATCTTGGCCTCCATGCCTTCCATCAGAGCCCCGTTCGCCATGATGAGGCCAGCGTAGACATCCTCGAGAGTGCCCTTGGAAACGATCACGAGGACCTTCTGAACGGGCTGAGGGTCAGGAGCCTTGGGAAAGGGTTGTGTGAGGACTTCCATGGTGGGGGGGGATCAGGGCGATCAGAGAGCAACGAGCTGGCGACGTCAGACACAACTGGCGGGCTTGGGAATGCCCGCAATCCTGCTGGACACCTTGAGGGGGCCTCCGGGAAAGAGGCCGTAGAACTCCTTGATGGTGACCAGGCCCGACTTGCCGACGCGCCGAAGCGTGAGCGGCGTGTCTTCGAAGTAGCGATTCCGCAAGTAGTGGAGGATCTCGATGTGTTTCTCCGTCAGCTCGATGCCCACGGAGCGAGCCATTTCATGAGCCATGTCGAGCGTCCACTGCTCAGGGCGGAGGAAGTAGCCTTCGTCATTGACCTCGACAGGGACGGAATCGATGGTGAGGGTCATAGGAGCGGTGGAAGTGAGTGTCATGTCGAAAACGGTCAGGCGGGCTCAGTCTCCCGCATGTAGACCTTCTTGCCGCGCATGGACATGGCCGTCGAGACCGGGAGCGGTTTCCCCGTCAGCAGCATGTGCCAGTAGATCCACTCGAAGGCCAGCTTGCCCATGTGGTTGGCCCGCGTCTCCTTGAGCAGGCTCATCGGCCCGACGACCGGCAGCGGGAAGGTGCCCGGCAGGGGCTCAGTGTCGTAGTTGAAGTCGATGAGCGCCGCCTTGCCGTGGCCGGTCTCGATGAAGCAGTTGGCGTGGCCGTCGTACGAGGCCGAGAGCGGCTTGCCCTGGATATAGTCCAAGACGTTCGTGGTCAAGATCTCGGCTTCGAAATGAGCCACGGATCCGGCCTTGGAGGTCGGGACGTTGGTCGCATCGCCAATGACGAATACGTTCTCGTAGTCCTTCGACTGGAGCGTCTGCTTGTCCGTCGGGATGTAGTTGAGATCATCGATGTCTCCCATGCCGCTCGCGTCCACGAGGTCGGCGCCCATGTTGACGGGGACCGCCACGAGAAGGTCGAAGGGGACTTCTTTCTCATCGTAGGAGACCAACACGTTTCTCGCCTCGTCCACGCGCTCGACGTAGAAGTCTGGAACGACGTTAATCCCTTTGTCGTCCAGCAGGCCGCCGAGAAAGGAGGCCGCCTGGGGCTTTGTGAACGCGCCTGAGAGCGGCGTTACGTACGTGATCTCCACCTTGTCCCGTATGCCGCGTTCCTCAAAGAAGGCGTCGGCCAGGAACGCGAATTCGAGCGGGGCGATCGGGCACTTGAAGATGCTCTCCGCCAGGAAGATGACCATGCGTCCGCCGTCCCAGGTCGCCAGCCGGTCGCGCAGTGCGCAGGCGCCCTCAAACGTGTAGAAGTCGAACGCGTCTCGGTACCACAACTCGCCATCCAGGCCTGGTGTCTCTTCAGGACGCGGTGTGGTTCCGGTGGCTACGATGAGAACATCGTAGGCGAGCTGGCGACCGTCCGTAAGGACAACTTGGTTCTGTTCGGGTTTGACCTTCTGGACCTCGGCGACGATGAAGTTGACGTCGTCAGGGATAAAGTCTCGCCGAGGTCGGAAGAGACGGGCCGCATCGTAGACCTGGAAGGGCACGAAGAGCAGGCCCGGTTGGTAGAGGTGGTCTTCATCCTTGTCGATGAGCGTGATGGCCCACGCGTCTGCGGCGAGTTCCTTGCGCAGCTTGTTCGCCATGATGGTGCCTGCTGTACCTGCACCGAGGATGAGAAGCGTCTTCATAGCAGGAGGTCCATGCAGCGGGATCTGAGGGTAGGGCCGTGTCGCCTGTTGGCTCGTCCGGTCTTGTCCCGCCCAGAGGTAGGCATCTGCTGGATCATGAGGTGGGCAATCCCACTACATCGGGACAGAGTGGAATGCTTGTAGGCGTCCCCCTCACAGGCGCAGTAGGGAGCGTCCGGCTTTGCGATCGCCCCCGCCCCGGCGGCAGCGACCCGGGTTCATGGATAGTGTTGGGTCCATTCTTTCCCCGCTGCCATGCTGTCACTTCGCACCGTTCTCTGTGCCCTCGATTTCTCGGACGGCTCCCCACGAGCGCTGATCGCAGCAGCAGACTTCGCCGAGCGTGCTGGGGCCGATCTCCACCTGCTTCACGTCGATCCACTGTTCCGCGCTCGGCTGGCGACGACTCCCGGTGGGGACAGCACGGCGGTGTTCCGCCAGCGCGTGGAGGCGTTCGTCAATCAGGCCCTCGGTGCCGAGGACGCGTTTGACGTGCTGGCGCCGACCGTGCATGAGTCCTACGGCGAGTCGCCGGCAGATGGCATTCTGCGCTACGCCGAGGAGATCGGGGCCGGGCTGGTGGTGACGAGCACGCACAGCCGCCAGGGCCTGGACCATCTGCTTCTCGGGAGCGTGGCCGCCGAGGTGCTTCGCCGGTCCACGGTGCCGGTCTTAGTGGTGCCGGAGCAGTCCCAGGACGTGTCGCCTGGCCCGGAGCGCCCGGTCCTGGTAGCCGTGGATCTCGCAGGCCTCGGCGAAGCGTCTCTGCGTGCTGCCAATGAGCTGGCGAAGACCTATTCGTCGCCGCTGGTTGTGAGTCATGTTCGGGAGGTGGCGTCGGACTCACTCATCGGTCCAGGAGGTTTGGTCGCCTCAGACGGCCTTTCTCGCGAGGAGGCCCATACAGCCATCGACACCCTCCTCCATGAGGCGGAGATTCCTGGCGACCCGGATCTGTTTATCGTTCCTGGCGAGCCCAAGGTGAAGCTGGTGGTGCTGGCCAAGAAGGTTCGTGCCGGAACCCTCGTCCTGGGTACGCATGGACGGACGGGTTGGTCGCGCGTGCGCCTCGGAAGCGTGGCCGAGTGGGTGGTGCGCCATGCGGCCTGCCCAGTGCTGACGATCCCCGCACGCTCCGCATCGGACCTGGAGGCGGCTGCGTAGTCCGAGACATCCAGCGAGCTGGTGACGGTGGGGACACAGGAGACCTCTGCGCCCCGTTCGCCAGCTCGCTGATGGAGGCTTGCCGTTCGAGCCTCCCAAGCAGGTCTAGTCGCCGCTTGGCATGTAGGGCTCGGGAACGGGCCCCGCGCCGGTCTCTTCGTCCCAGGCCACGGATACGATCCACCAGCGGCCATCGCGGTACACGAGCTGGAAGCTGTTGATGCCACGCCCAAGCATCTGGTCATCGCCCCAGTAATACTTCTCGTAGGTGCTGAAGACGGTCGCGACGTCACCGAAGCGGTGAACAACCTTGTTCACCTCAGTCTCGGAGAAGCCCTGGTCATTGGGACTCCCGATATAGTTGGCAGACTCGTAGACGCCATCGATGAAGTCTGCGTAGCCTCGGGGTGAAAAGACCCTCTCCTCGCCGCTCATCTGCTCCGGGTTGGGGAGAAGCGAGGCCTCGGGAATGTAGAGCGATACAAATCGGTCCCAGTCAAACTGGGCTCCAGGTTCCCGTTCAATGGAGGCATAGACCGCAGCGACGATCGCCTCGGGTGAAGCGACATCTTCAGGTGCGGCGTCTTGTGCAAACACCGGGATGGACAGGCCCAGGCAGACGGCAAGGAGGAGGAACGTGCGCATCAGGCGGAACGGTGAGTGGATGTGATGTGCTGGGGGATAGAGAGGACATGGCAGCGTGAATGAGGTCAGCCCTGTTCAATCTCATGATACGATCCTGCGGTCTCGCACTTTGCCCTCTCGGCGACCAATGCACGTCACAGTCTTTGACTCTAGCGATGAGGCCCACGCTTGTCGCTAGTGCAGAGTGCTAGGGGAGGCTGGCATTTCTATGCCGCCAGCTCGATCAGGTGGCGCAGGCGGTGTGGTGCTTCTGTGACGTCGACGTATCCGCACGTGATGGGCTGCTTCACCAGCACGCCGGACGCTTCGCTCAGGAAGGAGGCGGCGTGGGTTGTCAACGTTCGCACGCATCTGCGCGTCTAAGCAGGGAGTCTTCTTTCGGAACGCGACGCGGTAGGCATGAGATCGAGCTGATGTGTGGGTTGGGGCCAGCCCCGTTTGAGCGAGATCGGGAGGTAATTGTATTCTATGCGTAGTCCGTAGCCCTTTTGGGCGTTGTGTGCGGTAGTTGTGTATGCCAAGTCCTGTAGAGATGAATCAGACCGATCGGCCTCCTTTGAGTCGTGCCATAATGACGACGAGTGATAAAATTTTGGATACGAGAGAAATGCAAAGGTTGTCTTTGTTTTTGATTATATATTAGTATGGAAGCTTGATCAAGATAGTATTGATAAAAATGATCAGTTGAGGCTAAATACGGAGTTAGAGTACTTGGCATCAAAAAAAATCGTGCTCAGATGTGGGCTTGGTGTACCCAAGCTGATCTCGTTCAAGACGAAGGAAGGCGAGTCTTGGGATCCGTTTTCGTCGTTTTCTGAGGATTGCGAGCTGGTAATTCCTTTGGGTGCGTTGTCAGGTCGGCCAAAGGATTCAGGGTCGGGTTCAAATGCCGAGGGGACGGTTCGTCATATTTCTGGTCAGCTTATGTATGAAGATGCTCCAGTAACAGCACACGTGCAGACTTCAAACGTTGAGGTGTCCAGTTCCGGGTCACACGCACTGGAACTCAGTTTGAGACATATTCCTCTCCCCCCAGACAATATGCCATGGGAAGATTTAGTCCAGTTTCGAGACGACGCCGAATCAAGATCCTATCTCAGGAAAATTAGACTTTGGCTTCAAGAAAGAGCGCAGGTTGGGACCTTGGGACCCATTGTGTCAGAGGAGCTAGACGATCTTTTGAGTGACTATAGAAGATATATGAAAATACAGCATAAAAAATACGGTAATGGAATAGTATCGGCGTTGATACTCTCGTCGGGAGACGCCCTGGCAAACATTATGAATATGAGGCCAGGTAGTGCCCTCAGGGCACTTATTGACGTCCGAAGGAGAAAAATTGCACTTGATGAGGCTGAGCTTTCTGCGCCGGGTAGAGAAATAGCATACCTAGCGAAGGCGCAGGACGCGTTTGGCACAGGGATGAGATGATTCCGTTTCAAGCGAGACGCGGGCATCCTTAACACATGTTGAGGATCTAGGCTCAGTTCCCGAGCGGCTCCGTAGACTGACGCACTCACACCCGCCAGCTCGATGCGCCGTCTCTCGTTCCTCCTCGTTGTTCTGGCGCTCGCCGCCGCCGATGTCCACGCCCAGATTGACTCGACGCTGTTCGGGTCGCTCGACTACCGGCTCGTCGGGCCGTTCCGGGGTGGACGGGCCTCCGGCGTGGCGGGCATCGCTGGCGATCCGCTGACGTACTACCAAGGCGTGACCGGAGGCGGCGTCTGGCGCACGCGTGATGGCGGCGGAAGCTGGGAGAACATCTCCGATGGGTACTTCGGCGGCAGCATCGGAAGCGTGGCTGTAGCGCCCAGCGATCCGAACGTGATCTACGTCGGCGGTGGCGAGAAGTCGCTGCGCGGCAACGTGTCGCCGGGCTGGGGGATGTGGAAGTCCGAGGACGCCGGGCGCTCGTGGCGCTCGCTCGGCTTTGAGGGCGGGCAGCACATCCCACGCATGGTGGTCCACCCGCGCGACGAGGACGTGGTCTGGGCCGCGGTCCTCGGCCACGCCTTCGGCCCCAACGCGGAGCGCGGCGTCTTCAAGTCGACTGACGGCGGTGAGACCTGGGAACACGTCCTGTTCGTGAACGAGGATGCAGGCGCCTTCGAGCTGGAGATCGACCCCACCAACCCGCGCATTCTCTACGCCAGCACGTGGAACGTCCGACGGGGCCCGTACAGCTTCTCGTCGGGCGGCCCCGGCTCCGCCATCTGGAAGTCCACGGATGGCGGCGACACGTGGACCGACATTTCGGACGCGCCGGGATTCCCGGAGGGTATCTGGGGCATCAGTGCGGTCTCGATCTCGCCCGCAGATCCCGATCGCATCTACGCGCTGGTGGAAAACGAAGACGGCGGCCTCTTCCGGTCCGACGATGCGGGCGCGAGCTGGCGACGCGTCTCGGCCGACCGGAATCTGCGTCAGCGCGCGTGGTACTTCACCCGCCTAGGGGCCGATTCCCAGGACCCGGACAAGGTGTGGGTGCTCAACGTCCAGCTCTGGGTGAGCACCGACGGTGGGCGGAATTTTGAGAGCGTCAGAACACCGCATGGTGACCATCATGACATCTGGATCGCGCCCGAGGATGGCAACCGCATCGTGATCGCCGAC
>JBCBZH010000190.1:0-8602 GCA_039815415.1 Bacteroidota bacterium
CCCAACGTCACGGTCACCCTCAACGATGGCACCGCCGACGTCGCCACCGAGGTCACCGACGCCTCGGGCCGCGCCGACTTCTCCGACTCCGGCCTCGACCTGACCCAGTTCTACGACATCCGCCTCGAGCGCGACTCTCTGGCCCGCACCTACCAGGCCGTGCGGCCCTCCGAGCTGGGCGACACGACGCTCGTGCTTCCCGCCACGCTCACCCACGCGTTGGAGGACGAGCTGGTGGGCCTCGACACCACCCACACGCTCGTGCTCGGGTATGACACTGACGCCGCCCGCCAACTCGTCACCGACTGGACCGGTACCCCCCAGCCCGAACTGACCGCCGTCCATCGAGACCGCGACCTCGCGCTGGCGAGGCTCGTGATCGCAGCAGAGGGGTTGGCCGAGGTCTACCGCGCCGTCGAGCCGCTCTCCAACGAGACGGCGGGCGTCACCATCGACGCCTTCACGGGACTGCTCGCCTTCCGAAAGACGCTCCAGGAGCTCGAGACGGCAGCCAATGGAGTCGTTCAAGGCACCTCGTCGGTGACGCAGGCCAGCCTCGCCCAGCAGCTCATCTTTGCGGCCGCGTCGGCAGGGCTCTCGCTCTTCGAGACCACCTACACCGATGCCGCCCAGGCTGTGCTGCCTCCGTGGGCGGCCACGCTCTTCGTGAAGTCCGAGCAGGTCGCGATCAGCGTTACCAACGACGCCTTCAGCAGCGCCGAGTGGAACACCGCCGACGCTCGCAAGGGGCTGTTGGGACAGGCGTTCGGCATTGGCCGCAAGATCGCCGGTCAGTCGGTGCTGGCCTCAGGGTATGTGCTGGTGACCGACACCGACCTCGGCGTGGCCACAGCCCAGGCCCGCCAGCTCGCAGGCTTGGGCACGCCCATCGAGGCGTTCCAGGCGTCTCAAGGGCACGTCCTGACGACGACAGCCTCCATCGACCAGACGCTCAACGAGTCAGAGCTGTTCAGCAGCACGCTGGGCGGGTGGAGCACGGCGGCAGATCTCGCCATCTTGGTCGGGACGGTGCCTGCGATGCAACTCGCAGCGGCCATTGGAGGAGGCATCAAGGCGTTCAACACCGGCGGGCTGGTGGTCGTCACGGTGGCGGATCTGTACGAGCTCTACGATGTGGCCTTCGAGGAGGCGCCGCTGGTGGCTGCCCGGGCCTTCGACCCCAGCGCGACCGCGAGCGTGGTCTTCGTGGACGCCGAGCCCACGCCTGCGCGTCGGCAGGCTGCTCGTGCACGGCAGGTGGCCATCGATGCCTACCTCGACCGCATCGCATCCATTGTGGCGAAGATCGAGGCTGGGGATCGCGATGGCGCCATCGTGGAGGCAGAAGCGCTGCTGGCCGACGACGAGGCGCTGAGGGAGGCATTCGAGACGGAGCGCCTGCGGCTCATCGGGCTGGCGGAGCAGGCCCTCGCACAAGATGATGACGGGGGCAACCAGACGGCTCAGCGCCTCGCGCGCGGACCCTTCGCCGATGCCTTTACCAACTCGACCACGGCCTCCACCGGGCTGATCAGCGAGCAGATGAGCTTCTACGCCGCGCTGGCCGCCTATGTCGTCCCGGAGTTGACGCTGCCGCCCGACGGGTCCTCAGCCCCTCCGTTTGCCGCCACCGACAGCCTTCTCGCCATCGCGCCGCGCCTGAGCGCTGCCGTCACCACCGCTAGCTCGGCCATGGAGACCGCCCTCGGCCTCACCGACGGGCTGGTGGCCGACGCGCTGGTGATGCTCCCCGAGCACGGCCTGCCCGACCCTGCCGGGCGCTCCGGCTGGACCGCCCCCGACCAGCAGATCCCCTTCCAGGCGCGCGTCGTCAACGCAGGCGAGGTGGCCGCTGAGGGCGTCGAGGTCCGGCTGGTGATCGACGGCGACACGACGGGCGGCGACCCGGCGATGCGTGTCATCTCCGAGCGCGTGCAGACGCTCAGCGAGCTGGCGTCGGGCGCAGAGGAGACACTGACATGGTGGGTCGCCACACGCGACACGTCGGCGGCGGGCACAGGCTCTGCGGCGACCTACGAGTTGGTGACGACGGCCACCTCGGGCCGAGCTCGGGGTGCGGTGGGAGGCATTGAGGTCACGAGCGAAGCACCGGTGTCCGAGGAGGCGCCCGCCGAGCCGGTGGCGGAGGTGGGCCTGCGGGTGTACCCGAACCCGACGCGGTCCGCCAGCTCGGTGCAGGTGGATCTGCCGGAGCCCGCCCGCATTCGGCTCTCGGTCTACGACGCATTGGGCCGGGAGGTGGCCGTGGCGCTGGACGCCGACCGCCCGGCTGGCCGCCACACCGTCGCGCTGGCGGTGGACGGGCTGGCGACGGGCGTGTACGTCGTCCGGCTGGTGGCCGATGGCGCCGCCCGGACCCAGCGCCTCACAGTGGTCCGGTGAGATCGACTGCACGAGCCAGTCGAGGCCTAGCCCTCAGGACTCGATCCACGTACCTCGCGAGCCCACGCTGAGGGAGGGCGTCCGTACTGATCTCTGAATGTCCGTGTGAAGTGGGCCGTGTCGGAGAAGCCGGCGTCCAGAGCTGCGCGAGTGACCGATCGGCCTTCCAACAACGCATGGGTGGCCTGGAGAAGCCGGAGCTGCTTGCGGAACTGGATGGGTGCGAGTCCCCATGCCCGGCGAAAGAAGCGAGTGAACTGAGGGGCGCTCTGTCGCGCGAGGGTGCTGAAGGCGGAGATCGGAAGGGCCTCGTCGAATCGTTCGAGGAGGACGGCCTCGGCTCGTGTTAGCGTCATCGGTTCAGCAGGGGCGTCGTCCGCCAGTTCGTAGACGACGCTACGAACAGTTTCGAGGTCGTTCGCAAGGGCCGCATCTGGTGCCCCATCCAGAAGGAGGGCCGCCACACGAAGAAGCGCCGTGCGTGTCGAGCCCGCGCACGATACGGACCGGATGCCGTTTCCTCGAGGTAGGCTCCTCTCGCTAGGGCGCTCGGAGGGCTCCACCCAGAACAGTGTCAAGAAGTCGGACCCTGCCGCTCCATCGCCGCGATGTGCACAGGCCTCGGGAATCCACAAGGCTTCATCAGACAGGAGCGTAACGGTGTTCGAGGCGTCCTCGACTGTGCACGCTCCGGCCCCCCACAGAACGGACAGGCTGCTCGCTGGCGGAACGCTGCTCCACGTGAACCGATCTGGCAGGTCGCGCCCGATCATCACCCAGGCCCCATCTCCCATGCGTCCGGCATGGTGCACACCCGGGTCGAGCTGGCGAAGGCGAGCCGTGGGAGGGGTGCCAGAAGGTGCAACAGCGTTCAAGCGCTGAGGGGGTGGCAGGGGGGAGTTTGGGGGCATCAACGCATTATCCATTGCAACACCATGCACATCGCACTTATCGGGGCCACCGGCGGCAGCGGCCGCCACTTGATTGACCTCGCTCTCGACAAGGGCCATCGCGTCACCGCGCTAGCCCGAACACCGGCAAAGCTTCAAGACGTTGCTTCGCGCATCGAGGTTCGGCAAGCGGACGGTCGCGACCGGGACAGCCTCTACGACGCCCTCGACGGGCCCATCGATGCCGTCGTAACCATTGTTGGCGCGAGCGGTTTGCTCGAAGCACGCAAGGTGACGGACTTGTACTCCGTCTCTGCCGACAACCTCATCGATGCCATGACGGCCCGTGGTCTCGACCGGCTCATCGCCGTGTCCTCGTCGGGGGTTGAGCCTCAGGAGAACGATGGGTGGTTCTATGTCAACATCCTGAAGCGCTTCTTCCTGAACCCGATGTACGAGGACATGCAGCGTATGGAGTCGCTCATTCAGGCCAGCTCGCTGAACTACACCATCGTGCGCCCACCCTACCTCACCAAGGGGCCTCCTACCGGCCGCTATCGGATTCGGAAGGGAGGCAACCTGCCCGACGATGCGTCTCTGCGACGCGGTGACCTTGCCCACTTTCTGCGTCGCGCTGTTGAGGAGCCTGAGGAATTCTCCCAGACCATAGCAGCCATCTCGGAGTAGCCTCGCTCGAGGCGCGTGGTGGTGCGCCTCGAGCTGTTGAGCGAATGCGCTAGCTGAACCGCCGAGCTGGCGGCCAAGAAGAGAAAAGTCAGGGTGGTATCCTGCGCGACCGACTGTGCAGCCACCCCGAATTGACTCATGGACGCAACGCTGTGGAAGCAGGTCAACGACCTCCTGGACCAAGTGCTGGACCTGCCTGATGACGCCCGGCGGGCGGCCATCGAGGAGGCCACGGACGATGCACGGGTCCAGAATGAAGTCCGCGCGCTGCTCCAGGCCCACGCAGCAGCCGACGCCGAGGACGCGCTGCAGTCGCCGTTCCAGTCGGCCCCGCTGCCCGGCACGATAGGGCCCTGGCGTCCCATCCACCGGCTGGGCGTTGGTGGCATGGGCGTCGTCTATGCCGCCGAGCACACCGATCCGTCTTTCCGGCAGCAGGCTGCGCTCAAGCTGGTTCGCCCGGGGTTTGGGGAGGCCTTCCTGCGGCGCTTCGTACGCGAGCGCTCGCTGCTGGCCGAGATGGAGCATCCGGGGGTGGCGCGCCTTCTCGGCGGTGGCGTGACCGATGACGGGCTGCCGTACCTCGCGATGGAACTGGTGGACGGGCAGCCCATCACGGCGTACGCCCGCGCGCAGAACTTGCGCACGCGCGACCGGCTGGCCCTCTTCCTCCAGGCCTGCGATGCCGTCGCCTATGCGCATCAGCGCCTGATTGTCCATCGAGACCTGAAGCCGGACCATGTGCTCGTCACCGACGGCACGGCGGGCCGGACGCAGGTGAAGCTGCTGGACTTCGGGGTGGCGAAGCTGCTGGAGAGCACCGAGGAGGACGAGGTGTTGACCCGGACAGGTGGAGCGCCTCACACACCGCAGTACGCCGCTCCCGAACAGCTCGTAGGTGGAGCCATCACCACCGCCACAGACGTGTACGCGCTCGGCCTGATCCTCTACGAGCTGCTGACAGAACACAGGGCCTACGACCTGCGCGGGCTGGCGCCGTCGGATCAGATGCCGCTCGTGACCACCACCATGCCCGACCGGCCCAGCACTCGCGTCGGCGATACGTCGCTGGCGCGAACGCTCCGGGGCGACCTCGATACCATCGTTCTGAAGGCCATCGCCAAGGAGCCCGGGCGGCGCTACGCTTCTGCCGAAGCCCTCGCGGCCGACATCCAGCGTTACCTCGACGGGCTCCCGATCACGGCTCGCCCCGATTCTGTGGGCTACCGCGTTGGCAAGTTCTGCCGACGGCACCTGGGTGGCGTCACGGCTGCGTCCATCGCGCTGGTGGCGATCCTGGGAGGCGCGGGCGCTGCGCTCTGGCAGGCGAGCGAGGCGCGCGCCGAAGCCGCCCGTGCCGAGGCCGTCCGCGACTTTTTGGTCGAGATGGTCGGGTCCGCCAGCCCGAATGAAGAGGGCCGCGACGTGCGCGTGGCCGACCTGCTCGACCGGGCCGTTGCCCAACTCGACTCCGCTGAGGAGGCGTCGCGTCAGGATGCCGACATCGAGGCGGCGCTCCGGCAGTCCATCGGGTCTACCTACCGGGGCCTCGGGCTCTGGGACGAGGCCGAGCGCCAGCTCGAGGTGGCCCTCACTCTGTACGAGCGCGAGCACGGCCCGGACCACGAGCGGGTGGCTGACGCGCAGGCCGCGCTGGGCCGCATGGCCCGCCAACAGGGCAACTACACTCGCGCCGACTCCCTCCACACCCGCGCGCTGGCGATCGCCCGCGCCCGCTATGGCGCCCGCGACGCACGCGTGGCGACCTACATCCACCAGCTCGGTCAGGTGGCGTATCAGGCCGGAGACCTGGAGCGGGCCGAGGACCTCCATCGCGAAGGCCTCGCCATTGACGAGGCGAACGAGGTGACGGGCGAGGCGCTCGCACTCGCGCTGGGCAACCTCGCCGTGGTGGTGGGCGATCTCGGACGCTACGAGGAAGCAGCGGTGTTGCAGGAGCGCGAGCTGGCGCTTCTGAAAGAAGCCAACGCCGGGCCGGGTGACATCGCCAGCGCGGCGCAGAATCTGTCCGCTCTCCGCGCCGACCAGGGCGATCTCGACAACGCCATCGTTGCTCAAATCGAGGCCCTTGAGCTGGTGAAGGAGGCCTTCGGCGACGAGCACTACAAGGTGGTGATCGGCCACATCAACCTCGGCAGCATGTACGTCGACGCGCAGGACTACGCCGAGGCGGAGCAGACGCTTGGGGAGGGGCTGGAGCTGGGAACGCGTACGCTCGGGGCCGACCATCCCTATCTCGGCTACATGCAGAACCACCGTGCCCGGTCGCTCGATGGACTGGGCCGGTATGCGGAGGCTGAGGCCGCGGTTCGGCGCGCGCTGGTGATCTGGGGAGAGGCCTACCCCGATGACGTCCTCCTTCTCGCCGACGGTCAGAGCACCCTCGCCACCATTCTGCAGCATCAAGGACGCCTTGAGGAGGCAGAAGGCCTACTCCGTACGGCTCTCGTGGCCTACGAGGCCGAGCTTGAGGAGGGCTCACCGAGTCGCCTCGATGCCATCAGCCGCCTCGGCTCCGTGCGTGCCGAGCAGGGACATCGCGCCGAAGGCGAGCAGATGATGACCGAGGCGCTGGAAGGCATCCAGGAGAAATACGGCCCCAAGCACTACCGCACCGAGCGGATGCAGGCCCGTCTGGAGAGCCTGGACGCATAGGGGCCGCATTGAGCTGGCGAGAACGAGTCGTCAGCTCGAAGCCACAGGAGCCTCCTCGATAGGCACGATCTCCGGAGCCTCCGGGGCGGTCACTGGGAGGCGGACGATGAACGTGGTGCCCTCGCCTTCGGTGGACTCCACGTCCAGGCCGCCGCCGTGCCCGTGGACCACGATCTCGTAGGTGAGCGAAAGACCCAGACCGGTCCCCTCACCCGTCGGTTTGGTGGTGAAGAAGGGCTCGAAGATCTTCTCGCGGGCGGCCTCTGGGATGCCCGTCCCGTTGTCTTCGATGGAGACGGCAATCATCTCCCGGCTGGGCAGCGTGCGCGTCCGCACGGTGAGCGCAGGCTGGTACGGCACCGACGGTGGACTCGAGCTGGCGGTCTGCGCGCGTGCTCGGACCGCCGCCAGCGCGTTGTCGAGCAGGTTGAGGAACACCCGGCCCATCTCCTCGGGCACCATTTCGATCTCCGGCAGTTCCGGGTCGAAGTCCTTGGTGATGTCCACGTTGAAGCCCGTGTGGTTGGCCCGCATCCCGTGGTACGCCAGCCCGATGTATTCGTCCAGCAACGGATTCAGCTTAGCGGTTCGGCGCGGTCCCGGAGTGGCCCGGCTGTGGGCGAGCATGCTGCGGATGATGCCGTCGGCGCGGCGGCCATGCTCGCGGATCTTCTCGGCGTTGGTCTGGAGGTCCTCCAGCAAGTCCGAGGACTCGTTGAGGGCGTCCTCTACCGAGCGTGTCTTGTCCTCCCGCAGCTCCTCTTCCAACTCCTGGAGCAGTTCCACCGAGAGCTGCGCAAAGTTGTTGACGAAGTTGAGCGGGTTCTTCAGCTCGTGGGCCACGCCTGCTGTGAGCTGACCCAGCGAGGCCATCTTCTCTTGCTGGATGAGTTGGGTTTGCGCCATCCCAAGACGGTCCAGCGAAGCCGCCAGCTCGGCCCGTTGCGCTTCGAGTTCCGTGCCTCGGGCTTCGAGGTCAATTCCCCGGCGCCGCAGCCGGTCTCGCAAGCGACCGAGGCGTTGGGCGGTTCTGTACTGTCGCTGACGTCCGGTGTAGAGCGCCCCGTTCATCACCGAGCAGACGAATGTGAACAGGAGCAGGAACGCAAACCGCCGAACGGACGCGCCCTCGCCGAGCTGGTTGGTCGTCAGTTCGGGAATCATGTCCGCAAACGTGTGGAAGGCGATGAGCACAGCGCCAAGGAGAGCGGTCTGGACTGGCTGGAAGGGGACGGTCCCGACCGTCAGCAGCAGCAGCAGCGAGAGCCACGCTGCCGTGAACTCTAGATCGACACGAACCACATCGTCGGCGACCAGAATGATGCCTGCGACGATGACGTAAACCATCATCAGGGCACGACTGACGCGGACGCTCGGGCGCATGCGAGCCACGATCAGAAACCCCGCGGAGGCGGCCAGCACGAGCAGTTTGTCCGAGAGCACCTCTCCGACGCTCATGGTCGCCGCCATCATGTCCTTGCCTGCGAGGATGCCAGACGTGATGGTGGCGATTCCAAAGCCCACCAGGGCGACGATGCCAAACGTACCGGCAACCAGAAGACCGCGATGAGACGCATCGTGGAGGACGCTCCGAAAGCCAGGGTCTCGCTCGAAGCGAGAAGGCGCGACGTAGCGCGCCCAGAAGGCTCGAAACTGGCGGGAGAGGGGCATATCGGGGAGGACAGGCAGCGGTTGGTACGACGCCCAGCGCTGTTTGTCCCCCGGGGCCGTGGGTCGGTGAGTCCGTAGACGGAGGACGGTAGACAGATCGCCAGCTCGAGGCAGGCGGTGCCGAGCTGGCGTGTAAGCCTCGGACGAGGCAGCTTTCGCTCTCCGCGCTCTCCGCGCTCTCCGCGCTCTCCGCGCTCTCCGCGCTCTCCGCGCTCTCCGCGCTCTCCGCGCTCTCCGCGCTCTCCGCGCTCTCCGCGCTCTCCGCGCTCTCCGCG
>JBCBZH010000256.1:0-6388 GCA_039815415.1 Bacteroidota bacterium
CTGCGTGGGTCGGGCTGGCATTTGTGCCTGCGCTGGTGGAGGCCGCTCGCCGCCGGATGGCGATGCCACTTCCGGTAGCCGACAGCTACCAAGAGGACCTCCGGCTCGGTCCCTTCGCTTTGGCGTCTCGCGTCCGCGACCCTGAAGAACTTGGGCGCGCCCTCCAGAACGTCCGCCGCCACGCGCAGTCCGCGCTGGTGCCGATGGACAGTGCTCGACACGCGCTGGTGCTGGCGCCCGGCACCCCGGTACCACGCGAGGCAGGCACCGAGGCGATTGTCCTGACGGTGCCCTGGACCGATGGCGAGGAGGATGGGGTCCATTTCGGCAGCCCCATCGTCGTGATGGGAGAGGCGCATCTGCCTCCGCGAACTCGGCTTGCAGGTCTCTACGTCCAGAGCCTGCTCGCGCTAGCGCCCGAGGCCATCGTGGATCGTTGGCTCTACGTGGAGGGCGACGCGCTTATCGGTCGCGGTGCCACGCTTCACGGCACGGTCACGGCGACAGAAACGCTGGCTCTCGGACCCGAGACCACCTTCGAGCGCGCCGCCGGATGGCTGGTACGCGCGGGGCAGCCCGGCACCGCACGCATTCGTCCTCAGCCCCGCCGCTCGCAGTCCAGCAAATCCTTCGAGCCCCCCGATCACGCTCGTGTCGGGTTCGGACGCTTGTTCATCGAAGGCGACTTAGACATCCCGGAGAGTGTGCGCGTGGACACAGATCTGGTGGCGACAGGCGCCGTTCGGATTGGAGCCGGGACAGTCGTCCTTGGCTCCATCAAAGGGCGCGGCTCGGTCGAGATCGGCGAGGGCGCGTTCATCCAGGGCGCCGTCTTCAGCGAGCAAGATGTGGCCGTCGCTGCTGGAGCCCATATCGGCGGCGCAGCCGTGGCAGAGAGGCATCTGTCGCTCGGCGCGGAGGCCGAGGTGGGCACCGCTGCACGGCCTACAACCGTGACGGGCCGGAGCGTCGAGCTGGCGCTCGGGGCGGGCGTCCACGGGACCGTCTGGGCGTTGGAACACGGCCGGGTGGCGGCGGCAGCAGAATCCCACTCCTAGGATGAGCGAACGGACGCACAGGATTACGTCTTGTAACGCATCCGGGACGATGCAACGCCCTGTCAGGGAAGGCCTCGCCAGCTCGAGACGGCCCCGAATGTGGAGCGAGGGCGTCTCTGAAAAGGGTTTTCAAGAATCCAGAGAGGTGCTGTTTGGAGAGGAGCCTCCCGGCATTGTGTTGGCAGAGGAGGGGTTCGCCCCACCACAGTTGCCTGCATGCCGACTTCGACCGTGTCGTCTCCTGCCCCTGCCGTCCTGCTCTGCATGGGCACCCGCCCGGAGGCGATCAAAATGGCCCCTGTGGTCCATGCCGTTCGCGACGCCGGGCTGGCGCCGCTGATTCTGCACTCCGGTCAGCACAACGCCGTCGCCTACGAGGTGTATCGCTTCTTCGGCATCCAGCCGGACATGCACCTGACGCTGGACCGGGAGCGGACCTCGCTCAGCCACCTCGGTGCCCGCCTGCTCGATGGCATCGATCAGGTCATCAGCCGAACGCCTGTGCAGGCCGTGCTCGTCCACGGCGACACTGCCACGACGCTCGCCGCGGCTCAGGCAGCCTTCTTCAACCGCATCCCGGTGGGCCACGTGGAGGCTGGGCTTCGATCCCATGACCCCAACGACCCGTTCCCGGAAGAGAAGAACCGCGAGATGGTCTCGCGCCTAGCGACCTGGCACTTCGCGCCGACGGTGATCGCGGCCCGCAACCTGCGGGATGAGAACATCGCTGAAGACCGGATCTACCGCGTCGGCAACACGATTGTGGATGCTGCCATGTGGGGCATGTCCCAGATCGACCGGGCCGAGCTGGCGGCGCCGGAGCGGCTCAAGGCCTGGGCAGCTTCCGGGCGCCTCATTCTGGTGACGGCGCACCGCCGCGAGAGCTGGGGGCGCCCCATCGAGGGCATCGCGCGGTCCATCGCCGAGCTGGCGGAAACCCATCCCGATCTCCGCTTCCTCTGGCCGATTCATCCGAACCCTGCCATCCGGGAGTCTGTCGAGATCGGCCTGCGGCATCTGCCGGAGGAGATGCGCGACCGTGTCCAGCTCACCTCTCCACTCACCTACCCGCGCCTGCTCTGGGCGCTCCGTGAATCCTGGCTTGTGCTGACGGATTCCGGCGGCATCCAGGAAGAAGCTGCAGCGCTAGATCGCCCCGTGCTGGTCCTGCGTAAACACACCGAGCGCCCCGAGATCATCGAAGCTGGAGGCGGTCGCCTGGTGGGTACCGACCCGGAGACTATCCAGCGCTGGGTGAGTGGCCTCGCCAGCGATCCGGTGGCCTACGCTGCGCTCAAGTGCATCGAGAACCCCTACGGCGACGGCTACGCCGCCGAGCGCATTGCCCGCGTGCTGCGCCGCGAGCTGATGCCCACTGAGGAGGCCGCCAGCCCGATGCCGCTCCGTCTCGTTCCGCGTTCGGCAGAGGTATCGGTGCCGACCCACTTGCCAGCAGCCTGATGCGTCTCGGCGTTCTGCTTGCACTCCTGGTCGCCAGCTCGGCGATGGGTCAGCCTGCCCGCGTGGACGTGTGGGCGGGCGTCCAGCCAGTGAGCGAGCCGTTCGAGGATGGGCGTGTGCTGCGTCTGGCCTACGTCACGCCTGGACCCGATGGCGGTGCGTGGCGCATCGATGCTGATCTCGAGAGCCGGTTTGGCGAGCGCGGCCTCGGGCTCAACATTCAGCACACCCGAGACCTCGGCGAGCGCTGGACGGGGGCGGCCTATGCGGGAACTGGCACCGACAACATCTTCCTGCCGCGCTTTCGAGCTGGCGTAGAGGCCGGGCGCAAGTGGGGCAACCAGTGGGTCATGGCAGCAGGTGTGGGCGTATTCGACGCGCACGATGTCCACCGAGACCTTCTGATTCATGCCGAGGCCCGGCGGCGAAGTGAGCATTGGATGATCCAGGGCGGCGGGCGCCTGTCGGTCAGCACGCCCGGCACCGAAGTCGGCGGCACCCTCTCGATGGCCGTCACGCACATCTCTCCTGGAGGCCGCTGGGTCCTGGCCCGCGTCGCCGCTAGCCATGAGGCGTGGCTGGTGACAGAGCCGGTGCCCTTGCAGGTCGGGTTCGAGAGCGTGGAAGGGATGGTCCAGGTTCGCCAGCCCGTCACAGGGGGCGTCCGCGTGCTGGTCGGGGCCATGCACTACCGCAACCCGTACTACACGCGGTCTGGGCTTGAGATGGGCCTGTCCCTGGACCTGCCATGAGGCCAACCTATCAGGCAGGGGCGACCACGTTCCTGCACGAGCACCGCGCGTTCATGCGCCAGCCCGACCGCCGTCGCATCGTTGGCGGCGCAGCGGTGATGACGCTCGGCCTGAGTGCGGCATGGATTGCTCTGCTGCCGATTGTGGGCCGGGTGTGGGGCTACGCGCTGGCGATGCTCGTCGAGAGCGGTGGCCCCGCACGCGTGGTGATGACGGTCTACCAGCCCCTTGGATTGATGGAGGTGGGCGTTCCGAGCCTGGCCCTCGAGGCTGCGCCTCCGGGAGGGCCTCTCTGGGTGGCGACGCTCCTCGTCACGGTGATCGTCTTCGCAGCCAGCTTCCTGCTGCCGGATCGGATGGTGCCGTTCTCCTACGCACTCCGCGCTCTCGTGGTGGTTCAGGCCAGCGCGCTGGCGTTCTTCCTGTTCTGGCCGGGGGCCTTTCCGTACTCGCTGACCAGCTACCTGCAGGGCATGAGCGTGACGGGCCTCGCCATCGCGACGGCCTCCATTCCGGTGCTTGGGCTGACGTACTTCATTCAGGACGTGTCGTGGTTTCACAAGCTCGGGCTGGCGGTTGTGGCGCTGGGCCACTCGGTGGTGCTGGTGCCGCTCCAGTACGTGGCGCACGGGCTGCTTCTGCACGAGGGCTCGTTGCTGTTCATGCCCGTCCTGTACCTCTTCTTCGGTGTACCGCTGCACGTGTTCTCGCTGGTAGCGCTGTTTGCGTGGGGCATGAGCTGGACGGGCCGCCTGCCTTCGCTTGGCACCCCGGCCACGGACGCTCACATGTCACCGCATCGCGCAGGTGATGCTGGACTGTGTGATCCACACGACGCGTGGGCGGCGTGATCTCGCTGTGGGCGAACGGATTACGTGTTGTAACGAAGCGGTGCGTATCGACCGCTCGTCAGGCCGGCCTGCCCTCGATTCAGACGCGCGTTGGTGTCACAGCTGCGCGACAGATCGCCGTATCTGGTCGAAAACGAGGGGCACAAATCGATGATCTCGAATTCTGGCCCGCTGCCGCGTCTGGCAGCTGGGTCGGCACTGCATTGGCACTACCCCGTTTCCCGCCCCCCAAATCCGCTATGACTGTTCGCACTCTCCTCGTTGCCTTCGCGCTTCTGGTCTCGGCACCTGCGTTTGCTCAGGCCCCCTCTCCGAATGCCGCATCTGATTCAGAACACGCGTCACTGGAGGCGACAGACCTTGAGCTGTTCCTCTTCGCCAGCGCGGAGCAGATGACCGTAGGCCAGACGGCCACCATCACGGTGTCGATTGCCAACCGTGGCGATGCCCTGGCACCGGATGTCCAGATCGCTGGCCCGATTACGGCAGCCTCCATGCCCGAGGGCCTTCGCCTGACGGCTGCCTCGTCCGAGACGGGGGCCTTCGATCTTGAGGAAGGTCTCTGGTACGTCGGCGAGCTGGCGCCGGGGCAGGAGGCAGCGCTCCACATCGACTTCCTGGTGACCGCCGAGGGCAGCTACGCCTTCCTCTCGGAGGTCGCCTCGGCTGGCATTGACGATGTGGACTCGACGCCTTACAACGGCGCCGACCATGAGGACGACATCGGCTCGGTCGGCTTCTCGGCCAGCCGCTAACCGCATCGGCCCCGGGCGCCCCCTGCGGAGGGCGCTCGGTATTCGCCAGCTCGTCGCCTTTCTCTCACCAGCGAGTCCAGGCCTCTACTACGCGTTTTGTCGCCTCCTGTCGTGGCATCCGCTGAGGGTGCGTGCGTCCCGTGGCCCCACCACATCCGGCCATGTTGTCCCATCGCTTCCCTGTCAGATCGAGCATTGCAGCCGTTGTGGCTGCGGTGCTCGTTCTGTTTGCTCCCGCCGCCTCGGCGGACGGCAGCCGCGAGCTGACGGACAGCGGAGGCTTCCGCCCGCTCATCAACGACCGGAGCGACAACGACGCCACCACAGGTCTGCTGCGCCGGAACCAGTTCTACGTCTACCTCAATGAAGGCGAGACGCTGCTAACGGCCTCCAGCGCACTCAACATCGGGCAGGGCAACATCGAGTACGTCCAGCCCGATGGCACCACATACCTGCTCACATCGCTTGCGCAGTGCGCGAGTGGAGGGACAGCCACGCGTGGCATTATCGCCGATCTGTCCGAGGAGCTGGCGGGGCCGAGCGGCGGTGACAACCCCAACACAGGCACCTACGATGCCTGTGAGATCACCGTGCCGGTGGGGCAGGGGGGCATCTGGGGGGTTCACTTCAGCTCGCCCGACGACACGCCCGCCAACCCGTCGGGCTATGCCGCGCGGGCGGCCTGGGTACAACCGGCCACGTCCAACTCGATCACAGCCTGGGATATCTCTGTTCGCAGCAGCGCGGGCGTGACCATTCCCGGCCGGGCGTATGCCCTGTACATCCCGATGACAATGGGGGCGTACGGCAACGTCCTCAGCTCGCAGATCTACGTCGCCACGCGGGACGGCTACCGCTACACCATCGACCAGAACGGCATTGCGCCCTTTGGCTTTCTGATGTTCGCGAGCCGACGTGGCTTCATTGCGCCGGGCACCACGGACAAGCTCTACCGCTCCGTAACCCGGGCCGAGGTAGAGGGCGGGACCGTGGATTTCAAGAGCCCGGATGTCCCGGACACAGACCTCCTCGTTACCCACAAGCTGTTCATCAGCTCGCCTGCGGCCGACCTTCCAGCCTCAGGAGCCATTGCCGGATCGCTGGGAGTTGGCACCGGTGACGGGGCCGGTGGTTTTGAGACGTGGCTGGCGCCTCCAGTTCGATCAGGCGGTGGGCTGACAAGCTTCTCCTTCACCGGTGCCGACGGCGTCTCTGGCCAACTCGACCCCGACGTGGGTGGCACGTTCACGTTTGCCTCGGACGCTGACGGGACGTACTCGGTGGCTGTGGACGTAGATGGAAATGGGAGCTATGAAACCGAGGTCCTGGCCGGTGAGGCCGTAGAAGGCACCAACAGCGTGCCCTGGAATGGCCGGGATACGGGTGGCAGCACCATTCCTTCCGGGCAATACACCTTCCAGGTCACGTTCACGCCTCGACGTGGCGAGGTCCACTTTCCGTTCGTGGATGCGGAGCAGAACCTGAACGGAACCATCCTCGAGCGCACCAAC
>JBCBZH010000341.1:0-3748 GCA_039815415.1 Bacteroidota bacterium
GCTGCGTCGCCAGCCCGACGACCGCCATCATCAAGGCCAGCGTGTTGAAGGCGATCAACGCCCAATCCGATTTTGACATGGTGCGAGAACAAAGAAGAGGACTCCGCCCGTTGACGGAGCCCTCTCCAGAAAGGTTCACGTGTGAGCTATGCGACCGTCACGTCGTCGGAGAGATAGACGTCCTGGATCGCGTTCAAGATCTCGACACCTTCGGCCATCGGGCGCTGGAACGCCTTGCGGCCCGAGATGAGGCCCATGCCGCCCGCGCGCTTGTTGATGACCGCCGTGCGGACCGCCTGCGCGAAGTCGTTGGCGCCGGAGCCGCCGCCCGAGTTGATGGTGCCCGCACGGCCCATGAAGCCGTTCGCCACCTGATAGCGCGTCAGGTCGATGGGGTGATCGCTCGACAGCTCGGTGTAGATCCGCTCGTCGAGCTTGCCGTAGGAGCTGTCGCCGGAGTTGAGTGCCTTGTAGCCGCCGTTGACGGTCGGCTGCTTCTGCTTCAGGATGTCTGCTTCGAGCGTGGCGCCGATGTGGTCGGCCTGGCCGGAGAGGTCCGCCGAGGTCTCGTAGTTGGTGCCGTCGATGGTGAAGCCGCCGTTGCGGAGGTAGCACCACAGAATGGTGCCCATGCCGTACTCGTGGGCCATCGCGAATGCCTCAGAGACTTCCTGGATCTGGCGGTCCGAGTCGTCCGAGCCGAAGTAGATCGTTGCGCCGATGGCGGCGGCGCCCATGTTCCAGCACTCCTCCACGCGAGCGAACAGAATCTGGTCGTACGTGTTGGGGTACGTCAGCAGCTCGTTGTGGTTGATCTTGACGATGAAAGGGATCTTGTGGGCGTACTTCCGCGCTACGCTGCCGAGCGCGCCGTACGTGCTGGCGACCGCGTTGCAGCCGCCCTCGATCGCCAGCTCGACGATGTTGGCCGGGTCGAAGTAGAGCGGGTTCTTGGCGAACGACGCGCCCGCCGAATGCTCGATGCCCTGGTCCACGGGCAGGATGGACAGGTAGCCCGTACCGCCGAGGCGCCCGGTGTCGTACATCTGCTGCAGGGAGCGCAGGACCGGGATCGAGCGGTCGGTGTCCTTGAAGATGCGGTCCACCCAGTCGGGGCCGGGGATGTGGAGCGAGTCCTTCGAGATCTTCGGGTCGGAGAAGCCGAGGAGGGAGTCGGCTTCGTCGCCGAGGTACTCTTGGATGCGGGAAACGTCGGCCATGCGAGGGGCGAGAGCGGGTCAGGGGGAGCTGTAAAGATAGCCGGGCGGGCGGGCTAGCCTGCAATCGGATCGCGGATTTCCGCCGGAAGCGCTCCCGGGTTCGCCAACGCGTGGGGCAAGAAGCGAGCGAGCCGAGGAGCTGTCAGAAGACCTTTCGCACCCAAGCCCGAAAACACCCACACGGTATCGTGGCCTGGGAGGGGGGCCAGAAGCGGAAGGCGGCGAGGGGAGGCACTCGTCGGGACCGTCAGGCGGACGCCCACACGCTCCGCGCGCACGGCGCCATCCAGCGTGGGCACGAGCTGCTGAGCCCGCCCCACAAGCCTCGAGCTGGCGACCGGGTCGGGGCGCAGGTCCTCGAAGTGGTGCTCGAACGTGGCGCCGACGAGGACACGGTCTGGCCGAGGGACCACATAGACGCCACCGGAGACGGCAGGGAGGTCGGTAGAGCTAGGCGCCAGTTCGACCGTCTGGCCCTTGACGCGGTGGAGCGGGAGGGTGGCCAGCTCCGGCAGGTGGCGGGCGCCGTCGCCGAGGGTGAGGAGGAGGCGGTCGGCCTCGATAGGCTCATAATCCGTTATTGCAATAAGCTGTTGGTTCCTGTGCTGCCATCCAATGAGTCGTCGGTGCTCGTGCACCTCGACTCCACGCGTCTCGGCGGCCTTCACGCACGCGCGTACCATCGCGGTCAGATCCACCGAGCCGCCCTCGGGAATCCACAGCGCGCCGTGCGGTGCCTGCACCTCCGGCCACCGCTCGGCCACAGCGTCTGCTTCTATCCACGCCAGCCCGTTGTTCTGCGCCGACGCTTTGAACGCCTCGAGCTGGCGATCATCGGACGCGGGACGAAGAACGCCGGAGGGGAGGAAGAGGTCGGCGGCACCGGCGGCGTCCAGGGTTGCGTGGAGAGCGTCGAGCGCCTCGCGGTAGTGCCACGCGGGCTTGGCCTTCCGTCCCATAAACGGGTTGACGAGCCCAGCTGCGGCGCCACTCGCCCCTTCGCCAACTCGACCTGAATCCAGCACGATCACGCGATGCGAGTCTGCCAGCGCGAGTGCCGCACAGGCACCCGCCAGCCCGGCTCCAGCAATGACGATGGTGGAATCGGAGCGGACAGGCACGGGTGGTCGGTAGCTTCGCGGCAAGCTAGACCCACCCCACATGCGATTCGTTCTCGCTCTTGGCCTGATCGCCAGCTCGTTCGCTGCCAGCGCGCAGACTCCCGACTGCCCCGATGGCGTGCTTCTCGCTGAGGCGCCGACGTATCACGCCGTCGTCGAAAACAACATCTCCGCTCGGGCACACTTTGAGGCCTACCTCTGTGCTCTCCAGCCCGATCAGCTCAACACCACTTCGGATCTCCTCCGGTTGCTCGCATTGCGCGACTCCGTGATCGAGAACGTAGGGCCCTTGCTCGAGACGTGGAATATGGAGTCCAATGGGGCGGATTGGCAGACGAACTTCGACGCCTTCTTCGAGGAGGCCGAGGCTATCGGGCTGAGCCCGGTGCAGGCCGAGGGGATGATCTTCGGGCTGACGCGCGCGCCGCTGCCGGATGGCATCGTGACCACACTCGCCCCACCCGACCTCGCGCTGGCGATCGACCTGATGGATATCCAGGGACGGACCGAGGGCAGCGAGTACCCATTCGCTGATCTCGATGCAGAGGTGGATCTCATACTGACGGCTGAAACACTCCGCGACCTTTATCCAGCCAGTCCGTACGTGGTGCAGTCCCAAGAGGCGTTCGGAGAAGCGCTCTTGACGCTCGCGAGCCTGCATCCGGTCGAGGGCTACGAGGAGCAGTGGTTCGCTGGCGTGGCGATGTCCGAGTTCTATCCGTGGGCTGGGGATGAGCAGGCCCTCCGGCGCTTCGTGAATGAAAGCTCGGATTCGTCGTGGTATCACGCACCTCTTTCGGCCATCCTTGCGAACCCGCCTGTCGCCTCTCTCGAACGTGACCTCGAGCTGCTGGTCGCGGCGCGCGCTGGATCCCGTGAGGAGGCCGCCGCTCGTGCGCTGGCCTGGCTGGATGAAGGTGTCGATGTGGTCGGCCCACTCTGGCTCGGCGCCGATGACTGGGGCGTGATTTACCGCTACTACCCGGTCGGCGATGCGCGCCTGGATGCGGCCGAGGCGCGAGCGGAGGCGCATGGACTCAGCGTGGAGCGCGTACGCCGGACGCGCGACGAACTGGGAGGCTACTGATGAACCACGACCCGTCCGTCCTCGTCATCGGGGGCGGCGTCATCGGGCTGGCGACGGCGTGGCGGCTCGCTCAGCGGGGCCACGCCGTGACGCTCCTCGAGCGCAACCGGATTGGTCGGGGCACCTCGTGGGACGCCGCGGGAATGCTGGCGCCTGCCGCCGAGCTGGGATTCGAGGAGCTGGACCTCTACGCACTGGGCCGTGAGAGCCTTCGGCGCTGGCCGGACTTCGCTCGCCAGCTCGAGGCGGCCACAGGGCTATCCGTTGGCTACCGGGACGACGGGACGCTCGTGGTGGCCGATGACCGCGACAGCGCCGCC
>JBCBZH010000269.1:0-5909 GCA_039815415.1 Bacteroidota bacterium
CGTGACCGCCGAGGGCGAGCCGGTCAATCCACCGCATGGTCCCGCCAGCCCAGCGGCGGAAGGCGATGGCCTTCCCGACGAGCTGGCGGAGGCCGAAACGTCTCCAGAACCGCTGGGGCCGTCCCCGTCCATGGGCCCCACGGGGGGCGATGGCGCTTCCGGAGATCTCCCCACCGACGACGACCCGGCGCAGCCTGACGAGACAACGGCTGGTCCGTAGAGCGCCACGCCAGCTCGAGGCGACCTTCGAACTGGCGACTTGTCATGGCGCTTCCGGCGCGTTTGCGCGCTGGTGATCCCTGAGTAGACGGCATCGCGTATGGTGGGGCAGACCTTCCCCACCTCCTCTGATGCCTCGTCTCACGATAGCCGCTCTCGCTCTTCTCGTCGCCAGCTCGTTGGGCGTCCAGGCGCAGCCCGCACCGGCCATGGATTACGCCCGGTTGCTCGATACCCGGTTCTACGTCAATCAGGGGACCTTCGGGTTTGGCGTTCCCAAGTCCGACTTTCTCCTGTTTCCACCTGAGGGCCTCGATCCCTATGGAGACATCAACGCGGCCTATCTGGTCCGCGATGCCGAGGGGACCGTCGTCGGTGGACATCGGTGGGGAACACTGGGGCAGACTGCATCAGCCGCATTCATGACGGTTGGCACGCGGGGGGCACCTGAGTGGAGTGGACCTCTTCAGGATGGTCAGAGCTATACCCTCGATGTCGGCTTCGACGGAGCGGTGATCGCAACCGTCCCGTTCACAGTATCGGTCACAGAAAGCGGGGATCCCTTTGACCCCAAAACCATCTGGATGATCGACGGGCCCTGGCGCACCCATGCGTATTTCGAGCATGAGACCGAGCGGCCCGACTACATCATGAACTTCAATGCCTGGGTTGGAGCGGACGAAGTGGAGTCGAATACCCCAACCGAGGTTTCAATCCGCCGGGACGGTGAAGAAGTCGCCTTCGGGTACACGCATTCCAACACCCAGTATGGATGGGGCCGTGGCGAGTACCGCCTCTACAAGGCAGAAGACCGGGACCCCCAGGGCCGGTTCGCGCGACACAAAACCAATGCGCACTTCTGGACCATTCAGGACGTGACCCCTGGGACGTATGAAGTCGTGCTGTCGAGCGAATCCGGTCCGTTCCGCACCATGACCGTTGAGGGAGGCCCGGGAGCGTTTGTGGCTCACCCCAACAGTGATGTCAACTCCGACCGTTCCGTGTTCCTGACGCCGCGGCGGATGGCGGGCAGCAGTCTGAACAGATCCATGAGCGTCTACTGGGTCGTTAGCGAGTAAGCCCGACTGCCTGTACTCCTTGGAACGTCAGGGCGAGACCGCTCTGTCGCCAGCCCGAGCCTGTGTTCTCGCGCTGGCGAGGAGGGAGGCGGAACTCAGGTGTGACCCTTTCGGAGTGGCACGTGCGTAGGGAGTGTAGATCCACCTGCACCACCCATGTCACGACGTTCTCTGCTACGCCGATCTGGCTTCGTTCTCGCGCTGGCGGCGTGTGCGGTTGGGGTCCAGGCTCAGTCCGCCCCGGCCATGGACTACTCTCGGCTGTTGAATACGCGCTTCTATCCGGGAGACGGGCAGTTTCGGTTTAGCAACCCAAACAATGACCTGGTGATTTTTCCCCCGTCCGATCTGGACCCTAGGAGCGCCGACTCAGCCTACGAAATCCGGCACGTGGGCGGTGACCTGGTGGCCGAGCACACCGTGCGAACGATGGACCGGACGCGGTCGGAGGCTTTCCTCCGTGTGAACACGTTCTCGGCAGCCCAGTGGTACGGAGTGCTGGAGGATGGAGAGAGCTACACGCTGAGCCTGGTGCGGAACGGGGAGGCCTTTGCCAGTCTCCCGTTTCGCGTGGCCGTATCCGATGGGGGAGATCCTTTTGATCCTAAGACCATCTGGACGATTGACGGTCTGTGGCGCACTCATGCCTACTTCGAGCACGAGACGGTGCGCCCGGACTATCAGCTCTATTTCAACGCCTGGGTTGCACCAGACGAGGTCACGGTCGCGGCGCCCGTCGAGGTCTTCATTCGGCGTGATGGAGAAGACGTTGCGTGGGGAACCACGTTCGTGGGCCCCGATGGCGGTTGGCAGAAGGTGCGCTATCAGCTCCTGACGCCGGACAGCCGGGGCGAGGATGGAAGGCGTCTGTCGAGGGTCACCAACTGGACGGTTGCCGATGTCACGCCTGGGACCTATGAGATCGTCTTCATGACAGGTGGGCAGGTTGTTCGATCGATGACCATCGAAGGGGCAGAGGGGGCGTTCATTCCAAGTCCGCGAAGTGACATGAGTGCAGATCGGGCGACCTTCCTGACGCCACGAAGCCTGCTCCCCGACGATTCGCAGACGCCAGTGAGTCTGTACTGGGTCGTCAACGAGTAGAGGCTCGGCGCTGTTCGCCAGCTCGAGGGGCGTTCTCGAGCTGGCGAACAAGGTGATCTAGCTGGTCTATTGGTCTAGATCGGGCGCCAATTTGCACACAAGCTTCGCGCCCTGGGCGCTGGGAGAGGGGGTTTGTGAAGGTCTCGGCATGGAAACAGGGGTATGCCGGTTTCTAGCTTCGGTGTTCTGAGCGTTCGCGTCGGCCCGTCGCCGTCGCTTTCTGAAAAGACCACTCTCCAGCACCGACTGTGCCCACGATTAACCAGCTCGTCCGAAAGGGCCGCACGCCGAAGCGCAAGACCTCCGGGTCCATCGCGCTCCAGGGCAACCCGCAGCGCCGCGGCGTCTGCACGCGCGTCTACACGACGACCCCCAAGAAGCCGAACTCGGCCCTTCGCAAGGTGGCGAAGGTGCGCCTGACCAACGGCTACGAGGTCATCGCCTACATCCCCGGTGAGGGGCACAACCTCCAGGAGCACTCCATCGTGCTCGTTCGTGGAGGCGGTGCCAAGGATCTCCCCGGCGTGAAGTACCACGTCGTGCGCGGCGCGCTCGATACCGCTGGTGTCGCCGACCGCCGCCAGAGCCGCTCGAAGTACGGCGCCAAGAAGCCCAAGAACTAGGGACTGTCTGTGGTCTGTCGCCGGCCATCGAGCTGGCACTGATCGCCCCCTCCATCTGTCCATGCTGATCGCTGAGCAGCTCCGTGCTGAAAGCTGATCGCTGACCGCTAAACCCCATGCGTAGGAAGCAAGCTGAAAAGCGGATCCCGATCCCCGATCCCATCTACGGAGACGTGACCGTCGCCAAGTTCATCGCCGCCATCATGCGCGACGGCAAGAAGTCGATCGCCCAGAAGCTCGTCTACGGGTCGTTCGACCTGATCGAGGAGCGCACCGGTGAGCCGGGCGTCGAGGTGTTCCGCAAGGCGCTGAACAACGCTGCGCCTCTCGTCGAGGTCCGCAGCCGCCGTGTCGGTGGGGCAACCTATCAGATCCCGGTCGAGGTGCGCCCAGAGCGCCGCACGTCGCTGGCCTTCCGCTGGCTCATCACGTTTGCTCGCCAGCGCGGCGACAAGTCGATGGCGAACCGCCTTGCGGCTGAGCTGCTCGCTGCGTCCCGTGGCGAGGGCGGTGCCGTCAAGAAGAAGGACGACATCCACCGCATGGCCGAGGCCAACAAGGCGTTCGCCCACTTCGCCCGATAGCGCCACCCGCCAGCGGGCTAACACCGACCTTCGGTTCGAGCTGGCGACTGACAACTCACTCCCCCCATGAGCGACATCACTGGAAAGACCTTCCCCCTCGAGCAGACCCGAAACATCGGGATCTCGGCGCACATCGACGCGGGCAAGACCACCACGACGGAGCGCATTCTCTACTACACCGGCCGGACCCATCGGATCGGCGAAGTCCACGAGGGCGGCGCCACCATGGACTGGATGGAGCAGGAGAAGGAGCGCGGCATCACCATCACCTCGGCGGCCACCACCGCAGAGTGGAAGGACCACCGCATCAACATCATCGACACGCCCGGCCACGTTGACTTCACCGTGGAGGTGGAGCGCGCGCTGCGCGTTCTGGACGGCGCCGTTGCACTGTTCTGCTCCGTTGGTGGTGTGGAGCCCCAGTCCGAGACGGTCTGGCGGCAGATGGACAAGTACAACGTCCCCCGCATCGCGTTTGTCAACAAGATGGACCGCACAGGCGCCAACTTCGAGAACGCCGTCCAGATGATGAAGGACCGCCTCGGCGCCAACGCCGTCCCGGTCCAGATCCCCATTGGCGACGGCGACATGTTCCGTGGCGTCATCGACCTGATCGAGAACAAGGCCATCGTCTGGGACGATGCCACGCAGGGCATGACCTGGGACGAGGTAGACATCCCGGCTGATCTTGCGCCTTCGGCCAAGAAGGCACGGATCAACCTGCTCGAGGCGGTTGCAGAGCACAACGACGATCTCCTGATGATGTACCTCGAGGGCGAGGATCTTCCCGTCGAGGACGTGAAGGCTACGGTCCGCGAGGCCACCATCTCGATGGACATCACGCCGGTCTTCTGCGGCTCGGCGTTCAAGAACAAGGGCGTTCAGCGCCTGCTCGACGGCGTCATCGACTACCTCCCGGCGCCGACCGACGTGCCAGCCATCGAAGGTCACAAGCCTCGTACCGATGAGCATGTCTCCCGTGAAGCAGATCCTGACGGTCCGTTCGCAGCAATTGCCTTCAAGATTGCGACGGACCCCTATGTGGGACGCCTGACGTTCGCTCGCGTGTACTCCGGGACGCTCAACAAGGGCGACCAGTTGGTGAACGCTAACAATGAGAAGAAGGAGCGTGCCGGTCGTCTCTTGTTCATGCACGCCAACACACGTGAGGACATCCAGCAGGTTAAAGCTGGCGACATCTGCGCCATTGTGGGCCTGAAGGACACCAAGACGGGGGATACGCTCTGCGACCCGAGCAACTTGGTCGTCCTCGAGTCCATGGACTTCCCTGAGCCAGTGATCCGAATCGCGATCGAGCCAAAGACCAAAGCCGACATCGACAAGCTCGGCACTGGTCTCCAGAAGCTTGCTGAGGAGGACCCCACCTTCAAGGTGTCCACCGACGACGAGACGGGCCAGACGCTCATCGCTGGCATGGGTGAGCTGCACCTCGAGATCATCGTGGACCGTCTCAAGCGTGAGTTCAAGGTGGAGGCCAACGTCGGCCAGCCGCAGGTCTCCTACCGTGAGGCCATCCGCTCCTCGGTAGACGAGAAGTACACGCACAAGAAGCAGTCCGGTGGTCGCGGCCAGTTCGCGCACGTCGAGATTGAGTTCTCGCCTGCCGACGAGGGGACGACCGGCCTCGAGTTCGTGGATGAGATCAAGGGCGGAGCCATCCCGCGTGAGTTCATCGGCTCGGTCCAGAAGGGCATCGAGAGCGCGCTCGACCAGGGCCCGGTTGCCGGGTACCCGATGGAGGGCGTCAAGGCCCGCCTGTACGACGGCAAGTTCCACAACGTGGACTCCGATCAGCTCTCGTTCGAGATCGCGGGTCGTATGGCTCTCCGTGAAGCGGCTCGCCGCGCGAAGCCCGTCATCATGGAGCCCATCATGAAGGTCGAGGTCATCACGCCCGAGGAGTACATGGGCGACGTGATCGGCGACCTGAACTCCCGGCGTGGCCGCATTGACGGCATGGGCCAGCGCAACGACGCCCAGGTGGTCGATGCGATGGTGCCGCTCTCCGAGATGTTCGGGTACTCCACGGACCTGCGCTCCAACACGCAGGGCCGCGCGATCTACTCGATGCAGTTCGATCACTACGAAGAGGTGCCCAAGTCGATCGCAGAAGAGATCGCCTCTGGTACCAAGGCCGCTGCCGCCTAGCACACCCCTTAGTCACCCAGACACACAGACATCATGGCAAAGGAGCAATTTCAGCGTACGAAGCCCCACGTCAACGTGGGCACCATCGGCCACGTCGACCACGGCAAGACCACGCTCACGGCGGCCATCAC
>JBCBZH010000047.1:0-20098 GCA_039815415.1 Bacteroidota bacterium
CAGGATCGGCAACAAGAGAGACGTTGAGCGTGGCGGTTTCACCAGAGGCCACATTAACCGTGGCCTCTTGGGCGAGGAACCCGACGAACGAAACGCGGACACTCGCCGAACCACTAGGAACATCTCGGAGCGTGAACCTGCCATAAGCGTCTGCTGCTGCACCGCGTTCCGAGGCGACGAGTTGGACCGTTGCACCGGGGAGTGGCTGGTTGGTGTCCGCATCGGTGATGCGACCAGAAAGGGTGCCGGTCTGAGCGAAGGCGGATACGCTGAGAACGACACTCAGCACAAGGGCAGAAAAGAAAGCGCGAAGCATTTCGTATGGTCGGGTGAACGAGATCAGGGTCGAGTTGCCCCGAAAGAGCCAAGGCTACCCGGCTCAGCGGTCTGCCAAAGTGAAACAGAACGGCGCAGTTGGGACCTTTTCACTTTTCCAATTTAGACTCGATCTAAATAAGAAGCCGCTCTCGAATACGGAGCCTGAGTGAAGCCGATTCCATAGTGTTGGCGCTTGACTGAATCGAAGCCCAGATCCGATCTCTGTGTTCACGCGCCGAGCTGGCGACCCCAGCTCCTAGGCTATCTCCTCTGCCAAGGGGAACTGCCTGCGAAGTAACGGCGCAAGCCTATGACGCCCGCGAGCGGCATGCCAAGCTCTATGAGGTGAAGGGAGCCAAGTCAGAGTGGAGCACCACCAAGGGGTGTCAGTGGCGTTTTGCCCATTCGGCGGCTTCCGAGAACAGGTCGTGCGTGTGGAGATAACGGAAGGTCCCCGCACGCCCTGCGAGTGCAAGGTTGTCGAAGCCACTCGCGTACTCCTGTAGCGTGTCCACTGTCGCCTGATGGCCGACATCCAAGACTGGGTAGGCATTCGACAGTCGGACACTGTGCATGCTCAGAACCTCTCCCATCGCTCCGTGAATGACCCGACGCACGTCGGGCAACAGAGCCTCCACGAATGCGTCGTCGGACAGTGTCCACCATGCGTCCCAGTCACTGCACGGCACCTCGACGACGACCGCCGTCTTGTCGCCGGGGGCCATCTCCCAGCTCCGGTTCTTTGGTTCGTAGATCCGCGTGAAGGGCACGTCTGGATCCGGTACATAGAGCGACGCATGCGGCGAGACGCGAGACACGTTCAGCCTAAGAATCGCCAGCCGGACGTGGCGATAGCGTAGCGTCGAGGCTGCCTCGAGCACCGCACCGGGGGGAGCCGGATCCAACAGCCCAACAAATCGCGGGAGAGGCAAGGTGCTCATCACCTCTCCAACTGGGCGTGGGAGACCACCATTGACTTCGATGGCTCGAATCCGCCCCCCTTCATGCCTGATCCGCGTGACGATCGCCCGGGTTTGGATTCGTTCGGGGCCAACCGCCTCAACGAGCGCATCAGCCAGCATTCCAAATCCACGAGTTGGGTAGTAGAACGCACCGTCGAGATGAGCTGCTGCAGAGCGCCCGCTAATCAGTTCGCGGAGCATGGTTCCGAGAGTAAGTCCACGTAGACGCCCCCCGGCTACAGACGGGGCTAGGCGACTGGTTGGGACCCCCCAGAGCTTCTCTGAGTAACCAAGCAGCAATGCTTCGGCGAGTGTCGGCCCATACCGACTCAGCGCTAGGTCTTGGAACGTCGTTGGCTCCCGGCGGGGCCGCAGGCTGTGCTGCATAACTTCGCAGGCCACTCGCAGAAACGTTGCCGGTCCGAGCTGACGCGCGGCGTTGAGCGGTCGTAATGGAAAGGCGATACCCTTCCCCTGGTAACGGATCTCGCTGGTCGCCTCGACCTTTCGCATCGAGGGTCCGAGAAGGTCCCGGAAGGCCTCGGTAGCCACCGGGCTCTTGTCGTGAAGGCGATGTGCCCCCGTGTCGACAAGCACGTCCTCGAACCGAAGCGTCCGCGCGTTTCCTCCAACATCAGGGGCCGCCTCATACACGGACACCTCGCGCCCATGACGGCGCGCATAGTACGCCGTCACAAGACCCGCCAGTCCACCACCGAGCACATGAATCGTTTGGGTCATGGCACGTGCTCGCCTGAGGCCTCGTACACGAATACCGGAATGCGTGCCCACATCCGATTGACGTAGGGGTTGTGATAGAACGTATCCGCCTGGCTATAGACCCGTCCGGGAAGTGACGCCCCGACTGCAAGCAGGGCCGTGTCGGGCAGACGCCGGAGAGCCTCCACCGCAGTTGCATCCACATAGTTCGCTTGAACGCCCTGCCGTTCGAGTGTGTACTGCACGAGAGGCGTCGTTACGATGTGAACGTCGGGCCGCTCCGCGACCACAGACCGCGCGTGCTCCGTCACCTGAGCGATGGCGGTCGGCTGACGATGCTGCACGGCAAGTGTGACTGCGACGGCCGCAACGGCCGCATACCCAGCCAGCAAGGCGCCTCGAATAGCCCAGCGCCAGCGACTGTGGAGGGCCCATACCGACGCGGCGCCGAGTGAGACCACAAGCAACGCCAGCCCGATAAGGGGCAGCGCGTGGCGGCTCTTGTAGATCACATTCTGATACAGGACCATCCAGATCCCATACGTTGTTGCGCTTGCCAGAATCCACCCAGCGGCCCGCCGCGCCTGCTCGGACCTCCGTGTTGCATGCACGACCTCACGCCCCCCACAAACCAGCCCCACCGCCAGCGCGAGGCTGGACAACCAGGTCACGGGATGCCGCCCAGGCCACCATCCCCCGAGCCCATCTGCCCAGATGGACTCCACAGTACGCTGAAGCCGGTAGCGAAGGCTGGCCTCCTCGGCCGCGACCGTGCCACCGAACTCCATGAAGTGCCCCACCGTCTGGCGATTCGCTGCCGCAACCAGATCTGCTCCTCCCGTGTCCACCACGAGAGGAATCAGCCAGACCAGCGTTCCTACGAGCCCGGCACCCACCAGAGGAACGCGCTGGCGGGGACGCAGCAGAAGACCGACCAGAGGTGGCAGAACGAAGGGGACGTATGACAATCGAAGACCGGCCAGAAGCCCTCCCAAGAGGCCTACCGCCCCTGCCTGCCACGCCCGACGGCTATCGAGAGCACGAATCGCCAGCCCGACTGTTCCAAAGGCAAGCGCAAGGCCGAGGAGATCCGGCATGTATCGCGTCGCCATCAACCACACGAGGGGGCAGACTAGAACGGCTATCGCCCACGCTACGCCGAGCCGCGACACCAGCGGCGTCCGGAGAAGCCCCAAGCCCGCCCACACCAGCCCGAGCGTTGCGAGCACCCCGACCAGGGTGAACGCCGCGGCAATGCTGCCCGTTAGCACGGCCAGCGGCTTAGCAACAGCCCAGAAGACCGGGTAGCCCGGAAAGTGCGGTTGCAGTGCAACAACGCTGTACATGTCTGCCACGCTGAGCGCGAACCGAAGGCTATCCGGGTCCTCGATGTAGCCAATCGCCGTCGCGAACCGACTTGCGCTCACCACAAGGACGAGCCCACCCGCCGCAAGCAAGCCGCGCCAATGCAACGCGCCCCACTGCCGCGTGGACAGTGGGACGCTTGAGGCTGGGTCTGCAGCCGAGACGGAACGGTGTGAAACCATCAGGGATGCCTTATCCCTACAGGGAGGACGGACCCTACCATGCAGCCATGTTGGCCGCCGAGAAGCTGTAGGCCGTCTGGTAAATGTCCTTGGCCTGATTCAGATCTGCGATGTAGTCATTCGCTGCATCCGAGCCTGGGAGTGCGTAGACAGGCGCGTTGCCCATCAGGTCGTGGAGGCGCTCCAGGTCATCCACGCTGATGAGGTTGAGCGCGCCGCCTGTGAATCCACCGTCTCCACGGTATGAGAACTGAAGAGCATAGGTAAAGCCCTTCATCTCGCCCCAGAATTTGTTGAGGTTGACGTCATTGAAGTTGTCTACCTCATCCTGTGTCAGGGTCGCCATCTCTTCCAGCGTGACATTGATGTAGTGGATGGCTGTGGCGGCGATGACCTTCTCGACGGCCTCGGAGGCATCCTGACGGGCGCTGGCGAGCACGGTCTGGTCGCCGTTGACGATGGCGGTGCGGCCCCGGCGGAAAGCCTCGAAAGCGTCAGCCGTAAGGTCTACGCCCGTGCCCCCCTTATCCCGCTTGCCTGCATTGCGGGCAATGCCGAAGTTGTACTCCGTCGTGTAGTCGAGCGTGCCGTCGCTGTTGCTGTCGCGTGCCCAGTCTACGACCCCCCCCGCGAGTTGGTCGTCGGAGTAGCTGGAGTAATCACGGGCGGATCCGAAGTAGCCATAAGCCTCGTCGAAGCGGTGCTCCTGCTCTGTATCCGGCTGACCATCGCCACGCGGCGCGGTATTGTCCCGGTCGAGGATATCCGCGAGGTACTTGTTGGAGAGCTGATCGAATAGAATCGCTCCGATGAGCACCTTGTTGATCATCTGCGTCAGGTCAACTCCGGCATCGGTCGTGTAGACGGCCGGTGTCCCCAGCTTCGTCGCATCGTTGGAGTTGTCCGCGATAATCTGGAAGTACGTCTGGATGAGATCGTTGACGGTGATGTCTGCCGCATTGCCTTCGAGGCCTGCACTGTACAGGAGCGTTGCATCGGCGCCCTTGCGACCGCGGAGGCTCTTGCCCGTCGAGATGTCCTCGTAGGTGGAGGCACTCGGGGTAAGGCCGCCGGGCACGCCGGAGCGGATCTGGAGGCCAGTGTCGCCGTAGTTGTAGATGGCGTTCAGTTCCGCGACCGTGATTGGCGTCGCGCCCGGCTTGGCAAGGGCGTCGATGGTGCTCTTGAGGTCCTGGAGCAGGAGTTGGCGGACGACCATCCCGCCGATGTTGACGGAGCTCGCGCCGTCCGTGAAGCGGCTCTCGAAGGTGTAAGTGGTCGGGACCTCGAGCACCGGGTCTGGATCCGGGTCTGGGTCCGGGTCTGGGTCGCTGCTGTCGCAGCCAGCGACCATCAAGCCGCACAGCGCGAGCACAGTCGCAAGCTGCGACGCGGAAAGCGAAAATCGTCTCATGGGTTTGGGAGCGCGCAGGGCGCGCAGTTGTGTTTTGGTGTTCAGGGCTAGAAGGTGTACCGCAGGCTGAGGTTGACCTGTCGGCGGGGGCCAACGAGAATCCCGGAGCTGGCGTTGGCCGATATTTGGCGTGGGTTCGAGTGAAGCCTCGAGCCGATGTAGACTTCGTCGAGCGCGTTCTTGACTGTGAGTTGAGCGACGATTCGCTCTCCGAGGGGCGCACGCACACTGCCGCCGAGAACCAGGTAGCTCGGAATTGGCCCGGTGTCGCCACGAGTCCCCGTCGTCTCGATGTTCTCGAAGTCGCTGTAGACCTCGCTCACATAGCGCACATCCGCGCGGGCAGTCACGCCCTGCACGTCTCCGGAAACTCCAACCGTAAGGGTGTGCTGGGGTGCGTACGGCAGCTCGTTACCTGCGATGTCCACGCTCGGCACGTTGTTGACAACCGCCGATGGAATGCGCCCCTCAAGAACCTCGGTGCCCAAGAATGTGTAGGCCACGCTGAGATCGGGGAACGGCCCCACCTGGGAGGCGCGGAGCGCTCCGGCGACCTCGGCCCCGAAGGTGCGCGCACTGCCAAGGTTTCGGAAAGCGGTTCCTCGCCCTGCAGCCACGAGGTCTTCGATGTGCAGGTAGAACCCTGCAACCTCGGCCTGAACGAGGGGACCGTTGGTGCGGACCCCGAGTTCGACGTTCCAGCTTTTCTCCGCCTCTACGTCCAGCCCGCCATCGTCTGCGCTGTTCCCGAAATCGACCACCGTGAGCGCCCCGCTTGATGGCGGCGTAAATCCGCGGTGGACGCCTGCGAAGACCTTCGTGGCGTCGCTCAAGCTGGCGTTGAGACCAAGCCCCGGCAGCAGCACCAGCGTGGCCTTGTCGTCGAGGATGCTGCCCTTTAGACGATCCACACGCTCTTGCTCAAACAGTTCCACGCGGAGCCCTGGCGTGATCGAGAGCCTCCCGAAGTCCAGACGTTGCTGCGCAAAGACCGCCAGCGCGGTCGTCTCGTAGTTCTGGGCCTTCGCGGTGACCCCAGCCGAGGGATTCGTGGCAACGACGAGTTGATCGGGGTCATTCGGATCCGGCATCGTGAACGCGCCCTCGCGCGCGTCCGGGCTATCCCCAAGCACGCGCTCGTCCACGAAACGCTCCGCGTGGAGTCGCGCCCCGGCCTCGAGCTCTGCAGCCACCCCGGCGAGCCGATGCTTCCAGGTGTAGGTGTGCTCCACACCCCCCGCATAGAAAGTTCGCAGGATGCCGAAGTTGTTGCGCCCGTTGCCTACGCGGATTTTGTCTCCTGGCGTAAGCGGGCTCAGGAAGCCCACAGCGGTTGGATCTGCGAGGTATGCGTCGAGGTCCGATGTGCGGATAAACACATCGTTTTCGCGCCACCAGCGGCGGTCGAAGACGTTGGCATAGGCACGTGTAAGCGACGCGAGCTTGGGGCTGATAGCGTGGCTGTGGATCGCATCAAGCGCGACGCGGCGAACGTCAAAGGTGTCGTCGTCCTTGGGATTGAACGCCGGATCGGTTTCAAACGAGTACTCCGTGAGCCCCGTGTAGGTAGCCCCGTAGCTCTCCGTGTTCCCATTGGCCTTGAGGAAAAGCGTGCTCTGCGGTCCGGTCCGCAGGGTCGCCTTGGCCGTTGCGTTGAGTTGGTAGAAGCCGTTGTTCTCTCGGAACCCATCGCCCCGCTTAGCCAAGAGCTGTACCTCGGGAACGAGCTGTCGCGTCCCGAACCCGCCGACTTCTGCAAACGCGCTGATGTAGCCGTTCTCGCCGACGATCAGCTGTCCCTCACCACCGATGGTCTCTCGGGGTCGGCTTGTGATGTAGTTGATCACCCCGCCCATGGTCTGCGGACCATACCGGATTGCGGCGCTGCCCTTGAGCACCTCTACCCGGTCGATCCGCTCAACTGGCGGGTTGTAGTACATGTTGGGGTAGACGTAGAGCGCGGGCTGGATGGGGATGCCGTCCTCGAGAACAAGCACGCGCGAGGAGCGGCGTGGATTGAGGCCCCGAATGCCGATAGAGAGACGTGCGTTGGAGAAGCCGTCATCTGCGGCCCCGTAGATCCCCGGCACCGACTCGAGAAGCTCCTGGGTTCCGAGAGGCTGAATTCCGTCAACGGTCTCTGCGTTGAGGAGCGTAGCTGTCCCGGGTAGGTCTTCAATGGCGTTCCCCCGATCGGCCAGCACCTGGATGCCTTCCAGATTCAACGCGGCAAACGCCAGCTCGATGCGGAGGTCTGGGTTGGGTGCCGTGGCGCGGACCGTCCTCGTGGCATAACCGACAGCCCGAACCGTCAGATCGATCTCGCCTGGCGACACTATCAGGCGGAACCGACCGTCCGGACCTGTCGCTGTGCCTTGAATAGCCTTGCCGCCCTCCACGCCGAGGATCACGCTGGCGCCGACAACGGGGCCTTGAGTCTCGGCCTCCACGACGACGCCTTCAATGACGGAAGCGTCCTGCGCGTGAACGACCGCGGTGGCGAGGAGGCCGAGAAGAGCGAGTCTGAATATCATTCGACTGGAGAGGGAAACAACCGGCTAGAAACGGGCTGGGTTTGATGCTGGCGAAGACTGTCCTTGCGCCTCAGGCTCCGCGTCCGTGGAATCCGTTGGGAAGCTCAGAAGGCCATAGCTGCCCCCCGTAGACTCGCCCCCCGGTGTCGGAGCCAGAATGGGGTCGTCGGTACATCCCACGAGGCCAACCGCAAGCAAGAGAAGGACACAGGCGAACCAGGTTCGGTAGTGCATGGTGGGGGTGGGTAGGGAAACAGGGAGGGTGCCGCCCCGTGTCAGCGCTCAAGGTGAGACTCTGGAACACGAAGCCGCCGTCGGGGCCCGTCATCGATGGGAACCCACGGCGCGGAAGAGGCCATCGTCACGACCGTTCGCCTCGGCTCAGGCACAAGGCGGACGATCAGGCTTCCGTCCGGTCTGACTTCGAGCTGGCGAACGAGACGACGGGAGGCGATGTAGCCAGGCTTGCGAGTCGTCAAGACATCGGAGGGAGAGAGACGGAGACGGAAGTGCCCCGTAGCGTTGGTTCGCCGATCCGGCTGCGCATCGCCGACGGAGAGCTCGACGTACGACACCGGGCTCCCGGTTCGCGCATTCACCACCTGCCCCTCTACGAGGACCTCTCCTGTCTGGGAAGCAGCATTCATTCCCCATCCAGCAGCGAGTACGAGCAACGAGTAAGTCAGCCAGGACACAGGGGAGTCAGTGCTTATTTAGATCGAGTCTAGACAAGCATTCTGTGGGGTGTCCTCCAACATTCCATGAAGAGCTTTGAACCGCTCTAATCTCCCTTCATCTCCAAATCACGACGCGAATCAACAAGGATTGTAGATTCGAACCTCAACAAAGCTACTGATGCCTCATTTCCTCACCGTCAGCCAAGCCGCCGAGCACCTGGGCGTCCATGTGGGCACGATCCGCCGGTGGACGGACGACGGAACCCTGCCTGAGTCGCGCACACCAGGAGGCCATCGCCGGATTCCGGCAGAAGCTGTCGAGCGCCTTCGCCGCGAGCGCCTGGCAGCGAGTGGAGAAACGGAGCCACACGGCCTCATTTCTTCCGAACCTGAGGTCAACCCCGCCGACGAGGCGTGGGCAGAGCACGCTGTTGTTCATGCCCGCTATCAGGTCCGATCCAACACAGATGCCGCCTGGAACCAAGCATACACTGGACCGGAACGACTTCATCGCAGAGAGACCGGACGCCAACTCGTCGGACTCCTCCTCCGCCACGTTGCCGACCAGGGGGATGCAGACGCCAGGGGAGCCGAGTTGCGGCGCTTAGCGTGGGGGTATGCCCTCGACATGAAGGACAAGGGCCTTCCACTAACCGAGGCGCTTCGGGCGACACTGTTCTTCCGAGATGTCATCACGGAGTCGACGGCGTACTACCCCCGATTCGAGGAACAGGAGCCCACAGACCAGGTGGCACTGATGCGCTCCGTGAACGAGTTCATGAACGAGGTCCAGCTGACCATCGCGCAGGCGTACGAGGCTCCGGACCCACCCCAGATTCGCCCGGCCGACGCGTGACTCCTTCTCGTTCATCGCTGCTTCCAATCGTCGCGCTGTGGCTCGACGGGCGCACGTGCCCGGTCGGAGACCGGGAAATGTGGGCCTTGACGCCTGACGAGATCGCTGCGTTGTCTCAGTCCGCCAAAGCTGAGGGCTTTGGTCTCTGCGTCGTCTCGACCTGCTTCCGCGTCGAGCTGACGATCTCTGGGTCGGACACTCCAGATGAACTGATTTCCTGGGGCCGTCGCCATCTCGCCGACGCTCGTCCGCACCTGGATGCGTCCGTGTTTCGGGCGGCTTCAGGGGAGGGTGCGCTTCGGCACCTGTTCCGAGTGGCTACGGGCCTTGAATCGGCCGTCCTAGGGGAGGCCCAAATCCTTGGGCAGGTGCGCCGAGCCCGGGCAGCATCGGAAGCCTCGGGTGTGTTGACTCCCTTTCTCAGAGCCGTATTCGATGCCGCTGTCCATGTTGGGCAACACGTCCGACGGGAGACCCCCATAGGCCGTGGAGCAGCCTCCACAGCGTCGGCGGCAATCCAGTGGACGAGTGAAACCCTCGGAGGACTGGCGACCCGGCGGGTAGTGGTCGCTGGGGCAGGCCAGATGGGTCGTTTGCTCCTGGAGAACCTTGCCCCGACGGGTGTGGATTCGATCACCCTTGTGTCCTCTTATGCTCCGCCGCATACTGGATTCACTGTGGTGCGCCCCGAGGGCCTCCCAGCCCTTCTCCCCGACACGGACGCCATTCTCACTGGCACAGATCGCCTCGTCCTTGATGCCGCAGCGGCACAGGCGGCATGGGGCGACGGCGCGCTTCGGGCTGTTGCGGACCTGGGTGTGCCACGCAACGTAGACCCCGCCGTCCAACACCTCTCTGGGGTTTCACTTGCCGACATCGACGCTCTTGGTGCCATCGTGGATGCTGGTCTTGCCGCCCGTCGGGCGGCGGTTCCCGCCGTGGAGCAACACATCGAGGATGCACTCGCCGAGCTGCACGAGACCCTGAGTAGCCTCGATCGCGAACAGATCGTTGCCGAGTTCCGTCGCCGTGCAGAGTCTATCCGGCGTGACACACTTGTGTACGTCTGCAGCAAGTGCTGTGACCGGACGTGTGGCCTCTCGGATGTGGGACCGGGTCCGGGTCCGTGCAGTGATCCAGAGCGCCTCTCCAAAACCCTGACCACGCGCCTGCTCCATGACGTAACGGCGGCGCTCCGAGCTGGCGAAGGAGACGACGCCACCATCCGACGCCTGCTTGCTCTCGATGACCGATAATCCAACCACGCTGCGTCTCGGAACGAGAACCTCCGCGCTGGCGATGTGGCAGGCGGAGCACGTCGCGGCCTCTCTCCGCCAGTCCTGGCCGACCCTGAGCGTCGAGCTGGTTCCCTTCGTGACGCAGGGGGATCGCATGCTTGATCAACCGTTGCCTGAGATCGGGGGCAAAGGTCTCTTCACGGCTGAGCTGGAATCGGCCCTCCGCAAGGACGAGATCGATCTGGCGGTGCATTCGCTCAAGGACCTTCCAACCGAGGATCCGGACGGGCTGGTGATCGGCGCCATTCTGGAGCGTGCGGACCCACGCGATGCCTGGGTCTGTCCAGAGGGCTATTCCCTGGCAGAGGTTCCAGCAGGAGCGTCCGTGGGGACGAGCAGCCATCGCCGAGCCTCCCAGATTCTCAAGCACCGCCCAGACCTCGTCGTGGAGTCCATTCGCGGCAACGTGGGGACACGCATCGAGAAAGTCCGCAGTGGAGCCTATGATGCGGCTGTACTGGCCGTGGCAGGCCTCGAACGCCTGGGTCGCCTCAGCGACGCACAAGAAATCCTGGATCTCGAGGTCATGCTCCCGGCCCCAGCACAGGGAGCCCTTGCCGTACAGGTCCGAGCTGACGACAAGACCGTGGGGCCTCTCGTCGCGGCCATTGATCATGCGACTACACGGCGCGAGGTCGAAGCCGAGCGGTACCTGCTGGCCGCTCTCGGAGGAGGATGCAGCGCCCCCGTCGCCGCGCTGGCGACTGAGTCTGAGACGCACCTTCGCATCCAAGCACGGGTCCTCTCTCTTGACGGCCATACCTGCATCGACATCGACGAATCGGTGTCCACCGAGGGGGTCGACCTGGACAACGCAGCCCTGGCTCTTGGAGAGGCGGCTGCTCACACGGCACGCGACCACGGTGCGGACCTCCTTCTACGCTCATGACGTCCCCTTCCCTTCACGGGTGCCACATCGTGGTGACCCGGAGTGCAGACCAGGCGGATCCCTTTGCGGAGATGCTCCGAGCCCTCGGGGCAACGCCCCTGCTGGTCCCCTCCATTCAGAGCGTCCCCACACGCGACCCCATCCCGCTGGACGCAGCGGTCCACGCTCTCGATGGCGCCCGGTGGGCCGTCTTCACCAGCCCGAGTGGCGTCCGCCACGGCACACCCAGCATCCTGCGCGTCTGGCCCGACGGACCGCCAGCTCGAGTCGCCGTTGTCGGCCCTGGAACAGCGGCTGCTGCCGCAAAAGCCGGATTGAATGTGTCGTTCATGCCGAGCGAGGCCTCCGGGGACGCGCTGGCGGCAGAGCTTCCTCTCGACGCAGGAGACCGGGTGGTTCTGTTTCGATCCGACATCGCACGCAAGGCGGTTGCTGAGCACCTCCAGAACAGAGGAGCGGACGTGCTGGATGCCGTCGCCTACCGCACCGTTGAGGGTGCGCAGCCGTCCGACGTGATCCGTGCATTGGCACATCAGCCCGATGCGATCACATTCACGTCGCCCTCGACGGTTCGCGGCTTCCTCGATGGCCTGGCCCAGGCGGTTCACTCCGGAGCGAGCGTCCACCTCAGCGGCGCGGCCATCGTTGCCATTGGCCCGACGACAGCAGACGCATTGACCGAGGCCGGACTCCAGGCCACCGCTGTCGCAACCCCCACCACGCTCCGTGGACTGACCGACGCACTCGTCCGCCTCTTCGCCTGACCCATGGAAGCCCTCCTCCCTCCTCGCCAGCTCGTGCGGTCTGCCACCTCAGGGGGCCGTGATCGGCCCCAGCGACTTCGGGTGTCGGCTGCAGTGCGCCGTCTGGTGCGCGAGACCCGCCTATCGCCCGCTGACCTGATCCTCCCGCTGTTCGTCACAAAGGGCGAGGGCGTCCGCCGCGAGATCCCTTCGATGCCGGGCGTCTTCCAGCTCTCGGTGGACGAGGCCGTCCGTGACGCCCAGACGGCATCTCGTCTCGGGATTGGCGGCGTGCTCCTGTTTGGTCTCCCAGACCATAAGGACGCCGACGGGTCGGCAGCGGCGGACGACACCGAAGCCGTTCAGCGAGCCGTCCGCGCCCTGCGGGCCGAGTCCCTCGAGCTGGCGATCCTCACAGACGTGTGCCTGTGCGAGTACACCGATCACGGACACTGTTGCACGCTGACATCGGAGGGTGAGTTGGACCTTGATGGGTCGCTGCCGCTGCACGTCGCCGCAGCGGTGAGCCACGCCCGAGCCGGGGCAGACCTCGTGGCTCCGTCCTGTATGATCGATGGCGTCGTCGGTGCCATCCGCGCAGGACTGGACGAGGCAGGTTATGGGCGCGTCGGCATCTTCAGCTACGCTGTGAAGTACGCCAGCGCGTTCTACGGGCCCTTCCGGGACGCAGCCAACAGTGCCCCAGCCTTTGGCGATCGACGCACGCACCAGATGGACCCGGCCAACGCCCGCGAAGCCTTGCGCGAGGCCTCCCTGGATGTGGCTGAGGGAGCCGACCTGCTCATGGTCAAGCCGGCCCTCGCCTACCTCGACGTCATCCGCCAGATCCGCGACGCCTTCCCGGAGCGACCGCTTGGGGCCTACCACGTCTCGGGGGAATACGCCATGCTGAAAGCGGCGGCCGAACGCGGATGGCTCGACGAACGCCGGGCTGCCCTCGAAGCGCTGACCAGCATCCGACGCGCAGGCGCCGACCTCATCATCACCTACTACGCCCTCGATGCTGCCCGCTGGCTGACCGACGGCACCGACTGATCTCACCATCTCCTCCCCCGATGGCCCTCGACATCCACCCCTCTCCTCCCCCGACTGACTCGTCAGAAAACGGCCTAAGCCTCGCTGAGCGCGGCAAGACCGCCGACGGAGCCTCCCAGTCTCTGGACCGCCGCCTATTTGTCCAGCTCCTGGCCTACACGGGCGTATCTGATGCACGCCAGCTCGCCGAGGCCGCTGAACGAGCTGGCGTGGGCGGCGCTATCTATGCGAGCGCCCAGGACCCTCAGGGCGTCGCCGTGGTGACGTTCCACGAGGATCCCGTCTTTTTCGTGGAGGACGGCCGGGCACTGCACCAGTCGGAGACGTTCGCCTCCCTGACACCGCTTCCCGCCCTGACCATGCTGGGGCGCACGTACTCCATCGGGTACGAGAAGGACCTGCTCGGAGCCCTCGTCGCCAAGCCAGTGAAGACCATCACGAATCCCGACTGGCCGTGGGCGGTGTGGTATCCGCTTCGGCGATCAGGACGGTTCGAGCGAGAGTCCCGAGAGGAGCAGCGGCGGATGCTGATGGAGCACGGCGGCATCGGGCGCGCGTTCGGCAAATCCGATCTCGCCCATGACGTTCGCCTCGCCTGCCACGGCCTGGATCCCTCCGACAACGACTTCGTGGCTGGGCTGGTGGGCAAGGACCTCCATCCGCTCTCGGCAGTCGTCCAGCGGATGCGCTCCACGCGCCAGACGGCCGAGTTCATCGACCGCCTCGGCCCCTTCTTCGTCGGCCGTGCCGTCTGGCAAAGTGCCGGTCCCTACGGATGGGCCCTCGAGCACTCTGGCTCTGGCCACTAGCCCTCTCTCCAATGTCTCGATTTCTGAATGCCCTGCGTGGCGAACCGGTGGATGCCACGCCCGTGTGGTTCATGCGCCAAGCCGGTCGCTACCTCCCCGAGTACCGCGCCATCCGCGAAACGCGCGACTTCCTCACCATGGTCAAGACGCCTGAGATCGCGGCGGAGATCACGCTCCAGCCCATCCGGCGCTTCGACCTCGACGCAGCAGTCATCTACTCGGACCTGCTGCCTCCGCTCGAAACGATGGGGCTCCAGCTCCGCTTCGAGAAAGGGATCGGGCCGGTCATCGACAATCCGATCCGAACCACCAAGCAGGTGGACCTGTTGGCAACCCCGCCCGCTGGCGAGACGATGCCCTGGACCCCCGAGGCAATCCGTCTGGTCAAGGGCGAGCTGGCGGACCGCGTACCCGTCGTTGGGTTTGCAGGCGCTCCCTTCACACTGGCCGCGTACGCCATCGAGGGCGGCGGCTCGAAGAAGTATGAACGGACGCGCCGGTTCATGTACCAGGAGCCTGCAGCGTGGCGTCGTCTGCTGGACAAGATGGTCACCGTTGCAGGCAGCTTCCTGACGGAGCAGGCCAAGGCCGGGGCCGACGTCCTCCAGGTATTCGACTCCTGGGCCGGCGTCCTCTCGCGCTACGACTACGAGCGCTACGCGGCGCCCTACACCACCAAGCTGATCGCCATCGCGCAGAAGACGGGCCTTCCCGTGGTGCACTTCACGACGGGTACCGCCGGGCACCTCGACGCCGTAGCTGCGGCGGGCGGCGATGCCATCGGCGTGGACTCCGGACCCAGTCTCACCGAGGCACGATCCCGCATCGGCGATGACCGCCCCCTCCAAGGCAACCTCGACCCGTACCTGCTCCAAGCCCCATGGCGCGAGCTGAAGGCTCAGGCGGACCGGGTGCTCAGCGAAGCGCCAGCTCGAGGTCACGTCTTCAACACAGGCCACGGTCTCGTTCCCGCCACGCCGCCGGATGCGGTCGCTCGCCTGACAGACTACGTCCACGAGCGCACGAGCCAGCTCGTGACCGCCTGACCCCTCCCGACCGCCAGCTCGTGAGGCCTCTCACCAGCTCGGCATGCCCCAGATTGATGCCTGACTCCTACCCTCCCATCGGCGTTCTCTTCATGGCCTACGGCGGGCCGGAATCGCTCGACGAGATCGCCGGATACCTCTCCGACATCCGCCACGGCCGCCCGACAACGACCGCCGTGTTGGACGAGATCACGAACAACTACCGCTCCATTGGGGGCGCCTCGCCCATCATGGGACTGACGCAGGCGCAGATCGACGGCGCGATGGCCGTCCTCAACCCACCGGGCCAGCCGGAGCGGTTCAAGGCCTACCTCGGGATGCGCCACTGGGCACCGTGGATCGAGGAGACGGTCGGACAGATGATCGACGACGGCATCGAGCAGGCCGTCGCCATCGTGCTGGCGCCTCACTTCTCGACGATGTCCATTGCGAAATACCAGGCCAAGGTCAAGGCGGGGCTGGACCTCTACCGAGGCGACATCGCATTCTCCTACGTCGATGCGTATTTCGACGCTGACCTGCTCATCGACGCCTTCGCGGACCGCGTGCTCGAAGGCATCCGCCAGTTCCCGGAGGACGAGCAGGGCGACGTGCACGTGGTCCTCTCTGCGCACAGCCTTCCAGTCCGCATTCTCAAGATGGGCGACCCGTACCAGGACCAGCTCTGGACGACGGCCCGCCTCATCGCCGAGCGCGCGGGCCTTCGCGAGGACCAGTGGAGTTGGAGCTACCAGAGCGAGGGCCGCAGCCCCGAGCCGTGGCTCGGTCCCCAGCTCGAGGACCACGTCCCAGCCCTCGCCGAGCGCGGCATTGACAAGGTGGTCAGCCTTGCCATCGGGTTCGTGAGCGACCACGTGGAAATCCTCTTCGATATCGACATCGAGGCGCAGGCAGCAGCCAGGGAGGCGGGCGTCACGCTCGTACGCCCGCCCTCGCTCAACGATGACCTGCGCTACACACGCCTTCTGGCCGAGCTGGTGGAAGAGAAAGCCACCGATGCCGGGTGGATCGCATCCGACGTGCGTGCTCAGAAAGCTCCGCCCGCGACGATGCCCATGCCTGAGGGAACGCTCGATGCTAGCGCCGTTGCTGCCTGAGGCGGCTGCCCTGGCATGACCAATCGATTTGATAGTCTGGTTCTCGGAGGCGGCGTTGCCGGGCTGACGGCAGCGCTGCAGCTTGCCAAGCGTGGCGCACACGTCTGCCTCTTGGAAGCAAGCGACCGACTCGGAGGGGTCGTCAAGACCCTCCGCCACGACGGCTGTGAGGTCGATGTCGGCCCCGACGTGTTTCTCACCCGCAAGCCAGGGGCCGTCGAGCTGGCGGCGGCCCTGGAAGTCGAAACGCGACCGGCTCGCGGCGGTGCGCTGATCCAGAGAGACCGCCAGCTCGTTCCGCTTCCGGCAGGCCTGACGGGACTCGTGCCCGGGCGCCTCGGTCCGTTGATCACAACGCGGGCGCTCGGCCTGGGCGCCAAGCTGAGGGCAGCGGCTGAGCCGTTGGTTCCCGCCCGAAGCGAGGACACCGATGAGAGCCTGGAAGCCTTCGCCGTGCGCCGGTTCGGGCGTGGCGCGTGGGTCGGGCTTATCGAGCCGCTGCTCGGTGGGCTCTACGGTGCCGACGACGGCCCGATCTCCCTCCGCTCCACCCTCCCTCACCTGCATCAGCTCGAGCGCCAGGGCGGATTCCTCAAGCTCAGTCGCACAGCAGCTCGTGAAGGCTCCCCGTTCGCGCGGCCTGTGGGCGGCATGGGCACCCTCGTGGAGGCCCTGGCGACGGCCGTTCGCACGCAGGGCGGACACATCCAGACCGAGGCGCGCGTCGCCCGTGTCGAACGAGCTGACGATGGCTTCATGGGGACGCTCGCGGACGGCACGACTCGATCCTCAGAGACTCTGATCGTTGCCCTCCCCGCCCCGTGGGCCTCCCGTGTGCTGGCGACGCTCGACGCCGACCTCGCCGCGCCTCTGGATGAGATCCCGATGGGATCGGCCACGGCCGTCGTCCTCGGCGTCGCCTCCGACGGGCTGGCGATCCCGGATGGCTCCGGATGGCTCGTCCCTGCTCGTGAGGGGGGAGCCGTGCAGGCCGTCACGATGTTCTCGGCCAAGCATCCGGGGACAGCACCCGACGGGCATGCCCTCTTCCGGGTGTTTCTCCGTCCCACGTTCGCCCATACAGCATCCGATGAGCAGGCTGTTGACGCGGCTCTCCAGCACCTTCGCCAGCTCGTGGGACCGGTTGCCCCTCCAGTATGGACGGCCGTTCAGCGATGGCGGAAGGTCCAGCCTCGCTACACGCTGGGCCACCCCGACCGCCTCGACGCCCTCGATGCGGCCGTAGCGACACATCCTGGCCTTGCCCTCATTGGCGCATCACTTCGCGGCGTGGGCCTTCCCGATGTCATTCGGCACGCTCAGTCTGCCGCAGACCAGCTCCAGATTCCTGTCTCATGATCTCGACCCAACCCTCCACTCGGCGTTCTGCTGAGCTGTTTACGCAAGCGCGGCGCCTCATGCCTGGCGGTGTGTCGTCTCCGGTCCGTGCATTCAAATCGGTCGGTGGAACGCCTCGATTCATCGAGCGCGGCGAAGGCGCCTACCTGATCGACGTGGATGGCAACCGGATGATCGACTACGTGATGTCGTTCGGGCCGCTTCTTCTGGGCCACGCTCCCGAGTCTGTCACACAGGCCATCGCCGGGCAGGCCGCGAAGGGAACCAGCTACGGCGCCCCAAGCCCCCTCGAAGTCGAGCTGGCGAGCCTCATCCAAGACATCTACCCGTCGATGGAGCGGCTCCGGTTCGTGAACTCAGGAACGGAGGGTGCCATGAGTGCCGTCCGAGCGGCACGAGCCTATACAGGGCGGAACAAGGTGGTCAAGTTCGACGGTCACTATCACGGGCACGCGGATCTGCTGCTGGCAAGAGCTGGAAGCGGAATCGCCACCCTCGGCCTCCCAGACTCGCCTGGCGTTCCAGAAGCGGTCACCGCAGACACCCTGATCGTTCCGTTCAATGACGAGCAGGCGGTGCGGGATGCGTTCGAGCAAGAAGGCGACCAGATCGCCGCTCTTCTCGTAGAGCCGATTGCGGGCAACATGGGTCTCGTCTCTCCCAATGACGAATTCCTCTCGTTTCTGAGGGAGATCACAGAGCGGTACAACGCTCTCCTCGTGTTCGACGAGGTAATGGTAGGCTTTCGCGTTCACCCGAGAGGTGCGCAGGCTCTCTTCGGGGTTACACCCGACATCACCATTCTCGGCAAGGTGATCGGCGGCGGCCTGCCAGTCGGCGCGTACGGAGGCCGCGAGGATGTGATGTCTCTGATGGCTCCAGATGGACCGGTGTACCAGGCGGGAACGCTGTCGGGAAACCCCCTCGCGATGGCCGCCGGGCTGGCGCTCTTGCGTGAGGTTCACGCAACAGAGGCCTGGGCCTCTGCCTCCGAGGCTGCACGAACCACGTGCGAGGCCATCGAGTCTGCCGCCCGTGCAGCCCGCGTGCCTGTCATGACGGAGCAGGTCGGCGCCATGTTCGGCTTCTTCTTCGCAGACCAACCGGTTCGCTCGTACCGCGAGGCTCAGGCGACGGATCGCGAGGCCTTCGCGCGACTGCATGGGCTGCTGCTCAACCACGGGGTGTACCTGCCTCCCTCGCCATTCGAGGCCTGCTTTACGTCCTCGGCCCACACCCCCGATGTCGTGGAGTCCGCGGCGGAGGCCTTCCACTCCGCATTCGCGGCCCTCTAGAACGCCAGCTCGCGCCCGTACGGCGCTGCAATGTCATCCTCCCCCCCTCCACCACGCCTCCTCGGTGTTCTCTTCCTCGGAGTTCTGCTCGCAGCACTCGATATCGCCATCGTCGGGCCTGCACTTCCTGCCCTCCGCGAGGCCTTTGTGCTCTCTGAACGAGCGGTGGCGTGGACGTTCACTGCCTTTGTGCTTTCGAATCTGGTCGGCTTGCCGGTCACGGCCGCACTCGCGGATCGCGCAGGCCGACGCCGTGTGTACCTGGGCTGCATTGCTCTCTTTGCATTCGGAACGCTTGCCGTAACCCTTGCCCCATCCTTCGGTGCCCTGCTCGCAGGCCGCGTCGTCCAAGGCCTTGGTGCAAGTGGCATCTTCCCCGTGGCAACGGCTGTCATTGGTGATGCCTATCCACCAGAGCGCCGGGGGCGTGCGGTGGGGCTCCTCGGCGCCGTGTTCGGCGTGGCATTTCTGATTGGGCCCGCTCTCGGCGGCATCGTGCTAGCGTTCGCGAGCTGGCGATGGCTGTTCGCGCTGTCGATCCCGCTCGCAACCGTCGTCTACATCCTCAGTGCCAGAACGCTCCCAGAGTCGCGCTCCCCCTCTCCTCGACCTTTCGATGCCCCAGGCACTGTCACTCTGGCCATCTTGCTTGCCGCACTCGTGGTGGGGCTGAGCGGACTGGATGCGTCGGCGCTCGCGGAGAGCCTGAAGCGCCCCCTTGTGTGGGGACCCCTCGGGCTGGCGACGAGTCTTGTGCCGGTTCTGATCACGGTTGAGCGCCGAATGCCTGCTCCGTTGATTCGCCCCGGTCTCGTGCGGCGGCGCCCCGTCCAGATCGCCTGTCTCCTTGCCATCGGTGCCGGGGCCGTGGAGGCTACGTTCGTGATGTTATCGGCGTACACGGTGTCGGCCTTTGGTGTCGGCGAGTCGGTGGCCTCGTATCTCCTCCTCCCGTTGGTCGCAGGTGTTGCGTTGGGGGCGCCTGTCGCTGGACGGATGCTCGACCGAATTGGAGTGCGGCCAGTCGTCACAGTGGCAACTGTACTCATCGCGGGTGGTATGGGACTCGTTGCTGTTGCTCCAACGCTCGGGCTTCACATCACAGGGACGGTCGTGCTTGGACTGGGGCTCTCTGGAGTCCTGGGGTCTTCATTGAGCTACATCCTCCTCGCTGAGGCGGGGGCAGATGAGCGGGCCGTTGCCCAGGGACTGTCGACCATCTTCCTCAGCGTCGGCCAACTCGTCGGTGCGGCCCTGCTTGCAGGCCTTGCAGCGTCGTCGTCGAGCGCTGAAGACGGCTATCGGCTTGGGTTTACAGCAGTCGCGCTCGGGGGGCTCCTGCTCGTGATTGCGGCTCGCGGACTCCCTGATCGCGGATAGTCTCATACTTGCAGGAACCGATGGCGTCGCTCACTCGGACAGACAGTGTGTTCGTATGCTGCCCTCGGGCTGGCGAGTCGGTGCCGGCCTGCCCACGC
>JBCBZH010000298.1:0-4940 GCA_039815415.1 Bacteroidota bacterium
CGGCATGGGCGAGGTCTACCTCGCCGCGCGCGCCGACGGGCTCTTCGAGCGCACGGTGGCCTTGAAGCGCGTCCGGGCGGACCTGGCGCCGAGCGTGGCGGCGCGGTTCTCGACCGAGCGCCAGATCCTGGCCGACCTGGTTCACCCGGGCATCGCGCGGCTCTACGCGGCAGGCATGGACGATGTAGGCCGTCCCTGGCTGGCGATGGAGCCCGTCGAGGGACGACCGCTGCCCGCCTACGCCCGCGAGCACGACCTGACGACTCGCCAGCGCGTCGAGCTGGTGATGCAGGTGTGCGCCGCCTTGCAGCACGCGCACCAGCGTCTCGTGATCCACCGCGACCTGAAGCCCTCCAACGTGCTGGTGGTGGACGCGCCGGACGGGCCGCGCGCCCAGCTCCTCGACTTCGGAATCGCAAAGATCCTGGGCGACGAGGTGGACACGCGCCGCTTCCTGACGCGTGCCTATGCAGCTCCGGAGCAGCTCCGCGGCGAGGCGGCTACAACGGCCTCTGATCTGTACGGGCTGGGCGCGCTGTTGCTGGAGACGCTCTCCGGGAAGCGCCCATCCGAACCGGGTATTGCCCCTGGCCTCGACGGTGACCTCGAAGCCATCGCCCGAAAGGCCCTCGCGCTGGAGCCCTCCGATCGGTACGCGTCCGCCGAGGCTCTGGCTGACGACCTCCGCCGATTCCTCGAGGGACGCCCGGTAGACGCCCAGACTCCGAGCCTGGGGTATCGGATAGGACGGTTTGTAAGCCGCCACCGCATCCCGGTGAGCATTGCCGCCCTCGCGTTTCTGATCGCTAGCGTGACGGCGATAGCGGCGGCGCTGCGCGTGAGCGAGGAACGCGACATCGCCCGACAAGCCGCGGCCGATGCGGAGGCTGTGGCCGAGGCGCAAGGCCAGATCCTCCGCGTGCTCGAACCTACCTTCCGCGCTGAACTGGATACCTCGAGCACCAACCCCGCCAGCCCGACAGTGACCGAGGTTGTTGAGGAAGCCATCGAGACCGTAGAGGAGGCCTATGAGGACTCGCCTGCTGTGCTTGCCCAGTCACTCGTCACGCTCGGCACCACCCTCTTGGAGCGCGGCGAGGTGACGCGAGCGGATTCACTGTTCGCACGCGCCATCGCGCTCCGTCGCCCGCTGGGCCGCGAGGGCGACAAGGTGATCCGAGACGCGCTGATCGGTCGCGGGCTGGCGAACCGCCGACTCAGCAACCCGGAGGTCGCCCGAGGCTTCTTCCGACAGGCCCTCGAGATGGAGCGCAACCATCCCCAGATGGTCCCCGACGGTAGCTCGACCGAGGTGTATCTCGCGGGCGTGCTGGACGATTCCCAGGCGCGCGAGGCGACGTTGCTACGCACGCTTTCTGAGCGTCAGGCCGCACTCGCAGAGATCGCCAGCCCGACGAGCGAGGATGAGATCCCAGTGGCGCAGGCCCACAACGAGCTGGGGGTTCACTACTTCAACTCTGGATTCTACCGCGAGGCGTTCGCTGAGTACCGCGCCGCTGAGGTCATCGTGAGGCGGCATTTCGGAGAGCTGCACACCGCGACCAACGCGATGCGCGCAAACCTGTCCTACGCCTCCGCAGAGATGGGGCGCTATCGAGAGGCGGAGCGCCACGCCCGTATCGCACTGGGCGCGGCCACACGGGGGGGACTTGGCCCCGGGCGCATCGCATCGATGCACCAGGCCATTGGGCAGGCCCTGTTCTTCCAGGACGAGCTGGCGGATTCAGAGCGGGAGCTGACCGTCGCGCTAGAGATGTACGAGCGCGAGCGCGGTCCCGACGCTCCCGAGACACATGGGGTACTGAACAGCCTGCTGGTGGTTCTGGCGGCTCAGGGGAGGCACGATGAGGCCCTCGCTGTCGCCGAGCGGGTCGAAGCCCTGCATCGCGCGGAGGGCACGCTTCAGGAATCTGGTGGTCTCTATGCGCGCTCCATCGTGGCGGCTCTCCGCTACGCGCGCGGCCAGCGCGCGGCGTCGCTCGAGCAGCTCGAGGGGCTCGTTCGCCCTGCGTCTGGCGTAGAGATGATCCCTGGACACCGGGCGGTCATCCTCGGGCAGGCGGGGGACGCCCTGCGGGAGAGCGGCGACCCTGCCGCAGCGGTCCCGCTCCTCCGGGAGGCCCTCGAGCTGGTGCGCCAGGCCAAGCCAGATGAGCACTGGAACGTGCGCCACGCCCGTCTGGCGTATGGGCGCGCGCTGGCGGAGATGGGACGGGCGGCTGAGGCTCGGCCTCACCTGGAGGCGGCACGCGGGCATGTCCGGCGCGTCAGCTTTCCATCGGTCCTAGAGGACGTGGACGCCGAGATCGACCGCCTGCTCTCCAGCTCGAGGTAGCACATCGTTTACCTCAGCCTCGAGCTGGTGGCGACGGGCTGAGGATGGAGAGGACGGAGCGTGCGGAAGGGATTCTAGTCTCCATCCCTTTTGTCTCTTCCGCCCTCTGGCCGCACCAAAACGACACTGCCTACCGGTCTTGGGCAGATGTACTCAGGAGAGCCACTCAGCTGTCAGGCACTGTGCTCGCCGCTCCTGCTGCCGCATTCGCGTTGTAGAGGTTGAAGTCGGGGGCCGTCACCAGCCCGTCCATCGTGTAGTCCTCCACGCGGTAGCCCGTGGCGCCGGACGCCGAAGCCGCCGAGTAGGCGTTGAAGTCCGGCGCCGTCACCAGCCCGTCGAAGGAGCCGTCGGCGGCCCCCAGGGCGAACACGCCCGCGTCGACCTCGACCCCGGCGGCCGTGCCCCCATGGAGCGAGCTGGCGACGCGCAAGTCCACGGCCACGGGGGCTTCGGAGAACGCCTGTGCGGTGGACATCATCGCGAGGTGGTTGCGGTGCCGCAAGACCACGTGGTAGGTGCCTTGCAGGAGCGTGGAGAATGAGAGCGTCGTCGCGCCACCGGGCAGGCGAACGGCGCCGCTGGCGTCGATCAGGAACGCGCCGCGCGCCACGGCGGGGCCGCTCGCGGTCTCCCTCAGCTCGAGGAGCACCCAGTCCACGGCGTTGGGAGGGACGCTGGACACGCTTTCCGTGCCGTCGTAGTCGAGCGGGGTGCCGTTGAGGGCCGCGCTGGCGTAGGGCTGGACCAGCGGCAAGGCACCTGTTGCGGCCAGGTCGGTGCGCATGGAGCCTTCCGTGGCATCGTAGGCCCCTTGGAGGACGGCGTTCAGCGTCAGCTCGATGCCCAGCGGGAACGGCGTCCCCTCATCGGCCCCGATATAGGGCGCAACGATCGACCGCAGATCTCCGTCGAGATCAGCGAGGATGCCGGTACCGGGAAGCCCGAGAAGGCGGGTGTCGCCATCGAACGGACCGGTGAGGTGAAGGTCGCCAGCAGAGAGGTTCACGAACCCGGGCACGAAGCTCTCGGAGCGGGCATCGTGCCCCGATGCGGCCTGCCACGCGGCGAGGGCGGCGTGCGAGCTGGCGCCCACCTCCACGAGCGCCGAGTGGGCAAGGGTGACGAGTACGTTGCCGTCCGACGCCTCGAGCTGGTCGCTCTGGCCGAGGGACAAGGCCGGACCGGCCAGGCTTCGCAGGATCGTGTTGGTGATCTCTGCAATCCGGCTGGCGGCTCCGCTGACCGACACCGGCGTGGCGGTGGTCCCGGTCGCGTAGATCGAGTTGTGGAGGAGGCGCGCGCCGACGGCGCCCTGCGAGAGCACGATGCCCTGGTCGGCGCGGATCATGTTGTTGGCGATCGTCGCGATCCCGTCGGCGTCTGCATCCGTGCCGACGAGCGCCAGCCCGACCCCCAGCGCGTCCGTCAGCGCGATCTGGTTGCTGAGGACCCGGTAGCCCTCGGCCGCCCCGAGGCGGATTGCGCGCACGTCGCTGGCATCGGACGTGAAGATGTTTCCGGAGAGGATGACCCCGCCCAGCGATCCATGGACGCCATATGCGTGCTGGTCCTTGAAGGCATTGTCCGAGATCGTCGCGTCCGGGGAGTCGCTGTCGGCGTTTCCGGGGAGATAGACCCCTGCCCAGCCGTTGGTGAACGTGTTGCCCGTGAGGGTCAGCCGGTCGTGGCCGTCGTTGTCGCTCCAGAGAAGCGCCCGGTCCTCCGAGGCGACGCCGCTAGAAGCCCCGATCAACGTGCTGGTGAGAATGGTCAGATCATCGGTGCCTCGGCCGTCCTCTCCCTCTTTGATGACAATCGCGCGGCCCAGGTCGCCTGCGCCCGAGACGTCGAACACGAGGTCCTCCAGCTCGACGTGGTCCAGGCCGCGGAAGCGGAAGACCCAGTTGGTTCCCGTGGCAGCGTTGGAGACCAGAACGGGTGGGTTGGAGGGGTTGGCTCCGCGAATGGCGAACACCGCCGTGGAGGGATCGTCTTCCGCAGGACCGAAGCGGAGTGTGTTGGGAAAGGACTCACGCACGGTGTAGGTGCCCGCCCGGATGCGAAACGTCACCGGCCCCTTCATGCCAAAGGCGAGGAGCCTGGCGAAGGCCTCATCGGGCGTGGCGAAGTCTGGAGAGGCTCCCCCGATGGTGTAGAAGCCGCTGGAGGCGTCCGCGTTGTCGAGCGGGTGGACCGAGATGCCCTCGTCGGCCCCCATTCTGGGGTGGTACGTGCTCCGTTCGTCCCCATCGATGTCGTCCACCACAAAGCCCACCTCCTGCCCGAGGAGGTCGGGGTCATCCACCGAGGCCCCTGCGAGGCGGAGGTTGACCGGATGTGCGGACGAAACGAACGTCGGCAGCTTGACGATCGATTCGAGATCGAATCCTGTCGCGTTCTGCCAATCCGCAAGGGTCGCGTACGAGACGCCGTTCTCTTCGATCAGTGTGGGGCCACCGCTGTACAGCGCGTTGCTGTTGGACATAGTGATGGTGCTGATGGGCGAGGTGTCTCGCCCGAGGCGAAAGACCGGGTCGGTGCCCATGTTGACCAAGATGTTGTTCACCATGAGGACGTTGGC
>JBCBZH010000198.1:0-8242 GCA_039815415.1 Bacteroidota bacterium
CCACTATGTGTTCAGAGCCGCCCACGGCCTCCGCGCGTGCCTGAACGGGCGCGGGACCCGCATCAAAGGGGTTCGCCTGTTCGGCTCGACGATCAATCAGGACGATGACGGAGACGTCCGGCGCGATCCGGCGCTCAAGCGCGACTTCGAACGCCCCAACTGCAACACGTGGAAGACCAAACGAACGTGTTCAGCTGGCGAGGTTATCGTAGGTCTGGACATCCACCACGACGCGTCCAGCATCAAAGGGCTCGCTCCCAAATGCGCCTCCGTCACGGTCGCCCCGGATGGAAGCAGCGCCGGGACCCGCCGCTCCAACTGAGCCGCCGCCCAGAGAGGGCTCTTTCGAGGCGAGGCTGCGACGGAACGCGGCCTCGCCTCTCACCAGCTCGCTGCGCCGAGTTGGAACCAGCCATGACCTGGAATCCGAGGAGATGACGCACGACTGAGGGACTCCTCACCTGCTCGACCCGTCATGGTTCTCCTTCCCATCCTCATCGCGCTCCTGGCTCTCGCTCCTGCCGACACCCTCGAGACGTCAGCCCACGCCGACGCCCCGAATCCGCCGACCCTTACCATTACCACCGGCACGGCAGAAACGCTCAGCGTCACAGGCGTCGCCGGGGGCAGCTCCGACACGCGGATGCCCGGCGGCAACGCCATCCTCTGGGGCCTCCACCTCGACGAGTCCGGCGACAAGCCCTGCGACCTCGAGCTGTTCTGGTGGCGCCAGGACACCAGCTCGCGCACGCAGGGCCTTTTCAAGACCACCTTCCGCCTCTGCGGCGACAAGACCAGCAGCAACGGGTTCGTAGGCGTGGGCTACTCGAACGACTACGTCGTGTGGGGCTCCAACGGCGTCCCGACAGGCAACCCACACGTGCTGGCGCCGTCCGTCTTCCTCGCCGCGCACGGCGCCCGTGCCTGCCTTAACCGCCGGGGCGACCGCATCAAGGGCGTCCGCCTGTTCGGCTCGACGGTCAATCAGGACGATGCGGGCGAGGTGCGCCGCGACCCAGGCCTCAAGCGCGACTTCGAGCGCACCAACTGCAACACCTGGAAGACGATCCGCAAGTGCGACGACGGCGACGTGATGGTCGGCGTGGACATCCACCACAGCGACGGCGAGATCCACGGGCTGGCGCCGAAATGCGCGTCCGTGACGGTGCGCACCGTGATGTCGGCCAGCTCGAACGGTTGACCTCGAGACCCGGCGTGCCCCTCTAGATCGGGGCATGCATAGGGACGGTCGATGCCTCCCCAGGCGCCCTCGTTCTACACACGCCCGGTTTCACAATCACCATCGAGTGCTATCCACCCACATTCCCGACCGGAGATCCCAACGCACCGAATCCGGAACAGCCCCAGGTGGCCACCCCCTGATGGGCGAATCGCCAGGCGCCAGCTCGAGGGGGCTACTCCCTCGGGCTGGTGGCCTCGGCCCCATCGCGGCGAACCCAGATGCTGACGCCTCCACCGCCGATGTTCTGAATCACGTCGCCGGTGGACTCGAAGCCTCCCGCCAGCCCGTTGCGGGCGATGCGGCTGTACGTCCGGTTCGAGATCGCGATGGGCACCCAGACGCCGTCGAGCTTGGGCAGGCGGAATTGCTCGATTCCCTCCCCGACGTTGACGAGTACCATCACCTGGTCGCCGACGATGTAGCCAAGGGCTGTCTCAGACCCTGACTCGGACTCGAGGAACTGGACGTAGCCCTCCGGCACGGCCTCACCGACCCGGAGCACCTCGCCATCGGGACCGAGACGGAGGCGGATCAGCTCGGTCCACCAGCGCTCCATCTCGATGAAGTCCACGGCGTCACGCGTGCCGATGGTTTCCCAAAGGAAGTGATTGGCGGTCCGCAGGTTGTAGGTGTCGCCGCGCCCCTTGATGTAGATCGGCGCGATCTCCATGTCAGTAAGTACGCGCTCGCCCCCGATCTCCTCGGGCAACGGCGCCAGTCCCTTCGACCGGGCGATCTCCGTGCCACCGTGGATCACGATGGGGCCGAGGCTCGTCATCAGCAGCGCCGCCCCGATCCGCATCTCGGCCTCGAGCACGCCCTGGCGGCCATCCCAGGCACAGTCGCCCTCCATGCAGGAGGCGAAGCGGTCGGGGAGCGCCCAGTTGTCGTGGATGTCGAGGTAGTTGATGCCTGCGTTCGGCGTTGGCTCCTCCGGGTAGTCGTTGGCAATGCCCAGCATGGTGGCCTCCCGGGCCTCGGGGTCACCGCCAGAGAAGCCTCTCGAGCTGACGTCGGGCGTGGGATCGTCGCCGGGGGATCCCTTGAAGGCGTTGCGGGCGTCGTCCTGGAAGAAGGTGATGGGGCTGTCAATTTTGTACCAGTCCCAGCTCGGGTTGGCCTCGAAGTCGGGGTCGTTGGAGGCAATCCAGGGCTCGCCATAGATCAGCACGTCCTCGCCTAGCTCGGCCTGGAGCCAGCGGAGCGTCTGCTCGTCGGTCTGGCCCGCGAGGTCGATGCGGAAGCCATCCACGCCGAACACCTCCACGTAGTGCCGAAGCTGGTCAAGCAGCCAGCGCTGTGTCATGGGGCGGTTCTCAGACTTCACCTCGTTGCCGAACACCCCGATGTGCTCGCCCTCCTCATCGAGACGGTAGTAGTAGTGCTTGTCGATGCCATTGAAGGTGAGGAGCTGCTCCACGCCCTCCATGTTCTCCCCGGTGTGGTTGAACACGACATCAACGATGACGGCCATGCCACGCTGGTGGAGCGCGTCCACGAGGTCACGGAAGCGCTCGCGCTCGGCGCCGGGCTCATCCCCTGCGGACCGGAAGCGAGACTCCACCGCCAGCGCGTGGGTGGTGCGATAGCCCCACTGGTAGTTCTCGTCGGCGATGCCCTGCTCCTGCATGAAGGGGTCGTCAGCAAAGGCCGCCTGCCACGCATCATCCGGGTAGTGGAGATACTCCTGGATCGGCATCAGGTGAACCACGTTGATGCCCAGTCGGGTGAGATAGTCCAGGCCGATGGGCTGCCCACTTGAATTGCGGAGTCCCGGCATGCCGAAGGCCTCGAGCGCCCCCACGCCCTCCTCGACCGGCAGGCGGTCGGCGAAGTCCTGAACGTGGACCTCATAGGCCACTACGTCCTCCATGGCTGGGCGTCCCCCACGCACCGGAGAGGGCGGATCGAAGGTGTCATACCATACGCGTGCGCGGCCCCAGGAGTCATCGTTCACCAGCGCATAGGGATCTGAGACGGTTTCCCCGGTCTGGTTGGTGAATGCCGATCCCGGCCCGTCCGGGCCGAACACCGAGAAGTCGTACCAGTCACCCTCTACGTCGGTGCGTCGGAGGTGCCACGTGCCCTCGGGCTCCCGCTCCATCGGCACCGTCGCGTAGGCGTCCCCGACGCGGTCATCGTACAGGTGAAGGTGAACAGAGTCGGCGCGGGGTACGAACAGCCGGAACGAGGCGGCGCCCCACCGTTCCTCCTCGGTGCCCCGCTGCACGTCTCCTTCGGGCATCGTCTGGTCCTCACGCTCCATCAGGCTCACCGGAGGGCTTACCACCGTCCCCAGCGGCTTCGAGCTGGCGAGGTCCCGCCAGAGGCCGTCGAAGCGAGCCATTGTGCGGAGCGGCTGGTCCGCCTCGGGGACCGTCGCCTCCACGTAGTGCACCTGATTCGTCGCCAGCGGGCTGGCGAGCGTCAGCACGGCCGAGTGCGCCTCGTGGGGCGTCACCAGCTCGACTGGGACCTCCTCGCCGTCCCACCGCACAACACGGTACGCGCTGGCGGAGAACGGGCGCGACGTGCCCGTCAGCTCGACCCATACGGACCGTTCCCCTCTCAGCTCGGCGACGAGCCGCTGGGGCGTGACTCCGAACTGATAGATCAGGTTGCCGCCCTGAACGTTGGGCGCTTCGACGTGAGGGTCGAGCCACCGCCCAGCGTCGACACGAAACTTGAACGGGCTGGCAGGCGACAGTTCGAGCGGGCTGGTGAGCGTCCAGAGGCCAGAGTCGTCGGTCGCCAGCGCGAAGGCCTCATCCTCCATGTCGGTGCTCCATCCGCGGAAAGCGCCGGTGACGGCCACGCGCTCGGGCTGTACGTCGTACAGAGCGGCGTCGAAGACGAAGACGACACTCTCTCCTCGCAGGGCATAGCCTTGGGCGCGTTCAGCCTCCGTGACCTCTTCGAGAGGCACCTGAGCCGCCGAGCTGGCGGCAGTCACGAAGGGAGAACCCGCGAAGAGGGCGGCGAGAAGGAAACGTCGGAACACGAGATCGCGAGGCAAACGTGAGAAAGAGAGTAAGCGCTTACATCTTGCCATACGCTTCATGCAGGCCTTTCGATCCCGGCTCAGCCTCCGGGGACTCCCAGCCCCATGCTCGCGTCGTCTACCACGAGAATCCAGTCTGGCGTTGCACACGCCGTGGCGTTGAAGAGCCCTTCTGCGGGCGTCGTCCCGAGATCTGTCGCGGCTCCGGTTTTCGGATCGAGGCACCACAGGCGAGCGGTGTCGCCGTCAATGGCCTGGCTCAGATCTACAGCTACAGCGCGATCCTCAGGAACGTAGATGATGCTGGTGATGCCGCTCTCGGCTCGGGCCGCAGCCACATAGTTTCCTCCCTTCAGGGTACCTCGATCGCCGGTGACCACCCTCCCACCATCATCGGGGGCGAGCAAGTGGAACGGGCGCGAGCGAAACAACGCGGCGACGTGTACCATGCTGCGCGCACCCGCCGTGTTCAGCGCAGCCTTCCAGCCATCCCCAAAGAACCACATGGGGTTGTTGCCATAGAAGTGGCCCATCGCGCCACCGAGGATGCTGGAGTAGGCCTGGTAGCGAAGCTTGGCTGGAGTGGTCGAATACTCGTTCTCATACCACCCCTCGAAGAACACCACAGGCATGCGCGGCGTGCGCCGAACGTCGATGCGAACAGCATCCGGCGCCTCGGCTGGGGGATAGCGATAGGTCGTGTTGAGATCCAGGCCCAGATAGCCATAGACCTCGGTTCCACTCTGCTGACCGCCGTGACCGGTCCAGAGGTGCGTTGTGTCATGCGTGCGGATGCCGCCCACCCACGCAGCCACCTCATCTGTTAGCTCGTAGGATGGACCCGAGGGTCCCCAGTCGCCCCCCGCGACCCAGATCAAGTTGGGTTGATCCACGTACCGCTTACCTAGGAACTCCCCGTACGCGCGCATCCGGTCCACCCCGTTGGCGTCCAGGGCGTACGACCACCCATCGAACTGCTGCATCCACCCCATGTAGGCCGGAAAGGCAAATACGAGAATGTCCTGTTCGGCGGCCGCCTCGAAGACGGCATCCACGTGCGACCAGTAGGCCTCGTTTGGAACGCTGAAGTCCATGATGTACGTGTCCGGAAGCGAGCTGAATGGCGCTTCACCGTAGACGTTCTTCCATGGCGGATCCTGGTTCGTGAACGCGGTCTCGACCAGGTTCACGTAGATGGCGTTGAACCCTTTAGCCGCGCGGTCGGCCAGGTAGACCTCTGCATCCTCCAGGCTCACATTCGCGATGAGTGACCACGCCGCGTCCCCCTGGAGAAACACCGGCCGCCCCAATTGGTCGGTGAGATACCGTCCCGTGGTGGACACCGACAATGGATACGCAATGCCTTCCGGTTCAGGCATGGGCTGGATGTTCTCTGGCGGCGGATCGCCCGAATCACACGCGGCAACAACAAGCGCGAGACAGAGGATCGCGCGGGAGGCAGAATCGAGCACGTCAGCGATGTGGCGGGAAACGGAGGGCGACGAGGCCTGATTCGGTATCGTGCACGAAATCAAGACCTGGGGGCTGAAACAACGAAGATGCGGAAGAAGTGATCGCGACGGGTAGCGAAATCGGCGTGCCTAGGCCGCGCCTTCAGCTATTTCTGCTTCCGGGCGACGAAGAAGCCATAGCGCATGGCTCCGACTGCGAAGGCCAATCGGAGCCGAGCCACGGTCAGCGCGAAGACGCGGTCGCCCTCGCTCGCGTCCAGGATGAATCGCCGAAGACGGCGGTCGGATACCAGCCGTGTGGCCACGCGGCGTGCCACCACGGTCCAGGTCCGCGCCACCTGCGGGCTCCAGTCCTCCTCGGCCTCTACCACCAGCCCGGCCCTCGAAATCCACTCCCGATTCTCTGTGGCGCTTCCGAGCCCGGCGAGTCGTCCCTCCCGGCAGATCGGCTCCAGCAGATGCCGGACCTGCCATCGAGCTGGCGATTCGCTCGCCATCCAGACGCACAGCACCAGTCGCCCACCCGGTTTCAGGACACGCGCCAGCTCGTCGAACACGCGCTGGCGCTCAGGCATGTGGGTCGTGCTCTCGACGGCCACGACGGCGTCGAACGACGCGCTGGCGAAGTCGTTGTCCAGCCAGTCCTGGACGAGGAATTGAGGGCTGCCATCCACGGATCGGGATCGTGCGACCTCCGCCTGCGCCTCGGAGAGCGTGAGGCCGGTGACCTCTGCCCCAGTCTCCGCCAGCGCGTGGCTGATGGCGCCGTAGCCACACCCCACGTCGCAGACCTGTATGCCACGAACTGAAGGCCGGCGCAAGCCAACTGGTGAGACGGCGTCCACCACGCGGCGGGTGAGACCAGCCGCGGCCTCAGCAGGCGTCTCGCGGCCCGTCACCCAGAGACCGTGGTGGACGGTCTCGCCCCAGATGTCCCGATAGAAGCTGTCGAGACGGTCGTAGTGCTGCGCGACGGCGTCGGGCGACGTGGATGACCGAGGCTCGATCATTGTCCGCCTACCGCTCGGTCAGCACGTCCATCAGCGCGGCGATCATACGCGCCTGCTCGAGCTGGTGGCCGTGCTGCGCCTCCACGTTCACGTACGGAACCCCCTCGCGGGCAGCCCACACGGAAAGGGAGCCGTCGTCGGTGGCGGCCTCGTTGTCTTGCAAGACGGCATTGAAGCCGCGCGCCACCAGCGCGTCGTAGAGCCCGCGGTCGGTGACGAAAAAGAAATCGTCGGGGTCGGAGCCGGGATGGACCGTGACGGCGGCGGCATCGGTCTCGTAGGCGCCTCCGGGCTCGTACGAGCTGGCGGTGTAGTTGTCCTCGGTGTTGTTGTGGAGCGCGATGACCGCAGGCGCTCCGGGCGCGTAGATCTCCAGCACCGCATCGGCGAAGGCCGCCAGCGCGGCGCGGGCCTCGGGCGTGTCGCGCGACTGGTCGGCGAGGGTCCGGCGGCGTCCGGCATCAGTGAACATCCGGTTGGGGTCCGCCACGAAGTCGGCGCCGTCCACGCGGAAGGTGACGTTGCGCTCGCCCGTGTGCACCAGCTCGACCAAACGCCCTCCGCGTTCGCGCATCACCTCGAGAGCGGCATCCACGGACGTGCTCTCGTTGTCGTGCATGTTGAGCGCCATGAACACGGGCCGCATCGGTCCCTCCACCTCGTGCGTGACGACCTGGATGGTGGTCGCACCCAGCGGCACCACCTCCTCGGCCACGCGCGACGTGGCGGCCTCAACCGTATCGGCCTCGACGGCATAGCCGTTCTGGACGACAACCGAATCGGCCCGGCGGTCGGCAGGCTCTGGGCTCGCGGCGGGCTTGCCGCTGGATTGCGCGCATGCGGCAGTTGTGAGCAGGCAAACGGCCGCGGCGAGCGCGCGCGAGGTTAGTACGTGAACCACGAGATCAGAACAGGTTGGGAGTCGGAATCGGCGTCACCGATGGAAACGGCGAGCTGGCGGCCGGGGGCGACATCGAGGGTGGCGCGGCGTCCGGTTGTGGTGGGCGCTCCCCAGCTCGAGGGCCAGTCCGAGAGATCAGACTGTGCCGTGGGAAGATCGGTTGCCAGCTCCCAGACGGCTTCGTCGAGAGGTGGGCGCGCGAGCAAGGCCTCTACGTCCTTCGCGTCGAGCGACACCAGAGCCACCATTCGCTGGTCCAGGGCCGACTCGAAGTGGTAGGCGTGGTAGACCGTCGAGGGCGGCAGCTCGAGGCCGGTGTACGCCTGAACGGCCTGCCGCTCCTCCGCGCCGATCTCCGTGCCCATGAGTGTCTCATCCCTGGACTCGATGAAGTCGCCACTCGCACCGACTACCATGATGATGGCGGCAGCTACGCCGATGGAGACGAGAAGCCCGAGAATGAGAAGAGAGCGTTGCATCGTCCCGAAACGTAGCACCGTCCGGGCTCCGTGCCTCACCAGCTCGAGATGCAGAGCGTGTGCGCATCGAGCAGGCGAGGCCTACTCCGCGCTCAGAAACGTCGTGTTCTCGCCCGTGACCGTGAAGTGGAGCATC
>JBCBZH010000244.1:0-6829 GCA_039815415.1 Bacteroidota bacterium
AGCTCCAGCCCCTCCCAGAATGGCCGCCAGCGCGATGGACCCGGCCGCCAGCGCGACTCGGTGGCGGCGCATGAACTTCCCCGCTCGGTACTGCCATGTGTCTGGCCGGGCTCGGACAGGCAGGCCGCCGAGGTACCGCTGGATGTCGTCGGCGAGGGCTTCGGCGGACGCATAGCGACGTTCCGGCTCTTTGGCGAGAGCCTTCATCACCACTGTGTCAAGGTCGCCTCGGAGGTGACGAGTGTCGGTGGCTGTATCGGTCGTCGCGCTGGGGCGGGTGGGCGTCGCGCTGGTGACCATGTGCTCCGCCTCGCTCGGGGAGAGGCCGGTCAGATCGTAGGGGCGCTGGCCGGTCAGAAGCTCATAGAGCACCACACCGAGGGCATACACGTCGGTGGCGGTGGTGACGGTGCCGCCGGTGATCTGTTCGGGTGCGGCGTACTGCGGCGTCATCGGGCCACCGCCCGTCCGTGTCAGGATGGCTTCGTCGTCAGCATCCAGCAGCTTGGCGATGCCGAAGTCCAGCAGCTTGACTCGGGGGGCGCCTTGCTCGTTCGTCTCCACGAGCATGTGCGCAGGCTTCAAGTCCCGATGGACCACGAGGTGACGGTGTGCGTGCGCGACAGCCTCGCACGCCTGGAGAAACAGCTCGAGCCGACCTCGAATCGCCATCTCGCGCTCCCGGGCATAGGCTGTGATGGGTTCGCCGTCTACCAACTCCATGGCCAGGTACGGCAGCCCGTCTGCGGTGAGTCCGCCGTCGAGGAGTCGAGCGATACCAGGGTGATCCAGGCCTGCCAGCAGGCGGCGCTCTCGCAGAAATCGGTCGCGGAAGTCGGCTCCGAATCCGGGGCGGACCAGCTTCAGGGCTGCGCGCTGGCGGAAGCTGGCGTCGATCCGCTCGGCCGCGTAGACCACGCCCATGCCACCCGCCCCGAGCCGTGACAATGGGCGCCACGGACCTACCGTGTCAGGGACCGGGGCGTCGGTGAAGGGCGATGAAAGGGCATCATCGGCTTCGGCAGCCGCGTGGGCTGCCAGCAGTTCCCGCACTTCGGCGAGGACCTCCGGGCTCGGGGAGTGCGCAACGAGGTAAGCCTCGCGCGCGCCTTCGGGCTGGTCGAGGGCATCGGAAAGGAGGGTGTTGATCTGATCCCAGAGATCGGCGTCCATGGACGAGACGGTGCGTGTGAGAGCCCAACCGGGATTCGCGGCCCGATTGGATCATCGATGACACGATTCATCGCGACGAGCCTCCATGATCGCTCAAAACCCCAGACGGTCGTCCACCTGCTGGGCGCGCTGTAGGGCGAGACGGGCCCATGGGTGGTCAGGGCTCAGATCGTTCTGGAGGCCACGGAGGTCTTCGCGGAGCGCCTCGATCTCCACCGTGCGTCCTCGGTTGGCCTCGATGCTCGCCAACTCGATGCGCGTGACGAACTGGTAGAAGAGGAATGGGTCTCCGGTTTCGAACGTCGAGAGCGCAGCCCGAAGCAGGGGCTCGGCCTCGCGCATGTTGCCCTGCTCGGCGAGAGCAATGCCGAGCATGCCTTGCGCCTCGGCCAGCAGCGGGTGGCCCGCGTCGAAGCGGGACGCGCGCCGGGTGAGCGCGTCTCGGAGCGGAGCCTCTGCGGCGGCCGCGTTCTGCAGGAGCAAGCGCGACTGCCCCAGCCCGATCAACAGCGTGGCGATTCGGGCATCCTCGGGGTCCAGGTCCAGCGTCTCCACCAGCTCGTCGGCGGTGTCCAGAAGCGCCGAGAACGAGGCCTCGGCGTCTTCGCTGTACCCAGCGCGAAGCTGGGCCGATGCCAGAACGAACTGCACCTCCGCATGCTCGATGGTTCCGTCCATCGACTCGGCCTCTGCAAGTGCGAGTGCCTCCTCGAGAAGAGGAATGGCTGCGTCCGCATCGTCCAACTCGACGTAGCGCTCCGCTAGGTTCGCCAGCCCGACGGCCGCTTCCGGGCTGTCGGGGCCATAGAGCTGGCGGCGGAGCGAGAGGCTCCGGTCGTAGAACGCATCGGCACCGTCGAGCTCGGGCAGCCAGAGCGCGAGCAGGCCGAGTGCATCCAGGGTTTCGATCTGTGAGATGTGCAGCGAGCTGGCGTGCAGAGAGTCGCGCAACCGGAGGGCCGTGCGGAGAGGCGCTTCGGCGTCGGTGTGAAGCCCGAGATCGAGGAGAGTCTTCCCGAGCGTGTGATAGACCGCCGCGCGGATGTCAGGTTGGCCGGGGAAGGCGCCCTCCACGTTCTCCGCCGCATGCGCCAGCGCGTCGATGATGCGCAACTCGGACGAGGGCACCGGTGTCCCGACCTCCGGGCTGGCAGCCGCGAGCGTCGAGCTGAGGAAGGCGGTGACGGCGGCGGCCTTTTCGGCTTCTGCGCGGGCCCGGTCGCGCTCCTGAGCTGCGGCCTGGGCCTGCCACGTGGTGCCACCGAGACCTCCAATTAGAGCGATGGCAACCGCGGCCGTCGCAGCCACGCTCAGCCGGTGGCGTCGCACAAACAGCCGCGCCCGGTAGAACGCCGACGCAGGCTGTGCCGCGACGGGCTCTGACGCCAGCACGCGGCGCAGGTCGTCCCCGAGGGCCTCGGCAGAGGCGTACCGGTGACCGGGCTCTTTGGCGAGCGCCTTCGCGAGCACGATGTCGAGATCGCCGCGAAGGTCACGGGCCCAGCGAGACGGAGCCACTGATGAGGGCGCGGGCGGATCCACGTCGCATACGATGCGCTCAGCCTCACGGGCCGTGGTGTTGGACAGACTGTAGGGACGCTGTCCGGCCAGCAGCTCGTAGGCGAGCACGCCCAGGCTGTAGACGTCGGTTGCTGTCGTGACGGGCTGGCCGAGGATCTGCTCCGGCGCGGCGTAGGCCGGGGTGTGGGCGAGGGTGGTCTCCGTTTCGCTGGGGGTCTCGAGGAGACGCGCAATCCCAAAGTCCAGCAGCTTGACAGCGGGTGCGTCGGGTGGGCCGGATGCGAACACGTTCGATGGCTTGACATCGCGATGGACGATGAGGTGCCGATGGGCGTAGGCAACAGCATCGCAGACGTCGATGAGCAGACGGACACGGGCCCCAAGGCCAAGGTCATGCTGGTCCGCGTAGTCCGTGATGGGGCCGCCATCAACCCGTTCCATCACCACATACGGTGCGCCGTGGGTATCGATGCCGCCTTCGTACAGACGGGCAATGCCCGGATGCTCGAGTCGTGCCAGGATACGCCGCTCGTCGGCGAGGCGGGCCTCATGGCCGCGGCCTGGGTGGAGGCGCTTCAAGGCGACTTCGCGCTCGTAAAGGCCATCCGCCCGTTCGGCGCGGTAGACCACACCCATGCCGCCCTTGCCCAGCAGGCCCGTGATTCGCCAGGGGCCGATGGTGTCCGGCAACGCCGCGCCTTTGGAGAAGAGCGACTCGAGAGCACCGTCGGCCTCAGCGGCAGCGTGGGCGTCAAGTAGTTCGCGTGCCTCCTGTAGGATTACATCGCTCGTCGCGTTTGATCGGAGAAAGGCGTCCCGCGCAGCCTCGGGGTGATCGAGTGCATCGGCAACGAGGGTGTTGAGCTGGTCCCAGAAGGCAGCGTCCATCGGGGCGAAAGGGAGGGGGCTTAGTCCCCCTACCGAGAATTGGACGTCGAACGGATCATCGAGAGGGTGGACCGGGCCCAGAAAGGCAGACGCAGTCCGTGAGAAGAGGCGCCAGCCCGGCCGCGTCAGCCCGACTAGCACAGTGTCTCGAACTGGCGATTCTGCCTGCGTACAAAGCAGCGGCTTTCGCCCTCCGCGCTACTGCGTCGGCGGAGCGTCCTCAGACAGCTCGCGGTACAGCCAGGCTCGGGCGACGGTCCAGCGCCGCTTGGCGGTTGCCAGAGACATCTCAAGAGCGTCAGCGACTTCCTGTAGGGTCAGGCCGGAGAAGTAGCGCAGCTCCACAAGGCGGGCCTGCTCCGAGTCCAGCGTGTCGAGCTTGCGGAGCGCCCGGTCGAGAGCGAGCACCTCATCGGGGTTGATGGAGGTGGTCTGAGCCGCCAGCCCGCCGGGGAACACCCCGGTCTGGTGGATACGCAGAGGGGCTTCGCCGCCGCCGCGCTTGTCTGCCCGTTGGGCACGGGCATAGTCCACGATCACGTCGCGCATCGCCCGCGACGCCACGCGGAGGAAGTGCTGTCGGTCCACGAAGTCCGGCTCGCCCACTCGGCCCGCGATCTTGGCGTACGCCTCGTGGACTACAGCCGTCGTGTTGACGGTCTCGGAGGCTCCGAGACGCCGGCGCTGGCTTCGAGCCACCGCCCGCAGCTCATCGTAGAGCTGGCCCACGACTCGCTGAAACGCCGACTCATCGCCGGACTGGGCGCGGTGGAGCAGAACCGTGACGTCGGGTGGCGGGGCCATCCAGAAGTGTAAGGTGGGGTCGCCTATAAAGATAGACGGATACAACGAATGACCTGCGGTGGCACGATGAACCCGCTGGCGCCGCCAGAAATGGCGGGCCCAGCTGAGCCATTCCGGCCCAGAAAGTCGGTAGGAGATCTAGACGCACGAGCTGGCGAGTGCGAAGGCGGCCAGAGCGTCCGGGCCCGCCAGCTCGAAGCGGGCCGTCGCGCGACAACTGCCTTGGTCTCGGGCACGCTCGAGATCGGGCAGCGGCCCCGGCCTGGTTTGTGGTGGACTGGGTCGGGGTCTTGGGGGCGAGTCTCACACACGATGAGCCAATTCGCGTCTCGATCTCGGTTGGGTGGTAGATAGAGCTCATCCTTCCATTCTCGCGCCCTACATGTTCCGCCTTGCTTCTCTTGTCGTGCTGGCGGCATGTCTCGCCAGCCCGACCTTCGCCCAGACCTGCACCACCTCGTGGACCAGCGCCTCCGGCGGCGTGTGGTCGACCGCGGCCAACTGGTCGGACGGCGTCCCTACATCTGCCGACACCGCATGTGTCACCGCCTCGGGGACCTACGCTGTCTCACTCGATCAAGACCAGGCCCTCGGCGGGCTGGTGGTGGGCGGGACCAGTGGCACGCAAACACTGGTGCTCAATGCGACGCTGTCGACGCTCGGATCGGGCACCATCGGCGCCAATGGCGTCGTCGAGATCGAGAACAGCGCCAACTGCGGGTCCTGCGACGGGCTTCCCGACGTAACCGGTACGCTCACCGTCGAGGGCACGCTCGTCCACACTGCGCTTACGGGGCTCCTGAGCAGTGGCGGGACTGTGGACATCGCACCGGGCGGAACGCTCCGCGTGCGGACAGGGGTTGGCACTATCATGGGCCAGGGAGGTCCCGACCGTCGCTCGCGCTTCATCATTCGAGGGACGCTTCTCTTCGACGCGGAGGGACAGGCTCCGCAATCGACGGTCCTCGGAGCACTGGACCTTGCGGGCGGGACCCTGGCCAGTACCGGCGGGCGCGTGATCTTCTGGAGCCAGGGGCAATGGAGCGGCGGCACGTTTGATGTGACGGAGGGAGCCACCTTCTTCTTTGGAGCAAGCAACGGCAGCACGGGTCTCTACGAGGTCTCGGGAACGATCACGGGCACGCCTGCAGGCAAGGTTGAATTCAGCAACGGTGCCATCCTTGCTGCTGCCTCCGGCGACGCGGTGTTAGATGTGGGTGGCACTGGCATTGAGATCGCACCCGGGAGCGGGCAATCCACGGTCGTGACAAGCACGGGTGGCGAGATGGTCAACGCTGGGCGGCTCAAGGTGGGAGGCAACGGACTGTGGGTTGAGCAAGGCGTTTTGAGGAATGAGGGGGTAATGGAGGTCCGCACCTCACTCTTCATCAACCGTGGGGGTGTCGTTCGCAACGAGAGCACAATGGAGTTCATCCAGGCCGGACGGGCTCTCTCTCAGGACGGGACGGGCAGTCTCATCAACACGGCGCTGCTCACGGCGCGGCGGGAAGCGGAGACAGGCCTCGCCATCGTCTCGCTTGGGTCCACACTGCGGAGTCAGCCGGGTAGCGAACTCCGTCCACTCAAAGGCGCCCGCCTTCAGCTCGACCCCCCGGGTTCGGCCTCACTCCCGGAGGGCATGCAGCTCACCGGCGACGGAGAGGTGCTCATTGGCAGTACCGAGCTGGCCATTGAGGGAACTATCAGCCCGGGGACGGAGGCGACCCCTCTCGACACGCTCCGCATCGGGAACTGGTTCTTCCTGTCCAAGGTGGCCGGGAATCCTCAGCTCGTTGTGGACGTGGCCGCAGGCGGCGCGAGTGATCTGTTGGAGATCCAGCGGGGGCCGGGGCCGTCCGGATCGGTTCGTCTCGCCGGAGCGCTCGTGGTCCGTGTGGCCGACGGCTACACGCCCCAGGCGGGCGACACGTTCACAGTTCTACGCACCATCAACACCACGAATGACATCGAGGACGACTTCGATGTGGTGGCAGTCGAGGGAGCCCCTGTGGGCATTGCGTTCGTTGCGGAGCGCAACGAGGACAACTCCGAGATCCGCGTTCGCGCGGTCTCGGTGGACCCGAATGCAGAGTTCCAGGCTTCCGCCGAGGCCCTCCTTGGGGGCGGCGAACGGTTGCTATTCCTGAGTGGCCCCGGCGCCGGGGGCGTGACCGCCGCACGGCTCGAGTGCGTGGAATGTCTCGACGACGAGGCATTCGGAACCATTCCGACGACGGTCAACGGGAGCGCGAGCTTGCGGGAAGTGCGGGTCGATCTCACCAGCCCGAGGGCGTACGGGTTCTACGAGCTGGTGCTAGAGCGCACCGCGCGCCCGGATACGACCATTCCACTCACGGTCCGGCCGTTCTTGAGCTACGTCGTGATGGACGACGGCTTGAACAATGGAATCGCGGTTCGGCCAACCGGGTTGGACTACAACTGG